>JAQTUF010000021.1 GCA_028710865.1 Candidatus Shapirobacteria bacterium
ATGTTCTTACTTTAAACCCCCCAGTCTACAAAATTTCTGATGAAAAAGCACCTGAATTATTTCACGATATCATTAAAGAAGAAATTGTTGGTATAACGCACAATATTGATGTTAGTAAAACTAAGTACGAAACAAAACAGGAAACAGAATCTTTTATTCTTAATGCAGATGAATATTTATTCAATTTATATCTAGCAAAAATTCCCAAGGGTTATGGAATAGAAATGGCAGAAGTAGAAAAGACTAGCCAATTTATAAAGGACAAAGATAAATTTTGTTCTGTTATTTCTCCCAAAAAAAAATTATTACATGTTGATACCGAGATTATTGATTCAAAAACTAACAAAGTTGTTACTTCAGCAAAAGATATTATTTTCAATGTCAATTCCAAACCAAATATCAATTGTATCGATTTTGGTTCCGATCAAGGTATGCTTAATCTAGAGTCTGGCAATTATCAGTATAGATTTTTAATTAATCACCAAGTACTTAAAGATATCTCATTTACTGTTAACTAAAAATTCACTATTTAGCTTTTTTCTCGTCCATCCACGATAAAACCGAAAACAAAACTATAAGAATAATTCCAGAAGTAACGGATAAACCAAGAATTGAAGGAGTAGTAAGTAAGATAAGAACAACTGCCACATGATTGTCTCCTTTGACATTGGAGTTTTTATCCATACTCATTAGTTTTTTGAAGAACTTAGGGATCAGGTATAAGCAAACTAACATAATTGGGAGAGCAAAAATAAAATATTGTTTTTGAGTTGTCCCAAAGGTATCGGCAAAAAATTTTGACAAATAATAATCCCATGGTTGGGTATAGCGGAAAGCCTCAAAGTCAGTCTGAAATAGAATTACCCGAATCCAGTTAAACGAAGTAAGTGCAGCCAGTACTAAATAAAGTACCCAAAATGGAATTTTAGCAATTTTAGAATTTATCCCCATACATTATTTATACTCCTTTTGGTATTTAAGATAGATAATTTGATCAGTTTAATTTGACTTATTTAACACAATCGATATATGCTTATTCAAGATGAATATAAAAAAAGTATTATTTTTAACGTTATTTTTATCAGCCTTTATTTTTTTAACCCCTAAAATTGCAAAAGCCGCCGATTCGTCTTCAAAGTCAATTTTAGACAATTCAGTTTTTTTAAAAATTAAAGAAACTGTTCAATACTTTTTTACCTTCGGGACCGATAAAAAAATTGAAGTATTAGAAAAACAAGCCGAAAATAGATTAAATATAGCCCAAGATTATGCTGATAATGGAGACCAAACCGAGGTCCAAAATTCATTACAAAACTATCTTCAAACCAAAGAAAAACAAGATAACCTTTTAAATAAAGTTAACGATAATACTGTTTTAGATGTAGTTCAAGAAAGAACCGTAACCCAACAAAAAACTATGGAAGAAATAAAAATGAAAGTTGATGAAGATACCAAACAGGAAATTATTCAGGTTCAAGAGCAAGTTGTAAATCAAGTAGCCCAGAGAGTTGTTGTTATTAATGGTCCCGAAGGTCAAACGGAATTTTTTAATAAGGTTGAACATGTATGGGCACCCGGGACAGGACCTGGAGGAGAGGCGGGAGTAGTCTATGAAGGAGGTTCCAAGATAATGTTTGCTCCGGGAACTTCCGCTGGTGGTGAATCCGGAGTGAAATATGAAGGTGGTGCCGGCCAACAATATGCACCAGGAACATCTGCTGGTGGAAACGGCAATGCTGATGTTAAGAACGTAGAAGTGAAAAGCAATTAACTTTAATAAATACCATAACTGCTCTTGGTAATACAATCAAAAGTATCATTCATTTAATTAGGAAGACTTTAGAGTATTATGAATTGACTTTTCTATATCAAAATGCTACCTTCCTATATATGTGGAATACAGAATGTATTCAATCTAAAGAAATGGCAAAAGTCCCAATAGTGTCGCTAAATATAAATTTCGTGGGGGAAGATAAAATAGATAAAGGAAAAGGAGAAGATGGTGTCAGTATCGCTGTTATGGATGAAGATTCTCTATCTCTTTTAAGACCCCATATTGGTGAAGAAATAATAGTAAAATCCTCTCAAGAGAAAATATGGTTTAAAGGAATACCAGGTTATCCAGATGATAATTGCATTTCTTCCCAAAAATGTCTTGAAGGTGTATTGGAGGGGGTTGATAGCCAAGGTATACTTTTTTTAATTAATAAAGGGAAAATATCTCATATTGCAGGAGGTTATATTTCTCCGTGTGAGGCTGGTCGCGAAAGAATTGTTTATAAAAGAACTACAGGTTCTAGTAAAGAAGAATCTCTTGAAACAGAAAAAATCAATCAAATAATAACCAATGATACCGTGTTCCAATTAAATGGAGAATATAAAAGAAATGTAACTAATTTTGTAGAATCGGAAGTGGAGAAACCAAACAAATAATATCGTCTTTTAAATCCAAAATAAAAAGAAGACTGGCTCAGTGAATAATAAGATTTTTTTAATTACGTGTATAATTAAAAAGAAGTAAAAATGAAAATTCTTTTAAAATATCCCATATTATTATTAATAATATGGTTAGCTCTCACTTACTTAATTGTTAATATGTTTGATGATATTTATAGTAATTTTCTTGATTCTATAATTAATATTATTCTCTTTTTGTTTTCTCTTTCATTTATAATTTCAATTATTCATAAGTTTCTTATCGAAAAAAATATCATATTAAAAATATTTCATCTAATACCAATCATAACGGTCCCTTTAATTATCTTTATAAATTTTAAAACATTATTCCCTTCGTCTAGTTGTAATTGGCCTTACTGTTCAGGATTTGATACTCTCACGGTAATAATAAATATATTTATTATTCTCAGTGTATACACTTTTGTAGATTTAGTTATAACCCTAACTAAAAATAAACTAAAACTTAGTTAGTTCTAAAATTATTCCAGTCTTTTTTCAAAACCATTCTATTAGTCTTCCAGAATCCTAATAAAAAAGCTATTTAGTAAGATATATACAATTATTATGGTACAATCCACCATAATAGATTTTTTGGTGTCGCACCAAATAAAATCAATAACAGCCCTTTAATAATTTGAATTTTTTAAAATAATATAAATGGATTAAATTCTGTTTATTTTTGAATATAAAAATAAATTTAAGGAAGGAGTAAAAAATGAATATTCCAAATATACTAACAGTATCCAGGATGGTATTAATCCCCATTTTTTTAACTTTTGCCATTTTAGGAAATCAGTCAAAGAATACCGATTGGTATTATGGTGTAGCCTTAATATTTGCTATTTCTGGTATCACTGATTTTTTGGATGGATATATTGCCCGTGCCAAAAATCAAATAACTAAACTGGGCAAAATATTAGATCCAATTGCCGATAAGTTAACCATGGTAACAGCTTTATTAGTTGCTAATTGTATAGGGGTATTAAATATTTCAGTAACCATAATCATCGTCTTCTTTGAAGTTATTATTGTTATAGGAAATTATCTTATTACTCATACTCACGCCAAAAAATTAGCAATTTCTTCTCGTTTATTAGGGAAACTTAAAACTAGTTTTCAATTTATTGGTTTTATTTTTCTTTTTCTTGGAAGTGCTAATAGCAAATTATGGTTTTTACCTCAAGCACCTTGGTTTACCCCAATCATTACTGGTCAATGTCTTATATATCTTTCAATAGTACTCACAATTTTGGCAATGGTTGATTACACCAGAGCTAATATTAATCTTATTCGTGATTTTTTCAAAAAATTTTAATAAAATTCAGATTTAATACCGTAATATTTACACAACAGTGTATGTTGTAAATTCTACGGTATTTTTTTTGTCTATAAATAATTATGAATTTAGATTTTCTGATAAATAGCGTATAATTAAATTATTACTTAATTAAAAACTAAACATGCCAATAGGATTAATTTTTACAATTCTTTTTATTCTTCTCATTTCCATTCGTCAGATTAATCAGTATGAAAGAGGTCTTAAATTTACCTTTGGTAAATTTACTTCTGTTTTAGAGCCTGGTTGGAGATTGGTTTTTCCTATTATTCAAAGTTCTAGAAAAGTAGATATTCGGGTAAAAGCCGTTGATGTCCCTGACCAAAACACTATTACTCGAGATAATGTTTCCGTAAAAGTTAATGCAGTTATTTACTATAAAGTGGCTGATGCCCAAAAAGCCATTATTGAGGTTGAAGATTTTCAATATGCTATTTCTCAATACGCTCAAACCACAATGAGAAATATAGTAGGAGAAGTTACTCTTGATGAATTACTTTCTAGTCGAGACAAAATTGCTGAAAGAATTAGAGAAATTGTTGATAAAGAAACAGATGCTTGGGGGTTAAAAGTTAATAATGTTGAATTAAAAGATGTTAGTTTACCGGTCGAAATGGAAAGAACTATTGGTAAACAAGCCGAAGCAGAGAGGGAAAAGAGGGCTGTAATCATTAATTCTCAAGGTGAGCTTGCTGCTTCCAAGAATATATCCGAAGCTGCCAAAAAACTTAGTGCCATTCCCGGAGCTCTTCATTTAAGGACTCTTCAATCTATAAACGATATGTCTTCTGATCAATCTAACACCATTGTCTATATGGTTCCCATTGAGTTACTAAAAGCTTTCGAAGGATTTGCTACAAAGACAAAAACCACCAAATAAAAATGAAGAATCTTTTTGTATAATTGTCTTGTATGGATAAAAAAAATAAAACAAAAACAACCCAAAAATCCTTAGTTAAAAACCATTCCTGTCATCCCAATAAAGACCCTGGAGCTGTTTATGGACTTGGTCTGATCGGAGCTCTTTTTTATTTTCTATCTCATGCCACTAGTTTTGTTACCGTTCTTCTTGGAATAGTTAAAGCAATTTTTTGGCCAGTACTTTTGATCATTAAGATGCTGGAATTTTTTCAGCTCTAGATAAAATAAAAATCAATATGTTTCTAAAAAAGTTTTTTTGCGTATTAATTCTTTTATTTTTTAGCATAGGATTTTTTAATCAAAATATTTTTGCCCAAAGCGAAACAGGCCTAGAAACTTCAAAAGAAGAAAGTCTTGAAACAATTGTCCAAAACATATTAGAAGAAAAACAAATAAAACCAGATGGAGCTCAAAACTATCAACTTTATCAAAAATTAGAGCTCCTCGTTACTAAAGGGTCGATCCGTGGTCAAAAAATTATTGTTGAAAATGGTAACTTGCCAGTCATTAATAATATTAGATACAAAGAAAAAGATAAACTAATTGTAATCTCTAGCCAAGATCTAGATGGCAATAATCTTTTTTATATCAGTGACTATATTAGACGCGATGTACTATTCTATTTATTTCTAATCTTTATTGTTTTAGTAGCGGTAATTGCAAAATGGAGGGGAGCTCTCTCGCTTTTAGGTATGTTAATTTCTTTTTTAGTAATTTTTTATTTTATTCTCCCCAAAATATTGTCTGGGTCAGATCCAGTTTTAACAGCCATCTTAGGATCATTGATTATAATCCCTGTTTCTTTTTTACTTTCACATGGTTTTAATAAAAAAACAATTGTTGCCATAATTGGTACTTTTATCTCATTAATCATAACTGGGGTTTTAGCAATTATTTTTGTTCAAGCATCAAAATTAACAGGATTTAGTTCAGAAGAGGCTGGATTCTTACAAAGCATTATCCCTGGAGTAATTAATATTAAAGGTCTACTTTTGGCAGGAATTATTATCGGTGCTCTAGGTGTCTTAGACGATATTACTATTTCTCAATCAGCAATTGTTTATCAGCTAAAAGAAGCTAATCACGAATTAAAATTTACTGATCTTTATAAAAGAGCTATGAGTGTTGGCCGAGATCATATTTCTTCTATGGTTAATACACTTATATTAGTTTATACCGGGGCAGCTCTACCACTTCTTCTTCTTTTTATTAATAATCCTCATCCCTTTTCTGAAGTTATAAACTACGAAATTGTTGCCGAAGAAATAGTTAGGACTTTGGTTGGCAGCATTGGTTTAATATCTGCCGTTCCCATCACTACTCTTATAGCAGTTTTAGTCATAAATAATCAAAGTAAATAATTCACCTATAAGTCCTATAAAATTGATATATAAATATCTTGGTGATAGAATACTGCCCGAGTTATATTTTATAGCTCTTTAACATAATTGCGGAAGATTTGTATATATTCATCTTATAAAGGAGGTCGAAATTGTTCGAGGTCAACTATTTTATAAGATGAAAGGAAGTTTAAGTAATGAAGAATTTTTTAATTTTTGTTTTGATAGTTGTGCTGATAGTTCTACTTGTAATTATCGGTCTCAAATCATGTCAAAACAATAACAGTGACGATGGCGGTATCCTTAATTTACTTCCCGCAGAAAGCAATGTTGTTATTCCCGATAAGATAGCTATTGTTCAGGAGATACAAAAAGTAGGGAGACTAGAAACTGCCTATGCTAATGTTGATGGGGTATTTACAGGAGAAAGAAGTCAAGAAACTCTTGGAGGTATATTTGGCGAAAAACTCATATTCATGGCTTATGCCAAAGTTACTGCCGGGATAGATCTAGAACTCTTAGATTCTGATGATATTCTCATTATCAATAGTAAATCAGTTAAAGTTTTCCTTCCTCAAGCAGAAATATTTGATATTGTTTTCGATAACAATGCTTCTTATGTAGTTAGTCGACAGACTGGTTTATTATCTAGTGTTGATAGCGAGATGGAAACTCAAGTTAGGCAAGAGGCTACAAAATATTTACTACAATACGGTATCGATTCTGGTATTTTACCAGTTGCCCAGCAAAATGCCCAAGTGGTAATATCTGAACTTCTCAAAAAATTTGGGTTTGAGGAAATTGAGTTCCTTTCTACTGATCCAAGTATAGAGATCAAACCAATCGAATAACAAAAGAAAAAATAAATTCCGCAATTATTAAACGCCCAATAGGGGAATACCTTATCTTGGGCGTTTTTTATTTTTTAACAATTTTTATAGCCTTTCCTTGTATTATCGCTCTAGCGATCTTTTTATAAGCTCCATCTAGGATTCTTCCAAAAGTTGGCTGAGAAACTTTCATCTTTTTTGCT
>JAQTUF010000010.1 GCA_028710865.1 Candidatus Shapirobacteria bacterium
TTTTTCTCCAGTTGTATCCTTTGTGGTCTTAGGCACAGTCTCTTCACATTTATTAATAGCGACTCCATCTCCATCTCACTCTCTCCTCTATCCCTCTTTAAATTCATATTTTTCAGATTCCTCGTTAATACCTCCATTTAATCCCTCCAAAATTTTTTATAAATCACTTTTTTTACTCCTTCTCAGTCAGTACGCAGTTATAATCAAGCCCTAAAGCCCGATTATAACCTCTCTCTTCTTTAATAACTGAATTCTGCATAAAGTTCCGTTCCATGTTCAACTCTTTTTACTTCTGTTGTGTAACCTGGTAATATTTTTATTCTTCTCCCTTTTAGGTCTGTTACTGAATACACTTCTGTTGTATTTGCGATTGCTCTTGTTGTTGTCATTTTCTTCTCTCTTTATTTTTTAAAATCAGTTTTTCAATGCTTTTTACTGGATAAGTGACTGTACGCAGTTGTACGCAGTTGTACGCAGTTATAATCAAGCCCTAAAGCCTGATTATAACCACTCTCACTATTTACTCTATCTCCATCCCTAATTCACCCTTCCTATTCATCAACCCATTCAATGTCCTCAACCCCCCATCCCCCATCGCATACCACTCTATTTCCTCTTCTGCATCCCATTCCTCATCATCCGATTCCTCGTTTATCATATCAAAAACCACAAAACGTCTCTTCCCTATTGAGATACGATAGCAATACCTCTTGTCCTTAAACTCTTCATCTTCCCATTCTAATGTTTCTCTCTCTCCAAACAATTCTTGTAGCTTCTCTGTCGTCAACTTTGTTGCTCCCAAGTAAAGTTTGTTTGACTTGCTGAAATCATCATCCTCTTCCAAATTCAATAAGTCTTCTGTCTCCTCTTTAGACAGCTTCCCCAAGATAGCTTTACCCCTCTTTCCTGATCCATTTGATGGCGTTGGAGACGCTGGCGATTTTGGCTTCTTGGTCTTGGTCTTTGTAGCCTTTTTAGGCTCGTCTAAATCACTTTTGGTCTCTTTGGTCTTCAAAGAAGTCTTCTTTAAAGGAACTTCTTCTCCCTCCGTATCCGAATCAAAGACTGGTTTTTGCTTGGTTTCTTTTGCGATTGTTGACATTTTCTCCTTCAAATTTTTTTTAAAATCACTTTTTCACTACTTTTTACTGGTACGCCCCCTCCACCAAGCCTCTCGGCTCGGTTATCGGGATTTTCATTTATAAAGCATGGACCTTCATTCTTCCACTCTCCATCATCGCGAATTCTAGCTCTCTTACCTCTGTATACACACTTCCTGTCGTATTATCTCATTTCCCGTCACTCTACTATAGTTCCCTGTAATGAACGTTACTGGCACAGTCCCCGTCCTCGTGTAGATTCTTCCCGCCATCTCGCTATTGTTCAATTCTTTCCTTAATCCTTCCATTTTCTCGGAAGAATTTCTTTAAAATCAGTTTTCACTGCTTTTTACTGGTACTCCCCCTCCACCAAGTCTCTCGGCTCGGTTATCGGGGTTTTACTTTTTACTCGTATATATATACTATAGTAGGAGGTATACTCGCACCTTTCTCGTGTATTTTGAATACTTCCATTACTAACTTTCCTTGTTTTATAAATCCAAGAGAATCTTCACTACTTTTCGTTAATATTTTATCCCCTGTATTAAACACATTCACTAGCACTTGTTTTTCTGCAATTTTTGACATTTTCTCCTTCTTTTTCTTTATAAATCACTTTTTACTCGCTTTCTACTCGTACCTACCCTAAATCAAGCCCTCAACCACGCAGTACGCGGTTATAATCAAGCCCTATAGCCCGATTATAACCACTCCACTATTTACTCTGTATCCATCCCTAGTTCTCCCTTCCTATTCATCAGTCCATTTAATGTCCTTAATCCTCCATCCCCCATCGCATACCACTCTATCTCTTCCTCAGAATCCCATTCCTCGTCATCTGATTCCTCGTTTATCATATCAAACAACACAAATCTTCTCTTTCCAATACTGATTCTATAACAGTAGCGTTTGTCCATAAACTCCTCGTCTTCCCATACTAGTGTCTCTCTCTCTCCAAATAACTCTTCTAGCTTCTCTGAAGTCAACTTTGTTAATCCCAAGTATAGCTTATTTGATGCTGTAAAATCATCATCCTCCTCCAAATTCAACAAATCCTCAGTCTCCTCTTCTGTTAACCTCCCCAAGATTGCTTTCCCTCTCTTTCCTGATCCATTCGATGGTGTTGGTGATGCTGGCGATTTTGGCTTCTTGGTCTTGGTCTTTGTAGCATTTTTAGGCTCGTCTAAATCACTTTTGGTCCCTTTGGTCTTCAAAGAAGTCTTCTTTAAAGGAACTTCTTCTCCCTCTGTATCCGAATCAAAGACTAGTTTTTGCTTGGTTTCTTTTGCGATTGTTGACATTTCTCCTTGGTTATTTTTTAAAATCAGTTTTTCACTACTTTTTACTGGTACTCCCCCTCCACCAAGCCTCTCGGCTCGGTTATGGGGATTTTCATTTATCTACAAGTTGATGGATTCTATGGTTTCGTTCCCCCACTCGATATCTCTAGCCCAATTAGTATAATGTCCCATAAATTTAACCTTTTCATGCATAGAAACTTCCTTGTATCCATACCCTATTAACTTATTAGCGATATTCCTAGCTAGGTCCTCTGTCGTAAACAACTCTACATTTGTTTCTCCCTTGACACTATACTTCCAACTTACTACATATACTCTATCTTGTTTCGCAGATTCCCACATAGTTCTTGTTCTAAAATCATCATCCTCTTCCAAGTTTAGCAAATCTAGTGTTTCCTTTCCCAAGACCAAGAAGCCAAAATCGCCAGCATCACCAACACCATCGAATGGTTCAGCCATTTTAGGTTCACTTTTGGTCTCTTTGGTCTTCAAAGAAGTCTTCTTCAAAAGAAGTTCTTCTCCCTCAGTATCCGAATCAAAGACTGGTTTTTTGGTTTCTTTTGCGACTGTTGACATTTTCTCCTTGTTTATTTTTTTAAAATCAGTTTTTCACTACTTTTTACTAGTACGCCCTCTCCACCAAGCCGAGGCTTGGTTATAGGGTTAGCCATTTATTAACTGTAGAATATCCCATTCTCTAATCTGGAAAAAGCACATGTTCGAAGCTCCTCAATCATCTCATTGAATTTTCTAGGCGAAAACTTTTCTACGGGTTTCTGTGAGTAAAAAAATACTTTGGTTCCAGTCTTTGTATCAACTCCCCATCCATTATATATAAGGCCTCTATTTTTGGCTTCTTGTTCTGAAATTGATCTGATAGTTGCATTTTCTCACTAAAATGCATTAAAAATCAGTTTTCACTTCGTACCCACCGTAAACCAAGCCTTTAGCTCGGTATTTTTCACTCGGGTATTTTTAGAAAATCTAGTAATATTCGTAATCATCTATATACCATAAAACATCACATTCCATACACTTTACAGTATCCCTTTCGTCCAATTCATAATATCCCTTATGAATTCCTTCTTTAATTAATACGTATCCACCAAATAGTTCATCCCAGCATTTCGCGCAAAAACATTCTATACAATTACATTTCGTAGGTGAAATACCAGCAGCAAGTTTTTCACCGCATTTGTAACAGTAGTGTCCCATTTTTATCCCTTTAAATTCCTTTTTAAATCAGTTTTTCAATGCTTTTTACTAGTACTCCCTCTCCACCAAGTCTTAAAGCTTGGTTATCGGGTATCTAAACATCAAAAAAGCTTTGTCAGAATAAAATTGCCGACTTTTCTATTTTTATGTACAACTAAATACATTTGCGAATACGGTTTAACTATTTGTTTTGAAATTTCATCTGTACCCAAATAGGGCCAATGATTTCATTGGATAAGTTTTCTTCACATCATTTGCCATATTTCATCAAAACAATCATCGCATTTTCCACAAACCCAATCATCTATACAATTTTCTGACACTCTTTTCCCACATTCACCACATTCTATAATTTCATCTTTTGTTGTACAAAATACTGTACCGCAACCACATTCGCATATATCCTGTGTGCAACATTTACTACAAGAATCACATACTGAACACCAATTTTCTTCACATTCACAGCATAATAAATGTAAACAATCATAACACATTTTCATTAAACGAATATCGTAGTCGTCTTCACAATTCCAGCACATTTCCAGTTTTATTTTTTTACTTTTTATTTTTAATTCCTTGAAATCATTTAATAATTCAAAAAAATCGTCTTCATATGTATCGCGAGTTCTTTTTAATGTCATGTTTGAAAATTGAGATATTATTTCCATTTTATATTTAAAAAAAATGTAAAAATCAGTTTTTCAAAACTATTAAGCGATGGAAAACTGATTTTTACATTTTTTTTATTTTTATTCAAAAATGAATTATTCTGTTAAAAATTTTCTTAGAATGCGATTACTAATGTTATCATTTTTTACTATAAATCTATTTTTATCCATGTGGGTTGGAGGAATTTTGTTACGAAATAATATGTTGGAAAATGGTTCTGATTATACTGGATTATTAGTTATTATTCCTATGGCTTTATTTGGTCTAGTTTTAGTCTCATATGATATATTTACTGTAATTTTTATATCAAAGCAACAACCAAATATTTTTTATACATCTAATCCTAGTTTATTTTGTGCCTAAAGTCCAGCATATTTCCAGTTTTATTTTTTTTTAATTCCTTGAAATCAAAAAAATCTCCGTGCGAGTTCTTTTTAATGTCTAAAAAATTTGTAATTTTTCAAAACTTCCTAGTGTCTAAAATTTTTTTTATACAAGTATAGTAAATACTATACTTGCGTACATGACATATTTTGGAACAATAAATTTAATCGCTACAATTTTTTTAATATCTGTTTTATCAACATCTATCAAATGTTTCAATGATAACACTGTTTATAAAAATCAAAATCAGGGGTCGTATTATTTTAGTATAATTCTTTTATTATTACTGGTAATTCAAGTACTTGTAAATTTTTATTTCATTTATAAAAATATTTCTCACTTGTTACCAAATGTATCAATTCAAAAAATCTCGCACCCTCCTATAATAACCTCTAATTCATCTTTACCTTCTGTACCAAATGTAATACAACCCCCAACGTACGCAGAATCTACAACACCAATGTCTTCAAATCTTTCATCTACTCCCGACCTTCCTGTAAAATTTACACCAAATAATTTAGAGTTTTAAATTTATTCTTTAATTTTACCAATTCATCAGAATCTATCCCAAAATCTATTATTCCTATAATATAAAGACTATAAAAATCATTCTCTTTCCATAATTCAATCGGGTCATAAAATGTATATCTTGTTCTTAAATACGGATGGATATAATTAATAGTACCACCCCAATTACATTGTTGAGATGCACATGATAATCCATAATCTATTAATTTCACTCTAGTACCAGTAAAAATTATATTATCAGGTTTTATATCCTTATGAGCTACATTTAAACTATGAAGAATTTTTATACTCTTGTACAAATATTTCATAATATTCTTTCTAGTAATAATATCCAATGATTGTATTTTATCATAATCTAAAGATTCATATGGAATATATTCCATTACTATAAATGTCAATTCAGAACCAACTATAATAATTTCATTAATGCATAAAAATCTATCACAATTACTCTGAATTTTATTTAATATAAATTTTTCTTCCAACTCTAATACTCCAGTTTGTATTTTTATAGCCACAACTTTTCCAGTTGTACTTGTAGCTTTGCAAACTAAACCAAAAGACCCAGAACCAATAATCCCAGAAAATGTATATTTTGATAAATGAGATATTCGTACGCTTGCTTCATGTAGTAATTTTTTTTCACTATATGTTAAATTTTTTTTTGACCTTTGATATGGATGATATCTTGGTTTTTTGAATTCGTTTATGATTTTTTTAAACTGCATGACATCACTGTAAATTTGCAATTGTGATATATTTGGAATATATTTTAATGTACTATAAATATTATCTAGTACCAAAATAATATCTATAGTTACACCCAATTCATAAATAGGTATTTGCGACATTACTATTACTTACTAAAATAAATTTGCGTGTACTCGTACACTTTCCCCTACAAACGACACTTATTATCACCACAATCTACACAAAAATAGATTTCAGTATGATTATCATACTGACGTGATTTAACCATATCTAAATGTTTATAACATACTGTTCTATGACAGGAATCACAAGTTCTTGATTCTAGATAACTACATTTACAATTACGACAGAATGTTGCATAACATTCTTTCACAGCACATACAGTCAATCTATAATCCAATTCAAGTTTCCCGGTCTTTAGTAGAATAGATTTCAGATTATCCAATTTCATTTTCACTCGTACGCCCCCTCCACCAAGCCTCTCAGCTCGGTTAGGTTTGACAAAAAATAAAAATAAAAAAATAATTCTCCCAATGATTGTTTATGGACACAAAGAACACTTTGAACCTTCTTCAAAATCATCATATTCTCCAAATTTAACATTTTCTGCTTCCTTTAATCCTTGTCTCGTCATAATGTAACATTTGTCTGTATTATGGTCTATACTTGTATTGCAACCATTATAGCATGTAGACCAATCATCCGCTATCACTGTCATTATAGCTGCCAATATCTCTCTACAATTATCATCGTATTCTTCCTTTTTCCATGTTACCATCTTATTCGCTTCGCTTAATGAAGGTCTTTCCATTTTATTAATGAAACAGTAAAAAATAAAAATCACTTTTTCGTCACTCTGTACCTCCTTTTAACTAAGCCCTAAAGCTCTATGACAGGAATCACAAGTTCTTGATTCTAGAAAACTACGTTTACAATTACGACAGAATGTTGCATAACATTCCAGCTAATCCAATTCAAGTTTCCCAGTCTTTAGTAGAATAGATTTCTACAACCAAAATATTTCTTTTAAAATCAGTTTATGCTGCCTTGGCATATACATTTTTTATATCAATATTCAAAAATTCTTCCAATAAATCTGACATTTTTTTATAAAATTCATCTTTATCCATATAAATATTTTTTATATTCTTCACATACTTCTCTAACTAAATACGGATAAAACCATGTCTTTTTTAATAATATACACGCCATTTCGGCATAACTATCCGAAATTAAATCTATGTCAATATCCATATTAAAGTACGCACTTTAATCCAATCTATAAAGATTGGTTAATTATACACTCTCACCGCCAAGCCACCAATTAACCCCTACAAAACTCTATTTACAAATTTATACAAGAATGCATTATCAGAATAATAAAACTCCCTGCAAAATTGACCAAAAAGTATTCTTTTACCATATTTTTGTTTTATTTTTTCAATAAATGGTTCACAGTGGTTTGTGAATATAATCTTGTCACAAGTGAATTCTGAACAAAATGCAATATCATTCTTTTTTAATACTCTTGCAGTAAATTCTCTTGTCATATACATTCTGTATATTTCATCGCACGCCAAATACAATATTTTTCTTGAACGAATAAATTCATTCTTGAATTCTGGAAATTCTTTTTCTAGTTCAATCGCCTTTTTCAAATTAGTCTTTAAAAATACAATGTATCTATATACGATATCAGGTGCATTTCCTCGTAATCTTTTAACTCGGCTATATTCCGGATTATCATACATGTAATATTTTTCTGCTCGCTTAATTAATAAACCCCTTCCATTTACTACACTTGGAATTTCACTTAATTCTTTAATGGTAGGTGGAGAAATACTATTTAAATGTCGTATTTCTAATTCATATTCCAAATTTCCCTGATTATATACATGTGAAATCCACCCTTTATTTTTAGGAGTCGTTGCATTAAAACTTTCTCCTGTATTATTATCTACACTTTTTATAAACAAAATAGAATTTCTAGTATGTTTTAAAACCAATCTGTTATTAACATGTTTCAAGATGAAAAAATATGTTGAATTTTTATCAAAAAATTCAACATTCTCTTTATTAAAAGTATCCCAAAATAATTCATCAAATGATTTCTTGGCAGAAAATATACTATTTCTTCCATCAATGCATTTTGATGTAGCTGTAAACCACTCCCCTTGATAATAATATACTCTAATTACAGTTCCATCCTCTGTGCGAGTCACATAATCAGATGGAAGAATTTGAAAAGTTTCATCAATTACTTCAAACTCTGGAAGAGATTGACATATTGTATTGGCATCATCAATAATTGATCCATTATCCAACATTTTTAAAGGTTCATATGGTTGTTGTTCTGTCACTTCATATTCTTGAATTTTACCAACATATCTACCTTCATTTTTATAAATAATATTTCCTTTGAAATAAATCTCTTCTTCTTCACTAAAACTACAATTGCTTTCAGATTTAGTTTCTGTCATTTATCTTTGAAAAAAAAATAAAAATCAGTTTTGCGATTTTTAAATATACTAATAACTAAGCGCGTACTTTTACTTGTCAAATGTCTAAGATTACCATGTTAGAAGAACTACAAGATATTCTGAACCATTCGAGGGGAATAAATTGTGGCAAATCTAAGAGTAAAAGATTTAATAAAAACAATATCTGTACAAAAAGTTGCAAATATATTGAATAATATGTATGTCAGTTCTGTAATTCCACAAGTCTTCCATTCTAGAATAATTAGGATATTTATCACATGCTAAATCCAAGTAATTTAAATTATCAGATTGGTCATAATAATCTAAATATGTATCTTTAAACTGTTTTGGATTGTAATTCATTATTATAACCATAAAAAAAATAAATCAGTTTTACTGCGCGCTTTTTTAAAAGTTTTAACAATTTCATTGCTATTTGAGTGCATTTTCATATAAATATTTATAAAAATGTAGTAGTTTATAAAAATGATTTTTTAATTTTATTTTTTTATTAGGAATATTATATAAGTTTGCAAACTATGAATAACAATACCGACACAAATGACGATACAATTGCCAAAAATGTCACAAATGACACGAAGAACGCAATGTATGTCGTTAAGCGTGATAAAAGAAAAGAGCTTTTGTCACACGAAAAAGTGCTTCATAGACTTGAAAGCTTGTGTAATGATATGTCACTAGGAGTCTTGGAAAAGATTGATTACAATTTAATAGTTGAAAAGGTTAAAAAAACAATGTTTGATGGTGTCACTACATCAGAACTTGATGAGCAGGCTGCAAGAATATCAGAAAATACATTAATTAATTCAGAATATAAACAACTTGCAACGCGTATTATCATCAGTAATTTACATAAAAATACAGAAACATCATTTGAAAAAGTCACTGAAATGCTATATGCAAATGGCATTCTTAGAGAAGAATATTTTCAAGTTTATCAAAAACACAAGCACACCATTGAAACAAAAATTATTCATGATAGAGATTATCTATTTGAATATTTTGGATTTAAAACACTTGAAAAAAGCTATCTATTGCGTGTTAATAATGTTGTAGTTGAAAGGCCGCAACATATGTATATGCGTATTGCTTTGGCAATTCATTTAAAAGATCTGTCTAGAGTATTTGATACTTATAATCTATTATCACAGCACTTTTACACTCATGCCAGTCCAACAATCTTTAATGCCGGAACTATATCTCAAGCATTTTCTTCATGTTTCTTACTTTCTATGGAAGATTCAATGAAGGGGATTTACAAGGCATTTAGTGATACTGCACTCATTTCAAAAACCGGTGGAGGAATTGGTATTAATGTATCTGGTATTAGAGCTAAAGGAAGTAGAATTAGAGGCGTAAATGGTTTTAGTAATGGAATAATTCCAATGTTAAAAGTGTATGACCAAATCAGTGCCCATGCTGACCAAGCAATGAAGAGAAAGGGTTCATTTGCAGTCTATTTAGAGCCATATCATCCAGAAATTTTGGCATTTTTAGATTTGAAAAAAAATCAAGGACTAGAATCGGAACGTGCGCGAAACTTATTTTATGCAGTCTGGACCCCAGATTATTTTATGAGACAGGTTGAAAAAGACGGTGATTGGTGGTTAATGTGTCCGGACGAGTGTAAAGGTCTACAAGATGCTTATGGTGAAGATTTTGATAAATTATATGAAAGTTATATTGAAAAAGGAATGTTTAGAGAGAAAATAAAAGCGCGAGTTATTTGGGAAAAAATAGCTGATTCATTAATAGAGTCTGGTTTACCTTATATTGGATTTAAAGATGCAGTAAATAAAAAATGTAATCAAAAAAATTTAGGGACTATTAAAAACAGCAATTTATGCGTAGCTCCTGAGACTAAAATTCTTACTTCTACAGGATATCATGAAATAAAAGATTTACAAGATAAAGAAGTAAATATATGGAATGGGGTAGAATTTAGTAAAACAATTATTAGGAAAACAGGAGAAAATCAGGAACTTTTAAAGATTAGTTTAAGCAATGGTTCTAAATTAGAATGTACAAAATATCATAATTTTTACATTGCTACTGGTGCCAGACCAAATCAATGTCCTGTTATAAAAAAGATTGAAGCGCAAAATTTATCTATAGGAATGAGATTAATAAAAAGTGATTTCCCAATAATTACAACAGGTAAATCAGATTTTCCTTATCCGTACACTCATGGAATTTATTGTGCTGATGGAACAGATAGTGGTCATTTGGATGGAGGCGAACATAGATGTCCTAATAAACCTAAAGATGTAAAATATTGTAATATTCATTCAAAAATGTATGAACAAGAATTAGGACACGAGGAATATTGTGAAGCTATAATTAGAAAATATCCAAAAATAACATTATATGGAGAAAAGAAAAAACTTGTTGAATTTATTGAAACTAGAGAAATTCCTAATGATGAAGATTCACTTGAAAGAATTAATTGTTCCTTACCATTAGAATTATTACCTAAATATATTGTTCCAATTAATTATAATTTAGATATTAAACTACGATGGTTTGAAGGAGTATGTGATGGAGATGGATGTGTAATAAAATCGGATAACTTGACTGGAATTCAGATAGTAAGCACACATTATGAATTTTTACAAGATATGAAATATATGTTGCAAACTATGGGATGTGACCCAAAAATTTCTTTTAATTCAGAAGATGGAATGAAAATATTACCAGATGGGAATGGAGGTTCAAAGGAATATTTTTGTAATGAAACCAATAGATTATTATTGACATCACATGATACTGCTACATTATGTGAACTAGGATTTAGTCCAAAAAGACTTGTATTATCTGGAATTTATCCAAAAAATAATACAAAAAGATGGATTCAAGTAGAAGATATAAAGGAAACTGGAAGAATTTCTGATACTTATTGTTTCACAGAAGAAAATAGGGGAATGGGTATATTTAATGGAATTATAACTGGACAATGCCAGGAAATAGCAATTTATTCTGACAAAGATAATTACGGTGTTTGTAATTTGGCTACGATTGCACTTCCTAAATTTGTGTTTTATAAAGATTCCAAGCCATATTTTAACTTTAATTTATTACATAAAGTTGCTAAAAAGGTTGTAGTTTCAATGAATAAAGTATTGGATAATAACGATTATCCTTTACCGGAAACTAAAAAAACAGATAATGAAAATAGACCAATAGGAGTTGGTATTCAAGGTCTAGTAGATGTATATGTTAAAATGCGATTACCCTTTGAATCAAAAGAAGCTAAAGATTTAAATATTTTAATTTTTGAAACATTGTATCACGGATTACTTGAGCAAAGTATGCAATTATCTAAAGAATTAGGAACTAAAACAAATCAATTAGCAGGCGCATACAAATCATTCAATGGTTCTCCATTCAGTCAAGGCAAACTTCAGTTTGATTTGGCAAAGGAATTTGATGGAATTGACTTGAGTAAATATCTTTCTGATAGATACGATTGGGATAATTTAAAATCTAATATTCAGCAATTTGGAATAAGAAACTCTCTTTTGGGGTGTTTGCCTCCGACGGCAAGTACAGCCCAAGTAATGGGTAATTCTGAAAGTTTTGAAGTCATGCGCTCATGTTTTTATACAAGAAATGTTTTGTCTGGTGATTTTGTGGTCATCAATAAATATTTATTAAAAGACCTTGAAGACCTTGGTATTTGGTCCGAAGAATTGAAAGATAAAATAACGTTGGAGAATGGCAGTATACAGGCCATACCAGAAATTCCACAAGAATTAAAAAATATCTATAAGACCGCGTGGGAAGTAAGTATGAAGACTGTTATTGACCAATGTGCTGATAGAGGAGTGTTTATTGACCAAATGCAATCCATGAATTTATATATGGCTAATCCATCATACTCAAAAATATCTAGTATGCTTTTTTATTCATGGAAGGCGAATTTAAAATCTGGGATTTACTATCTGCGAAGCAAGGCCCAAGTTTCTTCTGCCAAGTTTACAGTTGATCCAGAATTGGAAAAAAAATCAAGGGAAGAACAAGAATTAGCTCAAGCACTAGCCCAAGCTAAATTACAATGTTCAATTGATAACAAGGATGAATGTATGATGTGTTCAAGTTGATTATGGGGAAATGTTGTAAAAAGTCATAGAAAATAAAATTGTATGGTATCGCTTTTATTAAATTGGGAAATTGCAATTCCAAGTTCCAATTGGACATAATAATTCTGATTTTTTTATTTTTGATAATTATTTTGGATTCTATAAGAATGCATTGGAAGATA
This sequence comes from Candidatus Shapirobacteria bacterium, assembly GCA_028710865.1. Next base: position 12,671 of record JAQTUF010000010.1, read on the forward strand.
ATATAGATAAATCTATATGGGATTTTTGTCCAAGATATTTTATAGAACAATAAGATGATTTGAAATTAATGAATAATCCATTCCTAAGATTTTTAAGTGAATCTATCCAAATAGATTATGAAAAGGATTCTTATGAATTGCTTAGTGACAGTAAATATAAGAGAGATTACAAAAAATGCGATAAATAATTTAGATAGGCCTGAATATTTATGCAGATAACAATCTTTCATTACTTTAAAAGGTTAAATTTAACCTTTAAAGAAAGTAATAAACATGAAACTGTTAATGACGATTTAATAACAATTAATACTTGTTAATAATTGTTAAAGAATTAGAAGCAGAATGTAATATATCCTATTTTTTGCAACTCTTTAAAATAATTACTTATTGGTTGGTACTAGAAATATATTTCTTGAATATTTTTCATTATATTCTGGTGATTCTTCATTCACTTCTTCGCATTTATATATAGATGTAAAATCTGTATTAAATTTAGTATTCACTATTTCCTGCATAAGATTTATATCACTGTTTCTATCTAGTGTTTTAAATCTAAAACAAAAAATATCAGTATCACCAATAAAAGTTTTATGATATACAATTCGTTTTACATTTCCAAGTTCTTTTAATTGAATAAAATCAAGACGTTTTATATTAATTGTAAAATATGATTGTACATTCGTATTAATAAAATCTGAAAGCGCTATATCCTCATTTAAAGACTTGTTTATTAAGTTTTCATTTTTAATTATATACTGCATTATATCAGGTGTCATTAATATACAAGTCCCAGAAATATATGGTTTTTTGTTTATCCCAATAAATGGTCCACAAAAAAGCGCACTCGGAGATAATTGTTTTGAAAATTCTAGTAGTTTTTCAAAATCAAATAATGTAGACATATTCGTTCGAATAATATAATCATATTTTTGTTGTACTATAGATAATGCCTTGAATGCATCAATCGTCTTATTTATCATATTTTCAAATGTTTCATTGTACTTTGAAAATATATTTACATTCCCATTACCAATAGATACCAACTTTGTTTTTGGATACGTACTGCCATAGACAAAATACAAGTCTACGTAATCAAAATTTTTTACATTTGATAATAAAACTTGTTTAAAAGCATTGTCCTTTTCTGTTATAACTATTACTACTGCTAATTTCATTTGACTTTAAATTGGAGTTTTTAAATCACTTTTTTTGTTTAGTAAAAAAAAATTTCTAAGGTTAATTCAAGAAGATGAGTGATTTGTCGACATGTTTTGAAAAATTTAAACAAAATGGAATATGGAATGACGATTTTAAAATCTTTCAAAGTAATTTTAGAAAGTGGGCATTGAAAAATCACCCAGATAAAATTAAAAATGATCCAATAAGATTGGATGAATTTAAAATTATGTCAGCGTGTAAAGATTCATTAGAAGAAAATCATTCGAATATGAAATACTATGCTCAACCAAGTGGATTTAGTAGTGGATTTGGTGGTTATAGTCCAAGAGACTGGACTGAAACTAGAGAAAAAAACAAAAAAAAAGAAGAAGAAAGGCGTAAAAAAGCTGAAAAAGAAGATAGACGCAAAAAAGGTGAAGAAATAAGACGTAAAAAAGAAGAAGCAACACGTAAAAGAGAAGATTTTCAACGTAGAAAAGCAGAAGAATCATCATCTTCTGAAGTATCTTTTAAAAATTCTGGTACTAATATTAATATTAAGGATGAATACTTTTTAAACAATCCATTTTCTGAATTTAATTACCCAATGTTTAATAGTTTTTCAAACGGTATTCGCACTAGTTTATTGGAACTAAATCCTAATGTATTAACCAATATGACAGTTGACACATTAATTGAACAAGGATTCATTACAGAATCTCAAAAAGAATATGGTAAAGGAATAATTGATTTCTTGAAAATATATATAAAACGAAACAAAAGTAGTATTTGTGATTATTTATGATATTTTAAAACGTAATCAAATATGTCCAGTACATAAATCAGAATGGATATATAAGCACTATTTTTTTAATGACTGAAAATTTTTTTTATTGTATTACTGTAATATACACTAATGGCATTTACAAGAAGCATGTACGATGAATGCGCCATGTTGAAAAAAAATACAGAAAGCGCTAATCCATTCAATATTATATCTGATGTCTCAGTTAAAGAAAGCACTAAATCATGTTATTTAAATCAATCGCCATTTATGCACTTTCCGCAAAGTTCGATTCCAGCTGGAATTGTGGACCTCGAAAGTAGAATGCGTAATCAAGATACTCCTCTAAGTAGATGCGATTCTGGAAATAGTTATTACGATTTAAATAGACCAGAATGCACTGACTGTTCAAATTGTAGTAACTCTCTTCCATGTGATTGTTTACATTGTTTAACCTCTAAAGAACATACTAATGGAATTATGTGCGAAGATAATGGACTTATTCCAACTTATAGTAGAATTAATAGACCATGTGATATTTTATCTGGTATTATTATTAATAGAGCCGAGCCATTGTGTTATAACCCACAAGATGAAAACCATTTACCTACAAATGATATAATCGGAATTAATACTAGAACATTTTCTAGAGATTCCTATGATAATAGCAAAAAATAAACACTTTGCACTTTTGAAAAAGTACCTAGATTTCACCAGTAAAGCGATAGATACTGATTTTCAAAAGTGATTTTAAAAATTCTTGGTGAAACCAAGTTTTGGCGATTTACGAAGTAATTCAAATGAATTTTAATAATTTTATACGTTTTGGTATAAAAATTTATATTACTACAAGTGGAAAGAAAAATAAACCAACTCATCCTAAAAAATGGCAAGAATTGGTTAAATCAAAATATAATGGTGAAGATAATTTTGCAGTTTTGACTGGAAAAATAAATGATAGATATCCAACGGATTATCAAAACTTTTTAAGTAAAGTTGTCGAATTTTCGTTTTCTTTCGTGCATTTCTAAATGAGCCTTGTAATGAGACTGATTCAATGATGCATGCCCGCATTCATTACATTCAAATTCTCTATAATCTAGATGATGATTGTATATATGGTCTCGCATTTTTGATAATCTAAGATGTATATATGGATTTTCTTCATTTATACAATACTTGCATTCCCATGGGGAATTCTTGTCCATTCTTGTAGGTGTATTTTCCTGACACTTTTCCGCTAATTCATTCAAAATTCTCTTGGATGCTTCGTGATTATTTTCTTTTCGTCTTTTTTGTTGTGGTTCAGGATTTACTGTTTGTATTTTCTGTTGTACTGTAGGTTTACTAGGTACTTGAAGTGATAATTTCTGCAATTCGATTGTCAATCTCAATTTTTCTAATTCAGTATTTGACTGAATTTCCATTTGTCTTGTCTTTAATTCTTCTTGTTTAGTTTCTTCTTCTTTTTGCTTGGTCTTTTCTTGTTCTACTTCCAAGGAAGTGCTGCTTGACTGAATATTCGGACTGTATAATGGTGGTGGGTCAATTATTCTGTCTCCTGCAGTCTTAATCATCTCTTCTGCAAATGTATTCAACGTTGCAGTTTCGCTTAAATAAAATACCTCACTGTGAAATCCGCCATTTTTGTTTTGTATAACATTTTTGGCTTGATTCATTTTGAATAATGCTGTATTTTTAAAATCACTTTCAACTTTTTCAATGTCGCTACATTGAATTGCAGAATGAAAAGCAATATCTCCAAAATCTGATTTATTTTCAGTAACTCTATTATGAAATTCCCTGACACCTCTAACACTTCCAATTTTACCAAACCATTTACTCAAATACATGAATGAAAACAAGTACATGATATTCATTTTATCACCAAAATGCGCAATTAATTTCTTACTATGATTAATTTGGTCTTGGTTAAATATTCCTAAATTTCCTTGAACTGTTTCGTCTTGACGGAATAATTGAAGAGGATTATTTGGTGTTTCTTCATGATATTGGTTAATAGTTTGAATTTCTTGAATTAATGTTTGATCTCCACCAAGATATCTTACAATAATATCTCCACATTGCATTCTGAATTGTGCAGCAATTCTTCCAGGTATTAATTGAAGTACCATGACAACACCTTTGGCATTAAGGACTGGTGTGTCTTTTTGACGTGCACCTTTGAATTTCCAGTGGGAACAAATTGTTCCCACTTCAGGATATTGTTTTTCAATATCATACCAAGTTTTTTTAGACGTTTTTTTCTCACCGACAAGCTTAATCAAGTCGAATGCTGATACCCATTGTTTATCATCAGTGATACGTAATTCTGTTTCGCTTCCGCTAAACATGCCATTAAATGTCAATTGATTCGATACTTCAGTAACTTCGTGCTCTTTGACTTTATCTACTAGAATGTCTGTCATAATATTGTATTAAAGATAGCTTTAGATTAAATTTTGAAAAATTAAAATGAGCGACACTTTTCAAATTTTTGAATTCGCCACCAAGATATCTTACAATAATATCACCACATTGTATTCTGAATTGTGCAGCAATTCTCCCAGGAATTAATTGAAGCACCATAACAACACCTTTGGCATTAAGGACTGGTGTTTTTTTTGTTTTACCGAATTGAGAATAGTCGCAATTTGCGACTATTTCATAATAGTCGTTTTTAATTCTTTCCCATGTTGATTTTGGATTTTTTTGGTCACCAACAAGCTTAATCAAGTCAAATGCTGATACCAGTGATACGTAATTCTGTTTCGCTTCCGCTAAACATGCCATTAAATGTCAATTGATTCGATACTTCAGTAACTTCGTGCTCTTTGACTTTATCTACTAGGATGTCTGTCATAATAGTGTATTAAAGATAGCTTTAGATTAAATTTTGACAATTAAAATGAGCGATTTTTTCAAAATTTTGAATTCTCCACCAAGATATCTTACAATAATATCACCACATTGTATTCTGAATTGTGCAGCAATTCTCCCAGGAATTAATTGAAGCACCATAACAACACCTTTAGCATTAAGGACTGGTGTGTCTTTTTGGCCTCTTCCTTTAAATTTGATGTTGTAACAAAAAGTTACAACATCAGGAAAACGTGTTTCAATATCATTCCAGGTTTTACGTGGATTTATATTATCACCAACAAGCTTAATCAAGTCAAATGCTGATACCCATTGTTTGGCATCGGTAATACGTAATTCTGTCTCTCTTCCAGTAAACATGCCATTAAATGTCAATTGATTTGATACTTCAGTAACTTCGTGCTCTTTGACTTTATCTACTAGAATGTCTGTCATAATAGTGTATAAAAGATAGCTTTAGATTAAATTTTAAAAATTAAAATGAGCGACATAACAACACCTTTTGTATTAAGGGGTATTTCTTCCTTTAATTTTGATGTTTCCAGTTATTGACAAAATGTCAACACTTCAAGATACCCTCTAAATACCCCCATAATATTCCATAATATTCCATAATATTCCACTATTCACCTCTAAACATTTCAATTTAAATTCAACTTAAATTGAAGTATCAATGTATAAAAATTTTTATTTACCAAGTTTTATTCGTAATTCATCCATATTTTATTTACTTTCTCGATTTACGGGACTTTCTTGATTTCTTCTTGTGACACCTTCCAGTACCATACCTAGTCTTGCCAGGTGGACATTTCCTAGATTTACGGGACTTGCGACTCTTTTTTGATTTCTTTGACCTGTGTTTTCTGGATTTACGACTCTTGTGCGATTTCTTCTTGTGGCATCTTCCAGTTCCGTATCTAGTCTTGCCAGATGGGCATTTCCTTGATTTACGGGACTTGCGAGATTTTTTGCTCTTTCTCGATTTACGTGACTTGCGACTCTTTCTTGACTTCTTCTTGTGACACCTTCCAGTACCATATCTAGTCTTGCCAGATGGACACTTTCTAGATTTACGGGACTTGCGAGATTTTTTGCTCTTTCTTGATTTACGTGACTTGCGACTCTTTCTTGACTTCTTCTTGTGACACCTACCAGTACCATATCTAGTCTTACCAGATGGGCATTTCCTTGATTTACGGGACTTGCGAGATTTCTTTGACTTACGCGAGTGCTTTCTACTCTTGCGAGATTTGTGCGACTTCTTGTAATGACATTTTCCAGTGCCATATCTGGTTTTTCCAGATTTGCATTTTCTAGATTTGTGACTTTTATGTGACCTAGGCATTTTGTATACTATACCCAAATAAAAAAAATTTTTCACGAAATTGATTTAATTAAATTTTTATATTTGGAAAATTAAAAAAAATTTTTCGAGATTTTAGGTTTATACTTTTTCCTACAACTTGGATTTTTTGTATTTTAGAGTACTTTATTCTCGAAAAATACAGTGAAAAAATGCGACCATTATATGAAAAATTGATTTTTACATATATTTTGTAAATTATACACTTTGTAGATAGTGTATAATATTTGAAATTAGCAGAGTTACAGAAGAAATTAACGAAATTACCGAAGTTACAAGAGAAATCTCAAACGAATTGACGTTTAATGGTATATTTAGTGGAAGGGAGACAGAATTGCGTATTACGGATGATAAAAAATGGGTATCAGCATTTGACTTGATTAAACTTGTCGGTGACCAAAAACAACCACATAAAACATGGTATGATATTGAAATACATCATCCAGAGGTTTATACTTTCTGTATAAACTTCAAATTCAAGGGTTCTGGTCAAAGAGAAACCCCAGTTTTAAATGCACAAGGTGTGGTTATGGTTTTACAATTAATTCCTGGAAGAATTGCGGCACAATTCAGAATGCAATGCGGGAATATTATTGTAAGATATCTTGGTGGAGACCAAACATTAATTAATGAAATTCAAACTATCAACCAATATCACGAAGATAATCCTAATAATGTTGCGTCAATTTTCAGACAATCTGATATTGTTCAAGAAAATCAGCAAAAAATTAAGTGGATATCTCAACTTGACATAAATGAACACAATAGATTATTATTGAAATACCATGATAATTTATCGGTTGTTTATCAAGCATTATGTGGAATGGACGTTGATAATTTAAAAGTCATGTATGGTTGTACTCATGGAAGAAGATTTTTTTGTACTAGGGTAAACGAACATGAAAAAGAATGTCCAGTATTTTTATTATTTGATGTACGCGCAGTTACAAATGGTCCGGCAGTTGAAAAGGCATTTTATTCCAATCCACTTGTTAAAATGAATAAAAGTTCAATGCAGACTAGAACAAAAAATCAAACTGAATTTATTGAAATTGTAGACGGAATAACTAAAAGTACTTTGAGTAATTTAATGTTGGAATCTGCAATCAGGTTAGATATGCTTGACGAACCATTACCACCAGCATATAAAGAAATAGAACATCCTAGCCTTGCGATTGAACAAGAAAGAACAAAACAAAAAGAGATTGATTTAAAGCAAATGCAATTACAATTTGAAATGATGAAATACAAGACTGAACATCAAATTGACGATTTAATGGAATGTGACGATGAAGAACCAGAAGTACAAGAGCCAATTCAAGACCAAGAAATGAATTCCGAATCGGAATTTAAGATTAGAATATATAATCCAGAACCAATATTTCCTGTTGGATTGTCTGGAATAAGAAAATCAGAAATCCTACAAAAGCACGTGAAAAATTTATGTCCAATTGGTATGTCTCCAACGCGCGAACAAGGTTCCGATTGGAAATGCAATTTCCCCAATTGTAATAAAAGCGATGACCATTTTAATAAAATGCAAGACCATATATACAATCATCATTTAAATCACCGACCTTATAAATGTGATAAATGCATTCAAGGGTTTATAAGAATGATAGATTTAGTGAAACATTCTAGAATTCATTGAATAATTTAATGAATATTCGCTCGTTTATTTTTTAAATTTTTAATCTAAAGGTATCTTTAATAGAATATTATGACAGACGTTCAAAGGTACTCAGAAAAAAAGATTTTAGCATTATTAAAGAAAAATTTAACACCAGAAGAACTAGAGATGTACATTGAAAGTTTTTCTTGGCATTTTAAATATAATGCGAATAAAGATTTTGTTGTTGACTTGGATATGTATTGGAAAAAATTGGGTTATGCTAGTAAACAAAAAGCAATAGTATTAATTGAAAAGTCTTTTATTGAGAATATTGATTATTCTCGTGAATGTAGTGACAAAGGGTTAATTGAGCAATCAACCACAAGGTTGATTGAAAACGGGGTTTCACAAGGAAACTCGTGTATCCAACAGGATAAGCGAGTTTCACACGTAAATCACGGAGGACAAAATATTAAAAAGTTTTTCTTAACTGTCAATGGTTTCAAGAATTTCTGTATGTTGGCTAGTACAAAAGAAGCAAAAACTATACGCACGTATTATATAAAAATTGAAAACATTATTCATGAATTTATAAAGAAACAACAAAATATGTTCACTGATGACCAAATGAATACTAGTAATTTATTTTTAGCAAATTATGGTGAAATGACCGATATATTGTATATTATTTGTTTTCAGTATGAGAACGAATGGTATATAAAATTTGGAGTTGTTTATATTAGGTTTTTTTATGAAAGATACGAGGAACATGAAAGTGTTCATGGGCCAGCCTGTATAAAAAGAATGTTTCATGGTAAAGATGTGGCAAAAGTCGAATCAAGGATAAAGAAATCATCATTTTATCTAAACAACAAGAGTGTTGCTGTTAAAAAAGACGCTGGAGGTCATTATGATGAAATATTCAAAGTATCACCATTATGGACGTCAGATGTTATAGAGAGGAGAATTACGGAACTAATTGACGGTGAGTTGGATGAATTGCCACCAGCATATAGTTCAGTTGTAAAAAAGATTGAACAAAAAGAGAGTACTTTAGAAGTAGAGCAAATAATATTAAAACAAAAAGAAATAGAATTAAAACAAAAAGAGATCGATTTAAAGCAAATGCAATTACAATTTGAAATGATTAAATACAAGACGGAACATCAAATTGAAGATTTAATGGAATGTGATGATGGAGAACCGGAAGTTCAAGACCAAGAAATGAATTCCGAATCGGAATTTAAGATTAGAATATATCATCCAGAACCAATATTTCCTATTGGATTGTCTGGAATAAGAAAATCAGAAATTTTACAAAAACACGTAAAAGATTTATGTCCAATTGGTATGGCTCCAACGCGTGAACAAGGTTCCGATTGGAAATGCAACTTCCCCAATTGTAATAAAAGCGATGACCATTTTAATAAAATGCAAGACCATATATACAATCATCATTTAAATCACCGACCTTATAAATGTGATAAGTGTATTCAAGGGTTTATAAGAATGATAGATTTAGTGAAACATTCTAGAATTCATTGATGATTTAACTTCTTATTAAATTGATTACATCTTCTGGAATCATAGGAGCATATTCTACATATTCATTATACAGATTATCCATAGAACTTTCATCTATACAATAAGCTATGTATGGAAATAGCATATCCATCCACCAATTATCAGTATCATTCCTAATATCACTATATAAGTTTTTTGATGCTTTTTTTAGCATGTCATTATAAAAAAGTTCATAATTAATCCAATTTGGAGCAGATTTTTTAGGAAAAATATCTGTAATTACTTGTTTAATAAAATTTTCAACTAGACTATTCTTGATAAATTCGTCACAATTCATTATCGCTTTTGAATTACTTCGTAAAGCGATGCCAAAAATTGGGTTTCACAGAAATTTTAAAAATCAGTTTATGGTTGTACTTTTAAAAATGAGTTTTTCAATACTTACTAGAGCACTTCTTCATCTGTTAAAAATATCAATTCCATATTTACCTCATTAAGCATTTCAAGAGATACAATGTGCTCATCTTTCCATTTAATAGAATTTTTACTTGGTTCAACAGAAACCAAAGTTTTTACTCCTACCTGTATTAATGCCCGTGTACAATCTGTACATGGAAAAAATGTCACAATACATATAGAATCTTTCAAAGATATTCCAGATCTGCATGCATTATAAATCCCATTTCGTTCAGAATGCTCTATATATGAATATTTTATTGGTTTTTGCCATCGTTCTATAATTGTTTCATCAATTCCACGTGGCATTCCATTAAATCCCAAAGTAAGAATTTCATATGTATCTGGTCGCAAAAATAATGAACCAACTTTTTTACATGGGTCTTTTGATAATAATTCCGCTTGATATTTCGCCAATTTAAAATATTTAATCGCCTTGTCTCTGCGCATACAGATATTTTAAATTTACGTAATTAAAATCATTTTATAATCTACGATATTCTTGTTATAACAATAGAACTTGACACTGGAGTTTCACCTGAAACAGAAGAAGTAGTATCTATTTTTTCATCTCCGGATGAACTACCAGCAAATTCTAGTTTAAACTTTTGTCCAGCATTTATAGTCATTATAAAAAAATTTGTCCATATTTGATTTATAGATGATGATTGGAATTTTTCTGTAATAGCGCTTCCTATTATCTCTGTTCCATCAATATTCCCTCTTACAGATGCAACTCTAGAACCTCCAGTAGAAGTCATGATTACTGTATATGATACAATATATTTGCCGGATTGATTACATGTAAACATTCCAGATGCATAAATCCATCCATCAAGTTCTGGTACAGATGTAAAAAGAATTGTATTAAATACAGAACCAGTAAATATTTGCGAATCTTTTTTTATAGCCCATGCAAAATTATTATTTGTTATACTAGCTCCCATTGTACCGGTCATACCAGTCAACCCGATACTTCCCATTGTACCGGTCATACCAGTCAACCCGACAGGTCCCATTGTCCCGGTCAACCCGATACTTCCCATTGTACCGGTCATACCAGTCATTCCGATACTTCCCATTGTACCGGTCATACCAGTCAATCCGACAGGTCCCATTGTCCCGGTCATACCAGTCAACCCGACAGGTCCCATTGTACCGGTCATACCAGTCATTCCGACAGGTCCCATCGTCCCGGTCATACCAGTCATTCCGATACTTCCCATTGTCCCAGTCATACCAGTCTCTCCGGTCAATCCTATAGGTCCCATTGTTCCGGTAGCTCCGGTCATACCCATTATTCCGGGTAAACCTGGAAGACCCATTGCACCTCTAGGTCCTTGTATACATAATGATTGGCAACAATTATTACACATTTTCTAAAATCTATATATTCTATATATACAGTATACTCATATTTTTAATTTCCAATTTAGCAAATAATTTAATGTCGCATAGGTTTGATTTTAAAATTTAATCTAAAGCTATCTTTTATATTATGACAGATATTCTAGTCAAAGAGAACGAAGTCACTGAATCAAATCAATTGACATTTAATGACATGTTTACTGGAAGAGAAACAGAATTACGTATTACAGATGACAAACAATGGGTTTCAGCATTTGACTTGATTAAGCTTGTTGGTGAGCAAAGAAATCCTAAATCAACATGGGAAAGAATTGAAAACCAATATCCTGAAGTGTTGACATTTTGTCAATACATCAAATTTAAAGGAAGAGGTCAAAAAGACACTGACGTGTTATTTTAAAATTTAATTTAAAAGTATCTTTTATACAACAGTAGTATATGGACAATAGTGACAATTTGATTATTAAAAAATTTGAAGACCTTGATATTACAGTTTATGGGACTTTTGATAATCCGTTATTCAAAGCTAATGACATTGGTGATTTACTAGGAATTAAGAATATTAGAGATACTATTAAAGATTATAATGGCAAACAAAAGGGTGTAGTTTTAACCGACACCCTTGGTGGACTTCAAGAAACAACTATGTTGACGGAACAAGGTTTGTATAAAGTATTAATGAAATCAAGAAAACCAATTGCAGAGAAATTCCAAGATTGGGTTTGCCAAGTTATTGAAGAAATCCGTAAAACTGGTAAATATGAAGTTCAAAAGAATATTGAAAATGTTACTAAAAGTAATATGTTGATTGAACAATTTTCAAATAAAAGTATCAATTATATTGGTATGGTTAAAGAGATTAATGCTGATGAATCCATTGTAAAATATGGTGAAACTGACCATATAGATGATTCCTTAAAAAGACATCAAACAATGTATGGTAATCAATTTTATTATATACATGCAACAGAATGCGATAGACCTAAATACTTGGAAAGACAAATTCAGATACATAATGATACAGTTAGTAGACATGTGAAAGAATACGATGGTATAAAAAAAAAAGAATTAATTCGATTAGACAAGAATTTTACTAAAACAGATTTAATAAATCTTATGGAATCAATAAAACAGTCGATGAAAATCCAAGGTTCAATAGTATTAGAATTAGAACGAGAAAAAACTAAACAAATTGAAATGGAAACTTCATTAGATAAAATTAAAGAAGCTACAAAACAAAAAGAAGAAGATACTAAACAAAGCAATAATGAAGTTGAAAAATTAAGACTACAGTTGGAAATTATGAAATATAGTAAAACTACAACTGCTAATGAAACAACCGAAACTAATACTGAAATTATTGCTACAGAAACTATTGCCGAAACTACTAATCAAACAACTAAAATTTCTAGACCACCCGTAAAAAGAAGACAAGTTGAAAAACAGATTCCTACTTGTACTATTTGTTCAAAAACTTTTCGTGACAATAGTGTATTAAAAAATCATATGATTACACATTCTACTGATAGACCATTTAAATGTTTATTTGAAAATTGTATAAAAGATTTTAAAACAAAAAATGATCTGAAAGCACATGAACGAATTCATAGTGGAATTAGACCTTATAAATGCGATACAATTGGTTGTAAATGGGATTTTTTTACATTATCTCATTTAAATAGACATAAAATAACGCATATCTAAAATCCATTTCTATTTTTTGGAATATCTGTTAATATTGATTTTATAGCCATTTCAGAATCGTCAAAATTATTAAACAAGATACAGCTAATTTCTGCCGGAGTCCATTTTTCATTTGGAAATATAATATTATCTTGTAATTTTTTATCATAAAATGACTCAAACATTTCTCTTGAAGTTTTTGATGTCGCCTTGTCCAATTTAACAAGAATATCAATTCTTCCTGGTCGTATTAATGCAGCATCTAATCGTTCAGGATAATTTGATGTCAATATCATCATTCTGCCAGGTTGTTCTAGAACTCCATCTATACAATTCAATAAACTTGACATTGTTACCTTATCTTCAATATTCTCTTCAGTTTCTTTTTCTTCATTATAACTTCTTTTTTGTGGTTCTTCGTCGTTTCTTTTACTTGAAACAAAAGATGAAAATTCATCGTCAAACGTTCCAAGCGTTTTCCTTTGTCCACTTGAAACAAAAGTTGAATCTTCACTATCTTTTTCTCTTTCGTCTTCTTTTTCGCTGACCTTGCAATCTGTTTTTTCTCCTCTATCCAAAACTAAATCATTACCAATACAATCAATGTCTTCAATAACAAATAATTTTTCATGAATTGGAATATCAAATGATATATTTTCAAAATCATTTAAACAATGCAATGTATCTTTATAAAACAAATTTTTTAATTGAGTATTTGTTTTAACTTCTGATAAATTTATATTAACAATATGTCTATTACACTCATTTGCAATAGCCTTTATACAACTAGTTTTTCCACTACCATAAATTCCATGTAATAATGCTCCAAATGTATATGGAATTCCCTTTTTGTTGTATACTTCCTTATTATTTTTGAAAAATAATACTCTCTTTTTCAATAATTCTACATTTTCACCAAATACATTGTTGAAACTTTTGCTACTTGTAAATTTATTATATTCAAATGTAACAAATGGTGAATAAGTTGTTTCAACTTTATTTCCCATTAAATTTTTTTGACTCTTTGAAGTTTTCATATCAAAAAAATACAAATCCGTACCAAGATTATTTTGAATCTTTCTTTTATATGTGTTATAACATCTTTCAATATATTTCTTTAATCCAAGTATATCCACCGTATCAGAACAAATTTGTAATTTAATTTGTGAAATTTCAAAGTTATCATTAAAATGTAACGCATGTAATTTCGCATAAATACCATCTTCAATCTTGAATTGTTCATAAAAATTTACAATGTATAAACTATTCAAATAAGCCACTGACTTTAAATTATATGTTTCTGAAATATTATATAAAATAGCCTCCAAACACTTGTCTTCGCTATTACTATTTTTTGTATTTGTCGCCTTTGACAAATCCTTTTCCAACCATACGCTATGCTTTTCATTAGTTGGTAATTCAAATTTTGAAATAATCTCTGTATATCCATTATTCATTCTCTTTTGAACCATACCTAAAATCACATCAAAATACTTTTCAACAAGTGAATACAAAAATAGAACCATCATTGTAAACATTGAATCATTACCTCCTTCACTTCCGCCACTACCCATAATTAATTTCATTTTAATCATCTCTCCAATATTAATTGATTGCATACTTATTAACTGTAATATATAATAAAAGATAGCTTTAAATTAAATCGGTGCGCGCTTAAAATATTTAATTAAATCCTTGTAACAAGATAATGAGAGTACTTTCCATAGATGTTGGGCTACGAAATTTGGCATTTTGTTGTATGGAAAAAGAAAAGGATGTTAAATATAAAATTTTGTTACTAGAAAATTATAATTTATTAGGTGAACCAGTTGAAAAATGTACTTCATTAACGAAAAAAGGTTTAGTGTGTGGTAAAATTTGTAAATTTGTGTACAATGGACAAAAATCATGTAAAGTTCATTTACCAAAAGGTGAAGTTTACAAAGAAATCAAAGATAAATTAGTTGCAAGTTATTCGATACAGGAATTGGCTCTTATTGTTTTAACGAAACTTGATAATATAGTAAAAGATAATCTTGAATTATTTGAAAATATTGACAAAATTTTGATTGAAAAACAACCAAAGGTTAACCAAAAAATGCAAATTATATCTCATTTAATTTTAGGAAAATTTACTGAAATTTTAAAGGAACAAAAAACAAAAATAAAATTTGTATCAGCATCCAAAAAAGGAATTTTATTTGATGGTAAAGATTCTAATATAACAGGTACTCTTAAAGGGACAAAGGGGTATTCTAATAGAAAAAATGCAAGTATAGAATACGGAACTAGATTTTTAAATAGCGATAAACTTGTAGATTCTGATATTTGGAGATTAAAGGTTGATAGTTTTATTAAATTTGATGATATAAATGATTGTATTTGTTATTGTATTACGGAATTTTTAGACAAGGAAGAAATTAAACAATTAAAGACTTTTAAGAGAATTAAAAACAAGAATCGAAAAAAGTAAAACTGATTTTAAAATTTCATGTAAGAATAAAAATGTGGAATTCGTGGAATAATAAAACTGAAAATGAATTAAAAAGATTGAATTTACGTGTATCAGAATTATCCAATGGAATTGAAGCCTTGAAAAATCAGATTTTAAAATTACAAAATGACGCAGAAATGAGAATTATGTCAACTGAATTGATAAAATTAAAGGATGTCAACTTACATTCAGAACCAAAAGTCGTAAAAGCATCAGACTTAAATTACATAAGTTTTGGTGACTACGTCCAGAACAAACCAAATTCAAATGTTTCCATAACACTTACTAGGTCTGATGGAACAGAAATACGTCCAATAAACCATTAAACAACTTTATGTCCAATGACATCTCCTTCCCTGCTTACCATAACTTTTAATTTTTTCGCATGTCCGAATTTCTTTTTATACTCATCTCTAAATTTATTGTCTCCATCCCCATCCTGAGCATAATTCTTATTATACTTTCTATTATGATATTTCCATACTGTACTTCCTCCTATTTTAAAATTCTTTCTTTCTTTAGCCTTGTACCAGAATACACTGTTTTCAAATCCTTCACCGTTAGTTTTAATCACTAGACACTTGTGGTCGCTGGTACATACATCCATTATATTACAAAAATATTCGAATGATGGAATTACACTACAATAATCCTCAAAGATTTTGCGGCGATTTTTAATAGATGATTCATGAAAGAGAAATACATAATCTAAATTACTACGCAATTCTGGGGTGATACCCATCAAATATTGGAGAGTTAGGATAAATAGATAGTTGAAATGTCGACCATTGAAAAAGATACTTTTTATAGTCTTGTCCTTTTTCCATGTTTGAGCGTCATGTTGTAAATCATCTAGAATAATAAAGCGATTATTCTTTGCAGTCTTTCCATCTGTACTCTGTCCACTCTCTTTTGTCTCTCTGATTTTTCTTTTTTGTCTATCCATCATTGAATTTATAAGTTCTGGTTTGTATTCCGTATGAATAAACGAATCAGGAATAAAATCACTGAAAAATGGCGAGACTGCCTCTGTTCCCGAAAATACAACTCCTGCTGGTATATGACGGTGATTATATAAAATATCTCGACACAAAAAACTTTTGCCCGATCTTCTCCTCCCGAGTAAAAGGATAGTAGCATCAGACATAATAGATTTTATGTCAAATTTACTAATTCTTAATTTATCCAAATCTGCCATCTAGTTTAGATTTTATACTTGGTTTATACGTATAAAAAAAAAACGTACTTTGGTCGCTGACTCCCATCTATTTTTTTGAGTTTTTTCCAGTACAATTTGTATTTGTTGCTCTATCTTTTTTTGAATAACCTAATTTTCTCCAATACATATCCAAGTCAACAACAAAATCTTTATTCGCATCATATTTAAAATGCCAAGAAAAGCTTTCAATGTACATTGCTAGTTCATCTTTAGTCAATTCTTTTTTCAACAATGCTAAAATCTTTTTTTCAGGATACCTTTGGACTTCTGTCATACTATATGTATATAAAAGATATCTTTAAGTTAAATTTTAAATTAAACGTCAACTATCACAAATTATGTACAATACCAAGATTCTGTAATACGAACCCTTTTTCTTTCATCAATATTTGGGTAATATTCTTCTATTAAATCCAAGAATTCTGTTCTTTTCATTTTAATTCTTGATTCACTTTTACACCAATCTGTAAACATTTTGTATATCACAGTGAACTTTTGTCTACTTTAACAATTTTTACAAAAAACACCTATAAACTCGATATTGTTAATATTCAGGTCTATCTTTACAAAGATATTTACTTTTTATTTGGTAAAAGACATCCAAAAATTAAAAAACGCCCACAAACTCAAAAAAACGCCCACAAACAGCAAAAAAACGCCCACAAACAGCAAAAAAACGCCCACAAACTCAAAAAAACGCCCACTCAATTTTATACAATAAATTGGTTTATAGGTATTTTATGGAATAAGTAATAGATTTTTATATTTTGTGGGCGTTTTTTATAAAAAAAAATGAGTTTTCAAAATGTATATAAAAAATAAAATAAAAAAAAAAATTTTTAAAATAACGACTTGACGGCGGCCTTCCGTTTAATTTATATTTATTCTTTTTACTTATTCCAATAAGAACACGTAAAAAAACCATGATTTTTTACGTGATTTTAAAAAACGCCCACAAACAGCAAAAAAACGCCCACAAACAGCAAAAAAACGCCCACAAACAACAAAAAAACGCCCACAAATCAAAAAAAACTCCCATTACTCTCGTATAGACAACCCAGTCCAGCCATCCTTCCTATCTTCATTGATTCTGATTCGTTTACGTTCTTCGATTTTTGGGAAATATTCCTCTACTAAATCCAAAAATTCTATCCTTTTCATCTTTACTATTTTACACCATTCTGTAAATACTTTATATGTATCACTATTGTTCTTCTTTTTATTAACATTATCATTTTATGAGATGTTTTTACCTGTAAATACAAAGTAGGCACAAAAAATACAAAGTAGGCACAAAAAATAGCAAAGTAGGCACAAAAAACGACAAAGTAGGCACAAAAATGACAAAGTAGGCACAGACTATTTTTGATTTTAATAAGTTTTAATCTATAATTATGGATGATTTTTTTTTTATGTAAAAAAACTGTGCCTATTTTACACTTTTTTAGTAGTTTTTAATTTGTACTATTGAAAAAAAAATAAAAAAATAATTTATGAAAAGTCTATTCTCCGGCGAGATTCCATAAAAAAAAAAAAAAAAAAAAAAAAAAAAAAATTTTTAAAAGAAAAAAAAAAAAAAAAAAAAAAAAAAAAAAAAAAAAAGAAAAAAAAAAAAAAAAAAAAATAAAAAAAAAAAAAAATAAACAATAAAAATAGTGATTTTTAAGATGTTAAAAACAAAAAAAAAAAAAGCTAAAATCAAAGTAGGCACAAAAAATGGCAAAGTAGGCACAAAAATAGCAAAGTAGGCACAAAAAAGGGCAAAGTAGGCACAAATATAAAAAAGTAGGCACAAATATAAAAAAGTAGGCACAAATATAAAAAAGTAGGCACAAATATAAAAAAG
>JAQTUF010000022.1 GCA_028710865.1 Candidatus Shapirobacteria bacterium
ACTGACCATGGAGCTAGTATAGGACCATATTGATCTAATGTAGAGATACTATCTAACGGTATAAAGTAATAATCTTTATTAGTAAATGGTGGATCTAGCCTCTCAACCTTTTCTCCTTTTTTAATATTCTCAAAATATGTATCTGTCACTATACACTCTATCCAAATATATGGTGATAATCTTTTGGATAATATCCCAGATTTACTAACTTTTGCTTCTTTTATAAGTTGGTGAACAACCTCAAGAAAATTAGTTATTTGACCTGGTGTTTTAACTAAATCAGCTACTTTATCACCAATAATTATTTTTTTACTATTAAACATATCCAATAATTTTTTTAAATCATTTTTTTGTTTAATCTTTCTACTGTCTTTAGCAATTCCACCTTTCACTTCATCTATGTAATAAGTCCTATTTTTTTTATCAATGACCGTTAAATCCCCATATCTAAGACAGTTTGTTATGTCATTCAGAATGATATGACAGTCTGGGTGTAATTTTACTATTTCTAAAGCCTCCTTCATTTCATCAATAGTGCCTTTTTTTAAATGTCCTACTTGTGGATGATCAGCCATTTTTCGTAGACGAGCACGATCAAAATTAAGATACCGCCAGGCAATGCCATCAGCAATTGATTTAAGGATATTACGGACCATTTTGTGAAGTTCTCTTGTATACCATTCGCTATTATGTTTATTTCTATTAGCAGATTCTGAAAAGTAAGATATTTCTTTCTCAGCTAATATAATTTTATTTGCTATTTCAAATTGTAAATTTAATAATTTTTCTGGGGTTAATCTTTTTCTACTATCAATTAATAATTTATATAACTCATCTCTCCTTTTTTTTATAAAACTACTTTGAGTTATAAGGCCTATTTCTTCTATATTTAATGACCAGTCCATACTTAATCAATTATACTTTCTCATCACAATTAAACCACTTGTTTTTAAAGAACTAACCAATCCCCGCTAATATACCTATATCACAATCTAAAAACGCTCTAACCGCCTCTCTAATCCGTGTAGAGTCCCGTCAGTACTAAACAGTACAACTCAATCGGAAGTAGTTCCACTTTTCGAGCACTAATAAATTATTACCTAAAGATACACAATATATGCTTATGTGCTATGTTTAAATAGAGGTAGTGTAATAAACAAATGTCAAGTCTTTTAATAAAAGACAAATGGCAAAATAATTTTGCCAGTAAATTTTAAATCAAAAAATATGCTTCCAGAAAAAGAATATCTTAAAAATTTTATAGAACTCCAAAAATATACCGTTGATGCGACAAATAAGTTAATAAAATGGATTTCACCAGGCCAAAGTGAAAAAGAAGTTGCAGATAAATATAATTCTATTTTATTAGAAATGGGATTTTCTGAACATTGGTATCCAATATTGGTTTGTGCAAATGAGACAACAGGTATGCCTATGAGTAGGAGAATTCATTTACCTTCTAATGAAATTTATATTAAAGAAAATGGGATAGTGTCTATTGATTGCACTCCAATGAAAGGAACAGTTTGGACTAATTGGTCAGATACTGTTGTTATTGGAAAAAATAGTTTTTTTGAAAATTTAATAAATGACACAAAAGACATTGTTGAAAAAATCAGTATTAACACTAAAGAAAAATTTAAGACAATAGGAGAACTTTATAATTTTAGCTGTAATTTAGTTAAAAATAAAAAAATAGAAATATTAGATGTAAATAAAGATGTTGGACACTCAATATTTCAGGTTCCTAAAGGACAAACAGTAGAAGAAACTCCTATGCAAGATAGACTTTTAATCAATAATCAATTTGCCAAACAAAACCTTTTAGGAATAATCTCAATTGAACCACAATTAGGTAGAGTTAATCCAGAAGATAACAAGATGTATGGTGCAAAAATTCAAAAGGTCTTATTTTTTTGATTTAAGTTTTATAGTTAATTCATAAAACAAGTCCTGATTGATTCTATTACAGGGAGCATTTTATTTTAGGCACGAATTTTATCTATATAACTCATTACCCCAGATAGGATTCGAACTTTTGTATAATCAATCTATGACTAATGAAACTATTCAACCCCCAATTAAGGATGTTGTAATTTTTGATTTAGTAAAAGAAATAAAAGACAGTAAAAATTCAGATATGCTTTGGGGGAAAGCCGTTACTACTGCCAAAGAACATCAAGAAATTAAATCTAATGATCAGTCACCCGATATTGAGGAAATTATTTCTTTTGGAGAAAAAATTTTAACTACCCCTAAAAAAGACAGATATTTATTAACATTAAATGAAACCACCTCTGGTAAATTGTGGTACGACGTTTTAATGGGTGACGATAATCAAGTAATATTTAATTTGATCAAAGATCATCTAGAAGAAGAAGTTAAAAAAAATAACACTAAGTTTAATATTGTTGCCGATATTGGTTGTGGAACTGGAAACACTTTAAGAAGTATTGCTCCAATTTGTAATAAAATTAGAGGTGTAGATATTTCTGAAGAAGTAATTAAAAAAGCTAAGGAAATCGGTATCCCTGAAAATGCTAGAGTTTTTGTAGGGAATGCAGAATCTCTTTCTTTTAGTGATCAGTCAATGGATTTAGTAGTTAGTAATGGTTTGCAATATCATCTAGATAAAAATCAAACCATAAACTTTGTTGATGAAATTTATAGAATATTAAAACCCGGTGGAAAATTTTATAGCTCATGGCATCATTTAGATAATGGGGAATTATTTCCTAGAGCTTGGAACAATCCTGCTAAAAATGGAGAATCAGCTTTAATTTATTTAATGGAAAAAATGATTTCTGGAGATGGGAATCCAAATAATTTTAACCATGACGACTTTCACAGTCTGTTATTTATGAAATTTTTAGGGAAAGAGAAAAGATATTTTTATCCTAATAATGGGGTAGTTGCTGAATATATTAAAAGTTAATAGGTTTCATTCTAAATTCGTTCCATTTTTCGAACATTAAATTACACAATTCAACTTAAAACGGTTTCACTTCTCGAGTATTATTAACAATAAAAAATTCGACCAGTATCTTTGTTATCATTATGTAATGAGGGTTATTAAGAAACTTCTTAAATATTTATTATTATTAATAATTTTATTAGCTTTAACTTCTTCTTTGTGGATTAAGGTTGTTCCTCAAAAATACCTGTCTCCTTTCGTAGGTAAATTCCCAGTAGTTGATAACGTAATCTGTAATTTTTCAACTAAAATCAGTGGGGAATCAATGAATCCCATTATTACACCGGGAACATCAGTCAATTTAAATCGTTGTTTTAAAGAAAACGATTTAAATCAGGATACTGTAGTTCTATATCTTGACAATTCAAATTTTCGTTTCGGTATTATCCGTCATGTTCTTACTTTAAACCCCCCAGTCTATAAAATTTCTGATGAAAAAGCACCTGAATTGCTCCACGATATCATTAAAGAAGAAATCATTGGTGTAACACACAACATTGATGTTAGTAAAACCAAGTACAAAACGAAGCAAGAAACAGAGTCTTTTATTCTTAATGCAGATGAATATTTATTTAATTTATATTTAGGAAAAATTCCCAAGGGTTATGGAATAGAAATGGCAGAGGTAGAAAAGACTAGCCAATTTATAAAAGATAAAGATAAATTTTGTTCCGTTATTTCTCCCAAAAAAAACTTATTACATGTTGATACCGAGATTATTGATTCAAAAACTAACAAAGTTGTTACTTCAGCAAAAGATATCATTCTCAATATCAACTCCAAGCCAAATATTGATTGTACCGATTTTGGTTCCGACCAAGGTATGCTTAATTTAGAGTCTGGCAATTATCAATATAGATTTTTACTTAATCACCAAGTACTTAAAGATATCTCATTTACTATTAACTAAAAATTCACCGTTTAGCTTTTTTCTCATCCACCCACGATAAAACCGAAAACAAAACTATAAAAATAATTCCTAATGTAACGGATAAACCAAGAATTGAAGGAGTAGTAAGTAAGATAAGAACAACTGCCACATGATTGTCTCCTTTGACATTGGAGTTTTTATCCATACTCATTAGTTTTTTAAATAACTTAGGGATCAAGTATAAGCAAACTAGCGTAATTGGGAGAGCAAAAATAAAATATTGTTTTTGAGTTGTTCCAAAGGTATCGGCAAAAAAACTCGACAAATAATAGTCCCATGGCTGAGTATAGCGGAAAGCCTCAAAGTCAGTCTGAAATATAATTACTCGAATCCAGTTAAACGAAGTAAGTGCAGCCAGTACCAAATAAAGTACCCAAAATGGGATTTTAGCAATTTTAGAATTTATCCCCATACATTATTTATACTCCTTTTGGTATTTAAGATAGATAATCTGATCAGTTTAATTTGACTTATTTAACACAATCGATATATGCTTATTCAAGATGAATATAAAAAAAGTATTATTTTTAACGTTATTTTTATCAGGCTTTATTTTTTTAACCCCTAAAATTGCAAAAGCCGCCGATTCATCTTCAAAATCAATTTTAGACAATTCAGTTTTTTTAAAAATTAAAGAAACTGTTCAATACTTTTTTACATTTGGGACCGATAAAAAGGTTACTTTATTAGAAAAACAAGCAGAAAACAGACTAAATATAGCTCAAGATTATGCTGATAATGGAGACCAAACCAAGGTCCAAAATTCATTACAAAATTATCTTCAAACCAAAGAAAAACAAGACAATCTTTTAGATAAAGTTAACGATAGTGCTGTTTTAGATGTAGTTCAAGAAAGAACTGTAACCCAACAAAAAACTATGGAAGAAATAAAAATGAAAGTTGATGAAGATACCAAACAGGAAATTATTCAGGTTCAAGAGCAAGTTGTAAATCAAGTAGCCCAGAGAGTTGTTGTTATTAATGGTCCCGAAGGTCAAACGGAATTTTTTAATAAGGTTGAACATGTATGGGCACCCGGGACAGGACCTGGAGGAGAGGCGGGAGTAGTCTATGAAGGAGGTTCCAAGATAATGTTTGCTCCGGGAACTTCCGCTGGTGGTGAATCCGGAGTGAAATATGAAGGTGGTGCCGGCCAACAATATGCACCAGGAACATCTGCTGGTGGAAACGGCAATGCTGATGTTAAAACAGTAGAAGTAAAAAGTAACTAAAATTATATGGAAAAAATAAATAATCAATCTGGAATCTCAAGTATTCTTCTTATTTTTATTATTCTATTTCTTCTCATTGGCGGTTTTATTGCTGCTGATTTTGCTTATATCGATAATCAAAAAAAACAAAATATTTATCCAACTCCAACCCCAGCACCAAATCAAGTAATAACCCCAGTCACCGCTCATGGTACTTTTAGTAAAGATAAATACACTGTTAATGTGGTATTAAATTTCAACCTTGAAGGAGGTGTTGTTTCTGGTGAATTTTCTGGAGATTGTAGTGGTAGTATTTCTGGGAATTATGACGGCCAAGATTATGGAGTCATTACTGGTAAAGCCGTTGGCAGTTGTGACCCCTTCCTTGTTCCAATTCCTGCTTCAGCTAACTTTTCTGGAACGGTTTCTCACCAACAAAAAAGTGTTTCCATCAGTGGTACTGGTTCTGCTGTTGGTGTTTCCGGTAGCGGTTCCTTATTCCTCATTTTCTAAATAAATTCCTAACAAGATATATACAATTATTATGGTACAATCCACCATAATAGATTTTTTGGTGTCGCACCAAATAAAATCAATAACAGCCCTTTAATAATTTGAATTTTTTAAAATAATATAAATGGATTAAATTCTGTTTATTTTTGAATATAAAAATAATTTTAAGGAAGGAGTAAAAAATGAATATTCCAAATATACTAACAGTATCTAGGATGGTATTAATCCCCATTTTTTTAACTTTTGCCATTTTAGGAAATCAGTCAAAGAATACAGATTGGTATTATGGCGCAGCCTTAATATTTATTATTTCTGGTATCACTGATTTTTTGGATGGATATATTGCCCGTGCCAAAAATCAAATAACCAAACTGGGCAAAATATTAGATCCAATTGCCGATAAATTAACCATGGTAACAGCTTTATTAGTTGCTAACTGTATAGGGGTATTAAATATTTCAGTAACCATAATTATCGTCTTTCTTGAAGTTATTATTGTTATAGGGAATTATCTTATTACTCATACTCGTACTAAAAAGTTAGCAATTTCTTCTCGTTTAATAGGGAAGCTTAAAACCAGTTTTCAGTTTGTTGGTTTTATTTTTCTTTTTCTTGGAAGTGCTAATAGCAAATTATGGTTTTTACCTCAAGCACCTTGGTTTACCCCAATCATTACTGGTCAATGTCTTATATATCTTTCAATAATACTCACAATTTTGGCAATGGTTGATTACGCCAGAGCTAATATTAATCTCATCCATAATTTTTTTAAAAAATTTTAATAAAATTCAGATTTAATATCGTGGTGTTTACACAACAGTGTATGTTGTAAATTCTACGGTATTTTTTTGTCTATAAATAATTATGAATTTAGATTTTCTGATAAATAGCGTATAATTAAAATCATTACTTAATTAAAAACTAAACATGCCAATAGGATTAATTTTTACAATTATTTTTATTCTTCTCATTTCCATTCGTCAGATCAACCAGTATGAAAGAGGTCTTAAATTTACTTTTGGTAAATTTACTTCTGTTTTAGAGCCTGGTTGGAGATTGGTTTTCCCTATTATTCAAAGTTCTAGAAAAGTAGATATTCGGGTAAAAGCAGTTGATGTCCCTGACCAAAACACTATTACTCGAGATAATGTTTCCGTAAAAGTTAATGCAGTTATTTACTATAAAGTGGCTGATGCTCAAAAAGCTATTATTGAAGTCGAAGATTTTCAATATGCTATTTCTCAATA
>JAQTUF010000023.1 GCA_028710865.1 Candidatus Shapirobacteria bacterium
ATTACCAACCCTAGTGATAATGAAACAGTTTCAACCAAAAAACCCGAGTTTTTTGGAGATGGTCCTGCAGGAGAAAAATTAACTATTAAAGTTGAATCACCTATAGTTTATACCGATGAAATCACAATTAATGAAGATGGAACCTGGAATTGGTCTCCTCCTGAAAACCTTACACCAGGAGAACATACCATTACCATTACTGGTTCAAATAACACTATTCTCAGTCATAAATTTGTAGTTTTGGCTGCTGAAGATGAACCTTCTTTTTCTGCCTCAGGTTCAGCTGAAATTGAAACTCCAACTCCATCTCCAACAGAAATCCCTACTCCAACTCCTACTTCCATACCTACTCCAACTCTCAATCCAACATCTACTCCCACCATTTTCATTAATGAGGCCAGTCCTACTATTGTCCAAACAACTCCCTCTGAGTTACCTCAGACTGGTAATATTGCCCCAACTTTTCTTTTATTCTTTATTTCTTTGACTTCAGTTGCCTTTGCTGTCTTCTTTTTACAAAAAGAATAAAAGTAAATTTCATTTTCCAAGCTAATTTTTGCTATCATATAGCATGGTTAACTTTACTCTGACAAAGTCAAAATTTCTTCCTGTATTAGAATCTCTCAGACCAATCCAATGGATCAAGAATTTAAACTTATTTGCTGCCGCTATTCTCAACGGACAAATGTTTAATCAAGAAGTTTTTATTGCTAGTCTTTTGGGTTTTATTACTTTTTGTTTACTCTCCTCTTCTTCATATCTTATTAATGATTTTGTTGATGTTGATAAAGACCGTCTCCACCCTGTTAAAAAAAATAGACCAATTGCCCGTGGAGATATTTCTCCATCATCAGCTATTTCCTTAGCTTTCATCTTATTATTTTCTGGTCTTTTCGTCGCTGTTTTCGTTAATCTTCCTTTTTTCCTAATCTCTCTTGGATTCATTCTTTTACAATATACTTATTCTCTAATCCTCAAGAAAAAAGCAGTCATTGATATCATTGGAATCGCTTCTTTTTTCATTATCAGGGCCTATGCAGGAGAACTTGCTACTGGTTACCATCTTCCAATTTGGATAATGTTAGCCGTTATTTTCTTATCACTTTTCTTGGCTAGTGGAAAACGCCGCAGTGAACTTAGTAATACGGGAAAAGTTACCAGGGCTGCCTTAGCTGGATACGACAAAAATCTGCTTAATTTTTATACCACCATGTTTGGAGTCTGTACTTTAATCACCTATGCTATGTTTACTTTTTTTTCTGAAACTATAACTTTTGACGGGTTTTTCCATCAATTTATTGTTAAAAACTTTCCTAATGCCTTAGGCCGAAAATGGTACATGATAACTCTTTTCCCGGTAATTTTTGGCATCATGCGCTATGGTCAGGTTATTTTTGAAATGCAGGAAGGGGAAAGGCCAGAAAAAGTCATTGCTACCGATATCCCCTTACTTATAGCAATTTTATCCTGGGGTCTGATGATGATTGGCATTATCTATGTCCTCTAAAATAAAAAAGATTTTATTTTTTGTTGTCTTCTTTTCATTAACTCTCTTTACCCGTTTTTATAAACTTGACTGGGGAAATGGCTATTTTTTCCACCCGGATGAAAATAATATGGCTTCTTCGGTTCTTAAAATGAAGCAATCAGATTTAAACCCTCATTTCTTTGCCTATGGGCAGTTTCCCCTCTTTCTCACTTTTTTTACCACTCCTCAACATAATTTTCCTTCAATTATTATTACTCTTCGTTTTTGGTCTGCTTTTTTTTCTACCCTATCAGTGTTTTTTTGTTATTTAATTGGCTTAAAAATATTCAAATCTTCAAAAATTTCTTCTCTTTTTACTTTAATAATAATTTTAACCCCGGGTCTAATTCAAACAGCTCATTTTGGTACCACCGAATCAATTTTATTTTTTGTTTTTGTCGTTAATATTTATTTATCTATAAAAATTTCAGAAAAGTTCAATTTTAAAAATATTCTTTTAGCTTCATTGATTTCTGGAATTGGATTGGCCACTAAGATTTCGTCAGTCATTTTAATTACTCCAATTTTATTAAGTTTACTTTTTTATCTAGTAAAAAATAAAAAAATATTTAGATTTATGTTTTCTATATTTATTTTTCTATTATTAACAATTATCTTTGGGGTTATTTTTTCACCTTATAATCTAATTCGTTTTGAAGAATTTAAATCCTCAATAGCTTATGAAGTTGGAGTTGCTAATGGAAATGTTCTTGTTTTTTACACTCGTCAATTTATTAAGACTGTTCCTTATTTATTCCAGGTTCAAAAGATATTTCCTTACACCAACGGATTACCAATTTTACTTTTTTCTTTTTTTGGACTTTATTTTGTCATCAAGTCTTATTTTTTAAAAAATAAATTAAATATTAAATTATTATTAATATTGATCCCCTCTCTCATTTTCTTTCTATATCAAGGACAACTTTTTGTTAAATGGACCCGCTTTATGTCTCCTATATTTTTTGTACCACCACTGTTAGCTATCTATTTTTTTGAAAAAATAAAAAATTTTTTTCTGAAAAGTATTTTAGTTATTATCTCTATTTTACCGGGGGTTCTATTTTTAAAAATATATTTATTTGAGGATATCCGTGTCCAAGCATCTGGCTGGATTGATAAAAATATCCCTGACAATTCAATAATATTATCTGAGTCGGGGAATGTTCTTAATTTACCTCTGTCTAATAAAAATTTCGATACGACTAATTTTAATTTTTACGAGTTAGATAATTTTAATCAAAAACAAAATGAATTAAATAAACTTATTCAAAAAGCCGACTATATACTTATTCCCTCACGTCGTGTTTTCAAAAATCAAAACAACAACAATTTTCCTGAATCTCAAAATTATTACCAAAACCTTTTTTCCGGTAATTCAAATTTTTCTCTAATTAAAATTTTTTCTATTAACAATAGTTTTTTATTAGATCCCGAAAATGCCGAAGAAACTTGGTCGGTGTTTGATAACCCAACTATAAGGATATTTAAAAGAAATGAAATCTAAGAAAAATATTTTAATATTATTTTTTATTTTTATTTTTGCTCTTGGTCTAAGATTAATTGGTCTAAATTGGGATCAAAGTCAACATTTACACCCAGATGAAAGATTTCTAATAAGTGTCATTTCTGATGTTAAACTACCATCAAATTTTTTTAATTATTTTGATACTCACAACTCACTCTTTAATCCTAGTAATCATGGTTATAATTTTTATGCTTATGGGACTCTTCCTCTTTTAATAGTCAAAATATTAGCCCAAGTTTTTTTACTTAATTCTTATAATCAAATATCTATATTAGGTAGGGTAATTTCATCTCTTTTTGATGCTGGGGTCATTTTGATTATTTATTTTCTGAGCAAAGAACTGAAGATAAAACAAAAAACAAGTTTCCTAATTTGTTTTTTTTACGCCCTAACTGTTTTACCAATTCAACTATCCCACTTTTTCACTGTTGATACTTTCGTCAATTTTTTCAGTGTATTAACAATTTTTCTTTTTATAAAATTTTTAAAAAACAAAAAAAATAGTCATTTATTCTTAGCTGCCATTTTTTTTGGTGTTACTCTTTCTTGTAAGATTTCACTTATAATTACCCTCCCTTTATTTTCCCTTTTCTTGTTTCTAAAAAACACTAAAACCAAAAGGGTTATCTATCCACTTTTGTTTTTGAGTATTTCTTTTTTAAGTTTTAGGGTTCTACAACCTTATGCCTTTGATGGGTTATTTCATTTATCTCCAATTTTTGTTAACTCTATCAGAACTGCTCACCAAATGATTACCGGCGAATATCAGTATCCGCCGAATATTCAGTGGTATTCAACTATCCCTGTAATTCACCCATTAATCAACATGTTTTTCTTTGGCCTTGGTCCGGCCATGAGTTTATTGCTACTTCTAGGTCTTAAAAAATCTTTTAAATATCATCTTATTTTTCTCTTAGCTCTCTTAATCTTTGTTTATTATGGCTTTCAATTGGCTAAGTATATGCGTTATTTTTATCCAATTTACCCTTTTCTAATTATTTTTGTCGGAGTTGGATTTCAGTCAATCTCTCGAAAATTTTTCAAAATTATCTTTTTAATTTTAATTATTTTAAATACTTATTTTTTTCTCAATTTGTATTCTCAGACTCATCCTCGTATTCAGGCCTCGCAGTGGATTTGTCAGAATATACCCTCAAAATCTTCATTAACTTATGAATATTGGGATGATCCTTTGCCTTTAAATCTAAATCAGAATTGTAATAACCAAAACTACAATCTGATTCAATTAAATATCTCGGACTCTGACAATCCCGTCAAATGGTCTAATATCAACCAAGAATTGGAACAATCTGATTATCTCATCTTATCCTCAAATAGGTTTTGGCGTTCTATTAGCCAAGATTCCTCTGATTTTCCAATCACTTCCGATTTTTATAAAAAACTCTTCAACCGACAATTGTCTTTTAAATTAGAAAAAACATTTTATAAATATCCTGGTATCTTTTTACCGTTCATGAAAAGTTGCTTTTTAATTGGTCCAAGCACTTATCCTGGCAACCAAAATTCTTTTTTTGAGATAGATTCTTCATGTTTTTATCCAGGTATCTATTTTAGGGATAATTTTGCCGAAGAGTCTTTTACTGTTTATGATCATCCCCAGGTTATTATTTTTTCCAAGAACTAATATTGTTAAAATAGGATAGATAAATTATGAATCCTTCTTTTTATTCCAAATATAAGATTTTATTTTGGCAACCACAAACCGACTGGTTCAAAGTTATTTCCAAAAAAAAACTTGGAAACACTTTTTTAGTTTGTCTAAACTACTTTTTATGGGTTTTTCTTTTTTATGTTTCTTATCTTCTTATTAAGCAAAATACTAATATTTTTTGGCAATTATTATTAGCCACTATTGTTAGTGAAATTGTTGAGAAATTTCTTAAATCAAAATTACTTTGGCCTCGACCACTTCATCTTCGTCAAAACATTATTCCTGATGGTATGTTCAAATCATGGTATCAGAAGGGTAGTTTTCCTTCTGGTCATGCTATTAAAATAGCTTTTTTTCTCATGTTTGTTATTCAGAATCAAATACCATTGTCGCCATCCACCTACTTATTAATAACTACTCCTCTGCTTTTGTCTCGGGTCATATTGGGTCTTCATTATCCGATCGATCTTTTGGGTGGAGCTATTTTTGGTTTCTTAATTTGGTTTCCTATTTCTTTACTCCAATTCCCCCTGTTTTTATTAGACTTCATTAGACCAATTTTTAATTTTATTTTTGCTCTATAAAAAATGTCTACTGATATTGGTTCAATTTTAGTTTGGTGGGGGACAATTTTTGTTATTGGAATTTTGGGGCTTCCACTTATTATTGTTCTCTTCCATAAATTTTGGGATAAAGGTTATATTTTTTCCAAAATATTTTCCCTCATTATTGTTACTTATGTGATTCTGGTTCTGGGAATTTTTAAAATATTACCTTTTACTTTAGTTTCTTTGTCGATTCTTATTTTTTTATTTTTAGTTTTTAATCTTTTCTTCCTTTTAAATAAACAAAATTTGGACAAGGTTGTTAAAAGTTTTAAAGAAAATTATAAAATTTTTATCTTTCAGGAACTACTTTTTTTGATTTTACTCGTTAGTTGGTCATTACTTCGCGGATTTGCCCCCAATATTGAAGGATTAGAAAAATACATGGATTGGGGTTTTATTAATTCCTCTCTTCGATCCAAATTTCTTCCACCACAAGACATGTGGTTTGCTGGTTCGACTATAAATTATTATTATTTTGGCCACCTTGTTTTTTCCTTAATTACCAAACTTTCTGGAATTCCATCAGCCATTACCTATAATTTATCAATTGCTACCGTTTTTTCTATTACATTTTTAAGTTCTTTTTCTCTATCTTCCAATATTGTTTTTTTACTTTTCAAAAAGATTAATTTTCAAAAAATTATATTAGCTGGTCTAATTTCTTCTCTTTTATTAACTTTTGGAGGCAACCTTCATTCAGTTTATAAAATAATTAAGCTAAATCTCAGTCAGAATAATAATCATTTGAATCTTAGCCAGCAACCATTAGCTAAATCTATCGATAGCTATTGGTATCCTGATGCTACTCGTTTTATTGGGCACGATCCGGACACCAAAGACAAAACTATCCACGAATTTCCTATATATAGTTTTGTTGTTGCTGACCTTCACGGTCATATGAATGACATCCCTGTAGTTATTTTCTTTCTTGCTACACTTTTAGTTTTAACTGTAAGCTTGTCACCCAAAATCAATTGGTTTTCTGATTTATTTTTGGGTTTTATCTTATCTGTTTGTTATATGACCAACGCTTGGGATTTTGCTGTCTATGGACTATTTTTTGCTGTACTTACTATTCTTCTAAACTTCCAAAGAGATGGACCCATTAGTTTGATAAAAAGTATTATTAATGGAGGTTTAGTTATTATTTTTTGGTATTTATTTTCTTTACCCTTCTCGATCAATTTTATTCCCATGATGGAAGGAATAAGACTATCAGATTCTCATACCCCTTTTTACCAATTATTTGTTTTATATGGCGGTTTTTGGTTAATTTCTTTACCTTTTTTTCTTTATTTTTTAATCAAACAACCCAAAAATCATTCGTCTTACTTTATTTTTTCTCTTATCTTAGTTGCCACCATTTTAGTTTTGATTCCGGAAATTCTTTATATCAAAGATATTTATATTTATGAATATCGTCGGGCCAACACTATGTTTAAGTTGGTCTATCAGGCCTTTATTCTTTATTCAATAGCTTCCGGCTGTATCTTGATTTATATTAGTAAGCTTTTAAAATCAA
>JAQTUF010000011.1 GCA_028710865.1 Candidatus Shapirobacteria bacterium
TGGAGGCGGTTTCATGGGTTTCCGGAAAACCTTATTTGTTTAACGGACTGTTTGTATTGTTGTCTTTGCTTTTGTTTGTTTATTTTTTGAAAACTGAAGAAAAGAAATATTTATATTATTTTTTAGTGGCGGCGTTATTAACTTTTGTAACTGAAAAGACTAGATCGGCAGCGTTGCCCTTGTTGGCTATTTTGTCTTGGGTAGTGATCGATCATAGATTAAAAGAAAAAGTAAGCTTATTGAAGATTTTGTCTATTTTTGGGGTTTTGTTTTTGATTATTGTAATTATTTTGTGGCCGCAATTAATGTTGAGAATTCAAAATGTTAACTCTGGAGTAAATGCTTCGGATAGTATTTTTTATAATCCATTTTTCCAGTATCCAACAGCAATGGCAAAATATTTACAACTAATTTGGGTGCCGGTTGATTTGACTTTGTATCATACAATGTATGTTATTCCTTCTTGGGTCAATTGGATAATATTATTGATTTATTTGACAATGGTGGTTTGGTTTTGGTTTAAAGATAAAAAGATGTTTTTTGCCTTAGCTTTTATATTTTTAGCAACAGCTCCGTCGATGGCACCGGTAAAAATAAGTTGGTTGGTGGCAGAGAGATATGTGTTTTTGGGATCGGCCGGTTTTGCTATATTTTTGGCAATGATTCTTGAGAAGATTTCTAAAAAAAGTAAACCTTTATCTATAATTTTATTAGTAATTTTAGTAGCTGTTTATTCGATAAGAGTATTTTTGAGAAATATTGATTGGCAGACGAATCATAAGTTATGGGTGAATACTTGTCAGGTATCCCCAAATAGCCATAATGCCTGGAATAATATTGGTGATGATTATGATAAATTGGGTCAATATGAGAATGCAATAAAAGGTTTTACTCAGTCGACAGTGGTTAAGGCAAATTATGCTGACGCTTTTCATAATCGGGCTAATATTTTTTATAAGATGGGGAGATTAGATTTAGCTCAGGATAGTTATAGAACGGCTTTGCATTTTAATCCGGCTTTATATCAGACTTATTTGAGTTTAATTCAAATAGATTTAATGCAAAAGAGATTTGATTTGGCAATGTCTGATTTGGCTATGTATAAACAGTATGGGCCTAATGATGTACAGACGGCTTATGTGGAGGCAGTGGTAGATGCTGAGTCAGGAAAAATAAAGGAGGCAAAGGAAATTTTGGAAGCAATACTTAGAGTTGCTCCAGACTATGTTCAAGCGAAAAATCTTTACGAAGCATTAAGAAATAAATAATTTTTGGATTGAGGAATTTTCTATTTTTACGATATTTTTCCAAGAATATTTTCCCAGTAATTTTTTACCATTTTGATTGATAAAATTTTTGGATCGAAAAAGTTTAGTCACTTTATGGGCAACAATATTTGGTTTGTGAAGGGGTGAAAAAAATACTTCATTGTTTTTATATATTTTAGTAAAAGTTGGTAGTTTATAAGTAAAAGCTGGAATTCCACAAGAAACTGCTTCCATAAGAGCGATACCAAAACTTTCGCTGGGACTAGTACTGAGGAACCAAAAAGAACGGCTGCTTTTGATAATATTGAATTTTTTGATTCCAGAAGTAATATAACCAAGAAATTTTACGTTTTTTTGAAGATTCATTTTTTTAATTTTTTGAATGAATTTATTTTTAGTTGAATTATCCCCTTCTCCCATTATGGCTAAGGTGAAGTTAGGATATTCTTTTTTAACTTGATTAAGAACTTGAAGCATGTCAAAAATGCCTTTAGTTTCGTTAATTCTACCAATAAAAAGAGCATCAAAATTATATTTTCTATTTTTTTTGGCTTTTTTAATTAGATCAATTTCTATACCATTTCCAGTTATAATAATTTTGTTTTTATCGAAACCTTGATTAATGAGATATTTTTTAAGTTCTGGAGAAATTGTAAAGATTAGATCTGCTTGACGAATTAGAACTAAACTAATTTGGAAGAATATCCAAGAAATAAAACGAATTATTTTGTTGCCAGGATCAGTGATGGGGACGATATTGTCAAAAACAGTCGTCCAAACTATTTTTTGATTATATTTTTTTAGGAAAAAGGGCATAATAGCTAAATCAAGAACTGAAGATGGAGAATAAACTATATCGTATTTATTTTTATATTTAGATATAGCTAATATAGCTTGAATGTTTTTTTTGAGAGAATAAAAAATAAATTTTATTTTTGATTCTATTTTAGGAAGTTTTTTAATTTTTGCAGATTCGTTATATCTATATAGATCGATTTTATTGAAATTTATCTGATTAGCTTGGTTGTTAAAAAAAATGTCAATTTGATGGCTGTGTTTTGATAACTCTTGGAATTTTCTTAACCAAAT
The DNA here is from genome assembly GCA_028710865.1 of Candidatus Shapirobacteria bacterium. Next base: position 2,358 of record JAQTUF010000011.1, read on the forward strand.
AGGAATGACTCCACTATTGGTAAGGGTGGCTAGATTAATTAGTATTCTCATAAAGTTTTTTGAGAAGTTTTTCTAGTTTTGTAAGATAGTTTTTTTGGTTGAAATTAAAGTTTTTTATTTCTTTATTTTTTATTTTTTTATTTTTGATAAATTTGGCTGGTACTCCGCCATAAATTGTGTAAGGAGGAATATCTTTATTAACTAAAGAATTGGCAGCAATGATAGAACCATTGCCAATTTTTACTCCACCGAGAATGGTAACGTTGTAACCAATATAAACATCATCACCGATGGTAATGGGTTTAGTAATATTTACCTTTTCTGGTTCTTTATAATATTTAAACGAGAAAGGAGAATTTGTTTCGTTATTAAACTTGTAATTAAAGAAATTTTCGTATTTGTGACGGTGACTGATAGTAGCAAAATTTTGGGCGATTGAGCAGAATTTTCCGATAGTTATATTAGTTAGTCTGGCGGGTGAATGAAGGTATGAATATTCTCCAATAGAAACATTTGGGCCAAAAACAGTATAGCCGTAAATAGTGCTTCCTTTATCTATTTTTGGTTGAAAACGAATTTTAGAAATGTAGTATTTTAGAAAAAGCGGAAGTTTAGAAAAGATATGGAAAAGATAGTAATTTGATTTATGTTTGATTTCTGTTATTGAGAGCATATCTTATTTTTAGAGACAAACTATATTTGGCAAAGTATAAAATACTTTTGGCGATTTCGATATAGACAATTGCCCGATTATTTAAAAGAATAACTAGAAATTTTATAAAAAGATTTAATATTAAAGGTGGTTTTAAATGAATTAGATACCATTTTTTTTTGAGGATTATTTGATTTAGATTGTTTGGCAGTATGGGCATGAGCATAAAGTAAAATTGAATATTGCGATAGGCCATGGTGGGATCGAAAGCGTTTTTGCCACCAATGCCAACAGAAAGAGAGGTGTTGGTTAAACCGTTTTCTATTTTTTTAATGTCGGTTTTTTTAAGATATTTGTGTTTTAGGGCAATGTTGACTATTTCTGTTTTGGGAAAGTATTGGAGCCAGTAAGCATTGATGACCGATGGGTGGAGACTGTAATAAAATTCAGCGGCTTCTTGATATTCTTTAATTCCTTCAGTAGGAATATTAAAAATGTGATCAATAGAAAATTTAAGTCCAGCTTGGTGACAATTTTTAGCAGCTTGATAGATTTGCTGGTTAGTTTCAAATCGATTTAGAATTTTTTTTCTGATTTCTTCTGAGGCGCTTTGAATACCAAAAAGAAGGAAATAACATCCAGATTTAACTAAAAGTTTGGCGATGTCTGAAGTTAAAAACATTGGGTGAGTGAGCATGGCATAAGGGAGATTGACTCTTTTTTTATATTCTTTGGTAAATTCTTTGAGCCATTTAAGGTCTTGGACAAAAACATCATCAACAAAAGTAATTCTTTTAAGACGGTACTTTTTTTTGGCAGCAGCTAATTCATCGACTATATTTTTAGGACTGCGACGGCGAATTCTTGGACCCAGACCAGTGTAAATTTTATTAATAACATTATTACCACAGTAAGTGCAATTGAAAGGACAACCACGGCTGGAAATAGTGTAATAATCATTGAAAAAACCAGGGTAAACTTGATAATAAAGATCTTTATCGGGAAAAGGTAATTTATTTAGATTTTTAATTAATGGTCGACAAGTATTTTTGATGATTTTTTTGTCTTTTTTAAACCAGATATTTTTTATGTCGGTTCTAGTAGGATTTTTCAGGAGTTCGTTTAGAGCATGTTCCCCTTCTCCGATACAAATCATATCGACATTTTTTTCTTTGATAACTAAACTTGGGACTGAAGTAGGATGAATTCCACCAAAGATTATTGGAGTGTTGGGCAATTTCTTTTTTAGAATTTTGGCTAATTTAAGACATCTTTGATAGTTGATGGTGAAGATTGAAAAGCCGATAAAATCGGGCTTTTTGTTGATTATTTGTTGAATAACTTCTTTTTGAATATCAAAGACTTTGGCGATTTTGGGTGACTGAACTGCTTCGGTGGCAAAACTAGTTGGATCGAAAACGAGTTCAACTTGGTGACCTTTTTGTTTAAGAAAGCTAGATAAAAATTCAATAGCTAGGCTTTCAACACCAATACCAACAAAAACTATTTTCATAATTATTTTTTGGGCTTGCCAATTAGAAAACTACCAATAGCAAGATAGTCTAACCCTGTACCGAAAAAAGTTTTTATGGCTTCTTTGGGAGTACAGACAAGGGGTTGTTCGGAATCATTAAATGAGGTATTTAAAACTGCTGGGATGCCAGTAATTTTGGCAAATTCACTAATCATGGAGTGGTATAAAGGATTGTCTTCTTTGACCACACTTTGGATACGGGCGGTATTGTCTACATGAATTGTTTGACTTAATTCTTTTTGGCCTTTTTTATTGGTGTCAAAAGTTAGAATCATGAAAGGGCTAGTATGGTAGTTTTCAAAGTAATCGGCAGCATATTCGTCTAAAAGACTAGGAGCGAATGGTCGCCAATCTTCACGATGTTTAACTTCGCGGTTGATTTTATCTTTCATTCCTTTTAGATTGGGATGACCTAGAATACTGCGGTTTCCAAGAGCTCTGGGCCCAATTTCCATTCTTCCTTGGAACCAAGCAACTATTTTGCCTTTGGAAAGTAATTTAGCTGTTTCTTGGGCAATATTTTTAGTTTTTGTATAAGTTATTTTTGATTCTTTGAGGATTGTTTCTATTTCATTGTCAGAAAATCCTGGACCCCAATAAGCATGGGTCATTTTGAAGTTAGTTGGTTCTCCAAATTGATTGCTTATTTCCATAGCAGCTCCAATGGCGGTACCAGCATCTGAAGAAGCTGGTTGAATGAAAATGTCTTTAACAAATGGTTGTTGCCATATTTTAGCGTTCATATCACAATTTAGGGCAACTCCCCCAGCGAGTGAAAAATTAGAGCATTGATTTTTGGAATAGGCCAATCGGGCTAACGAAATACCGGCTTTTTCAGTAAATCTTTGAGTCATTAGAGCTAAGTTTTTATGTTTATCGGTAAGTTTTTCATTTCTTTCTCTTCTTGGACCAAAATCATGACGAAGATTTTCTTCCCAATGAGAAAGAAGTTTATAGTTGTATTTATTTACTTGCCAATATTTTGAATAGGATAGCTTTTTCTTTCCCCAACCAGCTAGCCCCATGGTTCTACCTTCATGGCTGTGAGCTTTGAATCCAAGAATATCAGTGGAGGTGGCATATACCCAGCCGAGGCTTTGATTGCTGCTGATACTTTTAATTTTTTTAAGTTTTTGTTGATTACCGAAAAAAATTGAACCAGAATCCTCTTCTCCTTGACCATCTATGGTAATAATATTTGATTGATTAAAACCAGAACAATAATGAGCACTAGCAGCATGAGTAAGATGATGAGGAAAAAAGAAAATTTTCATTTTATCTTTACCTTCTGTTCGGAAATTATTAGCCTTTAACCAATCAAAAAGTCTAATAAGGCCGACATAATATTCACTAAAGGCACCTAATTCTCGAATGCCTCTTTTAAGATTAGCTACTTTCAAATTTTCAGCAAAGGATCGGAGATAGTAATCAATTGGGTGGCGGTAGCCAAAACCAATGGCATCGATATCTTGAGGATTGATTTTGGCTTGTCTTAGACAATATTGAATTGATTTTAAGGGAAGAATTCTAGGAGAATGTTTAAGACCATTAAATCTTTCTTCTTCGACAGCGGCGATTAATTTGCCATCAACAACTAAGGCAGCAGCTGAATTCCATGACATGGGTGCAGTGAGTCCAAGTATTTTCATTAAAGTTTATAATTAATTTTTATATCTTTAATTGATTGGGAATAAATTTTGTTTTTGTACCAATCAACCATAGGAATTAATAGTGAAGCTGGAGTGATAATACAGCCAAGAGAGAAAAACCAAAAACCAAAACTTAATAAATTACTTGGGTTGAATTTGATTAAATACCAGATTTCTCTAAGAAAATATTGGTATTTGGCATAGTTTCTGAGCTGAACCAAACCAACATAATTTTTGGTAATAAAATCCTTAATTAAATATTTCTGAATCTTTTGATATTTTTTGTCTGAATAAACTGATTTAACCATTTCGATCCAACTTAACATGGGAGATTTATTATAAATGGAGGATAGGCTTCGAGTTTGACTACTGGCGATACGAACAGCGATATTGTAGTCTTTTAGGAAAACAACTGGATGGTTTTTAAAAATGTCAGCAAAAGGATAAATATGGCAAGGAAAGATATCTGGGTGAAATGGGAGTTTCATGAACTTACGACGATAAGCTAAGCCGGAAAGTTGATCAAGTGTTTCGAAAACTCTAATTACTTTTTCTGGATTATTAATTATCTTTACAATGGTGTCTTTTTTGGGATTTAATTGTTTTTTGGCTCGAACAGCAATTTTAATGTCTTTGTCAAACCAGTAGTAGGGTCTAGTAACAGCTCCAATATCAGGATTTAATTTAAAAGCTTTGATGGTATTAGTGAGGGTGTGTTCGGCCATAATATCATCTTGGCCCATCAAATAAATTATTGGGGCGGTGGCTAACTTTCGGGCAGTTTCAAGATTTTTAGAATAACCTTGATTGATTTTATTTTTGTGAATAAAAATTCTTTTATCTTTTATTTTCTTGATAATAGGAATAGTATTATCTTTTGAAGCATCGTCGGAGACGATAATACGAAAATTTTTGAAATCTTGAGAAAGAATACTTTCAATAGTGTATTTAATACAAGAAGAACCATTGTAGGTTGGGATAAGAATGTCTATTGTTGCCATGAATTTCGATTAATTGGTTTAAGTAATCCAATTTTAAACTTTAAAGTAATAAATGTGTAGTAAAAAAGAGTAATAAAGCAAAGAATTGGGTGAAGAAACCAGGCAGGATCGGGTTTTTTTGTAAATCCTCTAATTGAATCAAAAAGACTAGGAAAGATAAATAAACTATATAATATGAATTTTTTTTGGCCATTCTGATTGACAGGAGCCCAATTATATTGCCGAAGGTGTTGGTAGGAATAGTAATCAACTAGACGTCTTTTTTGTTTTCGGATAAATTTGTTGATTGAAGACTCACAAAAGGTATGGATAATTCCGACTTTTACTTTGGCAAAGAGAATTTCCTTTTTGGTTTGGTTAATAACTTGAGAAATTATATCGATATCAAAAAGATAATCTGACTTTAGATTTTTTTTGAGAAAATCTGTTCTAAAAATAGTACCATTGGCTCCAATTGTTGGAATTAGACTTTTTGGTTTTAGTTTTATTTCTAAATATTGACCTTTATCAATTTGGTCTATTTTAAGACCAGTCCATTGATTATTGATAAAATTTTTACGGTCGTAGACATCGGTAATAAAAGCGTATGGATCATTGGCTCCAATTAGGGCTGAATAGCGTTCAATAATGCCTCCAGAAGGGCGGTAAGTGAATTCTATGGGTTCTGATCCAATAATTTTTGAATTAGTTTCTAAAGGTAAAAGCATTTTTTTGAGCCAATTTTTATTGGGAATAATATTATCGGAATCGATGAGGCAAATATATTGTCCCTTGGCGTGATTAACACCGACGGCTTTGCCAGCTTCGGCAGTTTTTAATGGGTTTTTATATATTTTTGAATTATATTTTTTAGCAATTAAAAGAGTTTTATCAGTAGATCCTCCATCAGCAATCAATATTTCGTAATTTTTTTGAGGATAGTCTTGTTTAATAATAGACTTAAGACATTTTTCAAGAACTTTTTGAGCGTTGAGAGTAGGTATGACAAAAGTTATTTTAACCATGGAAGTCTTTTAGTTTTTTTAGATATTTAAATGTGTAATTTATTAGGTGTTGAAGATCATTAAGTGAGCGGATGGATGTTATTTTTTTGATTATAAACTGGGGAGTTAAAATGCCTTTAAATAGATTTTGAATTAATTCGATTTGTTTGTGTGGTGAAATAGGAGATTTTATAACTGATTGACGCATGTCATATTTATTCCAATCAGTAGTTAAAAGAAGTTTATTTTTTTGGCAATATTGGAAAAGAGGTGTTCCTGGATATGGGATTAGAAGGGTGGCTTGGATTGAGTCGGCTAAATTTTGCCTAAAAATATATCTAGCTAAGTCGAGAGTTCTTTGAGCTTCTTTAAGGGATTCATGAGGATAACCAACCATAACAGTGATATGTGGTTCGAGACCAGCTTTTTTGGCCATCAAGAGGGTTTTTATAGCATAGCTAGTTTTTTCATTTTTATTGATAAAGTCGAGAGTTTTTTGATTGGCAGATTCGAGACCATAAAGAATAAATCTAAACCCAGCTTGTTTCATAAGAAAATATTCTTTTTGAGATAGGGCACCAAAACGCATATTGCACCCAATTGTCACTTTTTTGTTCAATCCTGTTTTAATAAGCTGGCGACAGAGATCTTTGAGCCAAATTCCTACAGGAAGGGTACCAGAATCATCAAAAATTTCTTTGATTCCAAAATTGTTAACTAAGTTTTTAATTTCGGCAATAGTGTGTTTAACAGAAAAGTGCTGGAAGCATCTTCCTGGGAAGAGGGTAGTCCATGAACAAAAAGTGCATCTCCCCCACCAACAGTCTCGGCCAGACATTATATATGAACCTGGTTTATGTTTGTAATTGGTGTTATTGTAGGCATAAAGTTGCCATTGGGTTAATTGCCGATCAATGATAGGAAGCGAATTGAGATTATGATTTTTTGTAAGTTTAAAAACTTTGTTTTTGGGGATATTTTTTTTATTTATTTTTTGAATTAGATCGAGAAGAAGAAAATCATAATTTCCTCCTATTAGAACGAAATCTACTGGACTATTTTTAATTGATTCTTGAGGAAGAGCAGTAACATGATCTCCCATGAGAACAACAATTGGTTTCCAAGAACACTTTTGTTTGATTTGTTTAATTATTTGCCAGTGTTTTTTTATGACCGGAGTTTTGGTTTCAATAGCAATTAAATTAGGTTTATTTTTTTTAAGTTGGTTAAACCATTGTTGGTAGGTTAAATTTTGGGCAATAGCATCATCCCAAAAAACTTTTAATCCGTGGCTTTGTAAGAGAGTAGCAGCATAAGCTGGAATAATCGGGTAAATAACGTTACCAGTATTAGTCCATTGGAATTGGCGGTTTTGAGACAAAAAGGGAGACCCTTTTGGGGACTTGAGGGGAGGATAAGAGATAGAAACTGATTTAACCACCAATATATTTGCCGGTTTTTTTATCGAAGGCATGGGCTTTGAATTTGATATCTTTTTTGAAAAATCCATGTAGGAATAGTATACCGTAGTAAATGTGAGTCAGAGGAATGGTAATCATAGCTAAAAGAGATGTTTTAAATTTATTTTTTTGAAAAATAAATAAAAAGAGGGTAAATATTAATATTAATAAATATAGATATAATGGAATGTTGAATATAAGTTGGTAATTGATTTGATTGATAATAGTTAAAATTATTAGATAAATAACAAATAGACTGGGAGCTATATAACCTATTTTGAGACTAGTTTCGGGAAATTTTTTGGCAAAAAATCCTCGATGAATAGCATAACGAGTTATTTGTTGAAGATGAGGAATGATAACTGATCTGCGGTGATGATAAACAATAACTGATGGATGATAAAAAATTTTTTTATGAAGTTTTTTGGTTAATTTTAGACAAAGAATGGTATCCTCCCCAGGCCAGTAAGAAGTATCAAAGCCTTTGATTGTTTGAAAATCTTTTTTTTTGACAGTGAGGTTGACACTAGGAAAATCATCGACGAAACGAGATGGGCTAATATTGTTACGATAAGATCCAGCTCCTCCACTTCCCAAATAGCTAGACCACATTAACCCTGAGGCTTTTTGATAAATATTATCTTTTGGCGGAGTTAAACATGGGCCACAAATTCCTGAATACTCTGGGTGTTTTTGAATTATTTTAAAAATATTTTTGAGGTAATTTTTATTGGGATAAGAATCGTCATCTAAAAAGGTAAGATATTGACCTTTGGCCATTTTAGCACCAAGATTTCTTTTTTCGGCAGGATTAGCTGAACCAGAAATCTTATCGGTGATAATTAAGGTTTCGAATTGTTTGAAGGTTTGTTTTTTGAGTTGTTTTATAGTTTCTTTTAAGTAAGGATTAGATTTTCTAACAGGAATGATAATTGAGAAAAATGGTACTTTTTTCATAGTTTTCCAGTATTAATACGCATTTTTAAATCAGGGTCAAAAACCCATTTTCTTTTGTTTTTATTGTCGTAATAGTGGAGAATTCTAAGTCGATAAAAAACAGCTAGGGCATCAATTAGAGATTGAATGATAATTTTTAGGCCGGAGGCATGAGTTAAACTAGAAAAATCATAATTTAATTTAATTGGGGCTTCATAGATGTTTTTAAAACCAAGATAGTTAGCCACAGAAAGTATTTCTAAGTCAAAGGCATAATTTTTTATTAGGAGTCGAGGAAGAACTTTAATAAGTACTTTACGTTTAAATATTTTTAGGCCAGCTTGGGTATCTCTAATATTGATTCCAAGTAGATATCGGGCAATAAGATGTCCGCCAAAACTAATTATTTTTCTATCTAAAGGATAGTTTATTTGTGATGCAGGATGTTGTTTTGAACCGACAACAATGTCGGCGTTGTACCATTCCATGTGTTCTAAAATCATAGAAATACCGTTGGGGTCGATTTCCATTCCAGCATCGATAAAGGCAATATAGTCCCCTTTTGTTTTGGCCATACCAAAACGAACAGCATAACCTTTGCCATGGTTGTTTTTGTAACCATATACTTTTAGATTTGGCAATTTGATTTTTTGAGCGATTTTATAAGAATTATCAATATTTTTTCCGTCAACTACGGCAATTATTTCATATTGATAACGAATTTGTTTTAAGACTTGATCAATATTGTTTAAATCTTTTTTAATGGTTTTTTCTTGTTTGTAGATAGGGACAATTACCGACAAAAAGTGGTGTTTATTTTCCATTTAATAGAGCTAATTTATATACTGCTAGAGTTTGTTGGGCAGTAGAGCTCCAGTTGAAATTTTTGACATATTCTAATCCTAATTGGCTATATTTTTGTCTAATGTTTTTATCTTCCCAATATTTTTTAAGAGTATTTCTTATCTCTTCAATGGAATTTGGATCAAAAGAGAGACCATTGTTGGCCATAATTTCTGGTAAACAAGTAGTTTGACTATAAGCAATAGGACATCCTGATTGCATTGCTTGAATTAAAGGAAGTCCAAATCCTTCAGCAAAGGAGGGTTGGCAATAAATAGTGGCAAGATTGTAGATTAAAGGCAAATCTTCATCTGGAACAAAGCCAGTAAAGATTAAGTTATTACTTTCTTTGTTTTCTTGATATTTTGATTGGAGCCAAAGTAAATCTTTAGTCCATGGGTGTTTGGGAACATCTTTTTTGGTGACAGCAGAACCAACAATTACTAAGGGGTATTTTGATTTAAGACAGGCTTTGACTAGATTGGGGACGTTTTTATTCCAATTAATGTCACCAACAAAAAGAATAAACTTTGATGGTAAATTATATTTTGAACGGATTTCTTTTAGTTTTTTTTGGTCAATAATTTTTTTAAAAGATTTATCAGCTGCTAAATAAGTGGTAAATATTTTGTCTAAGGGGTATTTGGTAATTTTATTGATAATGTCACGAGAGTAATTAGAAACAGTTATAATTTTTGAGACTTTTTTAAGTTGATGTTTTTGGATTAGCCATTTTAAATTACCTTTAACTCCAACTGGAAAATGTTTTTTGAATTCTCTTGGGATAAGATCATGGACAGTGACAACTGTAGGTGTATATTGATTGATTGATAAGGTTAAATTAAACGGATCAAAAAAAGGATAATGAATAAGGTCGTATTTGCCTGTTTTAAAAATAGATGATTTTTTTACTAAGCGGATACTCCAATTTTTGTAGTCTGAATTGTTTTTTATTTCTTTTTTGAGGGCATCGATTAAATTAATAGTATAATAACCAACTCCTCTAATGGAATTGCCGTTAAAAACTGGAGAAATGTTTATGGCAATTTTTATCATTATTTTTTGTCCCAATCTTGGGATAAATTAATACCTCGATTAGTTTTTATTAATTCATAATATTTGGTATAGGCAATAGGAAAACGAAGAGCAGAAAAAAATGAAAAAACGAATCCTGGAAAGCCATCAACGTATCCTCGATGACGGAAAAATGTTTTAAGGAACCACCAAGTGGGTTTGATTAGATAAAAGTTTAAAAAACTAGTAAATCCAATTGGGGTTTTTTTAGATTTTAGTTCATCGGCTAAAAGAGTAGTGTAACGATTGGCTCGAAGTAAATATAGAGAAAAAGAAGTATCAGCATAATGCTCTAAATCATTTTTAAGCCAACCAACTAAACCGTCATCTACTTCAGCTTGTTCATGAACGTCTTTACAGGGTAAATGGGCTTTACCATTTTTATAAAATCTAATGGTAGGATCGGGATATTGACCTCCTTTTTTAAGAAATGTTCCTAAAAAGTAGTTTTTTCGGGGGATCCAAAATCCATTTTCAGAAATATTTTTTGGATCTTTTTTTAAGATTTCTTCGATTTCTTGTTTTAATTGAGGAGTGACAATTTCATCGGCATCAAGTTGTAGAATCCAATCTCCTTTACAAGCGGAAATCCCCATTTGTTTATTAGTATGAAACATGGGCTTGTTAGTAGTTGAAATTACTCTAGCTTGTTTGAATTTTTTGACTAAAGTAGTAGTATCATCTTGGGATTGACCATCGACGACGATAATTTCGTCAGCAAAATCTTTGACAGCTTCTAGGCATCGGGTGATATTTTTAGCTTCATTATAAGTGGCTAAAGTGACTGATAAAGTTGAATTTTTTTTCATATTTTTTGATAAAGCTTAAAAGCTGGTTTTTGATTAGGGGAATTAATAATTTTAAAAGGTATTCCCGGTATTTCTTCGTCACTGCTGACTATCAGTGAGTTGTTGGGAATAGTATCCCATTCAATTTTACCAAAATGATAATTGTCGTAGTTTAGCACTGTTGAAAAACCGAAATTATCTGGTGGAGTTAATTTAATTTGTGATTGAATTTGTGCAGGTGGATATTTAGAGAAAAATAAAAATAAAATGTAGGGTTGATCGTATTTATTGGTAATATAAATGTTTTCATATTGATTTTTTTGTGATTCTAAATAAGGAACTAATTGATCAAAACCATATTCCCAAGCAAAAGGATAACGTTTTTGATAGTGGAGGAAATAAGAATCTAAGTAATAAGCCCCAGAATAGAGATAAGCAATTATGATAAGGGGAATTAATATTTTAGAATATTTCTTGAGAAGTTCTAAAAGATAGTAAATACCGCCAGTAGTTAGGATAGAGAGAGGTATAGTTAAAGGGAGACTTCTAAGAGCTGAAGGAGCTTGGAAAGTAAGAGATGAGGCTAAGGGGGCAATGAAGAGAAAGGAAAAAATAAATTTTTTAACTTTGGAAGAGAAAAATTTTGATTTGAGAATAAAAATGACACCTAAAATCAAAAATGGTAATTCAATTAGATATAACTGGCCCATTTCCGGAATCTTAGAACGTGGGACTTCATCACCATCAATAAATAGAAAATTAGGATTGAAATGAGAGCTATATTTTTGGCCCCAAGAAATTAAATAGAGAATTTTTTTATTATGAATGATTCGGCTTAATTGATTTGAATTAGTATGTTGGTTTATTAGTTCATTAGCTCGCCAAATAGGCCCTTGGTCAGCGGTTAAACCCACACCTCCAAATCGAGTGGTTCCTCCATTATGGAGAAAGGAAACAGCTACAGGGATTATAAAAGCCAGCCCAATAATAATTGGAATAAAAATTTGAGGAATTTTTTTAATAAGAAATTGAAAATAAAGGATAATTAAAGTTAAGGCTAATAATGGAGCAATTATTCGGGCTGAATGATAACAATATAAGGAAAGAACGTAAAAAATAACAAATAGAGAAAAATTTGGAAGGAATTTTTTTTGAATTGATTTAAAGAAAAAATACGTGCCGATTATTATAAATGATAAAGCGGTTTGAGATTCCCAAGCCCCCCTACTAAAATGGATATGCCAAGGAGAAAGGGTTAAAACAGTAGCGGATAATAAAGCCAGTTTTTTGTTTTTAGAAAAAATTAAAATTAGTTTATATAAAAATAGAATTGTTAAGATTGATAAAATTAAATTTGGTAATCTAACAGCAAGTGGGTTGAGCCCAAGAATTTTTACGAAAGGAATAGCCAAATAAACATACCCTCCTGGTTTATAGTCTCCAAAGGACTTGAAGTGGAGAGGCCAAGAGGTTCCATGTTCATCTTTACCAGTTAATATGAGTGAATAAGCATTATATCCAAGAGCAGCTTCATCAGGATTTAAAGCTGGAGTATCCCAAAGATTAATAAAACGAAGAAAAAAGGCTATAAAAATAATTAGACAAAGAATTAATTTATGGGTTTTCATAAGCATAAAAAGTAGAAATATTGCCAATAGGACTTAATGGAATAAATTTGGAGAACTCTGGTTTTTGATCTATTCCTTGTCGATAGATTTCTTCTTGAGAAAAAACTCCGAGTGTTCCAGGATGATCTTGAATAAAATTAAATTGGGCAGTTTCAAAATAGATATTATCAATAGTTTTAATGTGACCGGTATCTAAGGTGGCATCTTCAAGAAGTGCTTGTTGCTGGTATTCGATGGGTGGGTATTGGGAATAAAAAAGATAATAGATATATGGTTGTCCATAGTAATCAGTCAGATATATTCGATCAAATTTATTTTGATTTTTTATGACATAATTAATCGCTTGTTGATAGCCATAAATAAAATCGATAGGACTTTTTTTAAGCATATGATTTAAATAAAGGTCACCGTAATAAATAAAAGAAAGTAAGTAGAGTAAAACAACAGATATTTTTAATAAAAGATAATTATATTTTTTAAAGAAAGAATAAATTCCTAAACTAATGAAATAAACCAATGGAACAGAAAAAGACATAGCCCTGACTGATTGAACTGAATCCTTAGTAAGGGATGCGGGGATAGGAGCTAAAAGTAACCATAAGATAAAGAACAGATTAATTTTATTATTTTTTTTAGAAAAGGCAAAAAATATTCCGAAAACTAAAAATATTAGGCTAGGATAAAGGATAACCCCAATATAAGGAGGTGAGTGTCGAGGGTTTTGCCAATCACCTTCAAAAGTTAAGAATCGAGGTGAAAAGTGGTTGAAATATCGAGAAAGGAAATTTTTACTAAAGAAATTGATGGGATTATAAAAAATTTGATAATCAAGTTTATTAGTTTCAGAAATAATAGTTTGAACTTCGGATTCATTTCGAGGATAGGAAAAAAGGCTAACCACTTTTAGACGATTGCCATTATTGGTGAAAACAAGCCCCCATAAAATGGGAATACTAAAAATAGCTAAAGGGATGATAAAGTTGGAAAATAGTTGTTTTATTTTTATTTGTTTAAAATTGAGTAGATATAAAATGATAATAAGGAAAAGGCTGATCATTTTGCCGGCTTGGTAAGTGAAGAGAGATAGGCCAAAAATTATGGCCGAGAAAAATAGATATCTAGTTTTTTGACGGTTGATGTATCGATAAAATAGAAAAGAAGCGGTGACTAATTCGAAAGTAAGAATATTAGTTTCCCAAGCTCCCCGACTAAAGTGGATATTATAAGGATTAAAAGCAGTAATCAAGGCGGCTAACAGAGCAATTTTGTGTGATTTTGGATTTATTTCTTTGATAAGAAAATAAATTAAAAGTGGTAGAAGAGATCCTAATATAATCGAAGGAAGCCTGGTAGAAAGTTGATTAAGACCAAATATTTTAATAAAAGGTAGACAAAGGTAGACATAGAGTCCTGGCTTGTAGTCTCCAAATGACTTGAAAATTATAGGTAAAATTTGACCATATTCATCTTTACCTGTTTGTAAGATTGAATAAGCATTGTAACCAAGAGCAGCTTCATCCCAAAGAAGTGAAGGATAATCCCAGCTTTTATAAAATCTAATCAAAAATGAGATTAGAATAATGATGGTTAAAAAAAATTTATTTTTTTTATTCATTTAGTTTTAAAATATCGAATACTGGTTGGCCATCAAGAAAATAGATAGTCTTAATAAGCTGGCTATTTTCTAGATTATAGTTGTTAGGAGAAGTGATTAAAAGAGTTTTTTGTTTTATATTTTTTGTTTCTTCTTTGATTTCCCAATCGTTGATAAATTTAAATTTATCAAAGGCATTAACCCAGTACCAATCAGCATGATAATCCCAGTTTAGTTTTGGATCATTTTGGTATGTAAGTGGATTCCATGGCCAGTAAAATAGGATAAATTCATGGGCTTCGCCATATTTTTTAGTGACAATGATTTGATCATAATTATGATAGTTAGATTTGATAAGTTCAACGGCTTGCTGATAGCCATATTGCCATGAATCTGAATGGTCAGTGGCGTAAGTAGTAAAATATTTTTGAAAATATTTAAATGATTGAATAGATAAAATAATTAAAAATAGGGTTAAAAATAATGTTTTGATTTTATCTTTTTTAAGAAAATTAATTGTTTGGGAGAGGCCAAAAACTATAAAAATTTGAGGTAGAGGGAGGATAGTCATTGCTCGAATAATAGGAAAATCACCAACGGTAATTACTGCTGGAACAAGACCAATTAAAAACCATAGAACCAAAAAGATAGATTTTTTATCTTTTTTGAAAAATTTGGTGATTAAAAAAATGAGACCAATATAATAAAAAGGTAAACAAATAGAGTAAAGAACTCCAGTATCAGGAATGTTAAATTGAAAATTTTGAGTGCTATTAAAAAACAGAATTTTGGGATTTAAAAAGCCAAGATAATTTTTGGCGGTAATCAACGAAAAGGCAGTGATCCGGTTATAAAGAAATTTTCCGATTAAAGGATTACCAGTAAAATTGTTTCTATTGTTTTCAATTTGATTGATAGTTGTTGGGTTAATGGCAAAAACCCAGCGACTACGAGCTTGAGCATCTTTATCAAAGATATTTATTATTTGAGGAGCTATTAGGATAAACAGAATTAAAAGCCCAAATAAGAAAATTTTTGTGTGTTGGTGAAATTTTGATTTCAGTTTTTTCCAGAAGACTATGAAATAAGCTAGAAGTAGAATTGGAATAATAATTTTGGTGTTATGATAGGCATAAGTAGAAATTGAACTAAAAAAGATTGCAAGTGGAAAAAAATTTATTTTTTTGACGGATTTGATTAAAAATAAGATACCTAAGGCAAAGAAAAATTGAGCAACTGTTGATTGGAAAACGCCCCTTGATGGAAAAAAAGTCCAGGGAGAGATGGCAACTAAAAACATGAGTAAATAGGATAATTTTTTGTTTTTGAAAATTTCTTTTCCTAAGAAATAGGAAATAATAACAAGACCAAAACCACAAAGGGCTGAAATTAAACGAATAGACCAAATGTTTAACCCAAAAAAATATATGAAAGGAAGTGAAAGATACATGTTCAGAGTGGTAGGATAATCACCATAAGCGCGGAAATTAAAGATTGGCCATGATACTCCCCATTGATCTTTCCCAGTTTTTAGGAGGCTATAAGCGTTGTAACCATGGCTAATTTCATCCCAATTTGGACTAACTGGAAATTTATTAAGTTGCCAAAACCGTAGAAAAAAAGCAAGTACAAGTAAGAAAATAAAAATAATTTTATTTTTCATTTTTAAATTTTGGTTTAAGAACTAAAATTATGATTAAAAATAAGGAGACCAAACTGATTGTATTGGTAATATTGCGAATTGGAGTGTTTTTAAACTCCAAGAAGATAGTATGATTACCTTTTTGAACATCAAACTTAATTAGTCCTAAATCAGGATCTATTTTAATTTCTGATGGTTGTCCATCAATAGTAAGATACCAGTTTGGGAAGTAAACCAAAGGAATAATAATTGTACCGTCAGAATCAACATTAGCAATAAGATTTACCTGTCGACTATTCTTATAGAAGTAATTTATATTGATGTTATTGGAAGCGGTTGGTTGATTTGGGGCAAATGAAGTTGGAAAGTTTTGTCCAAATTTTGGCCAATAATCTTTTAGACCTGCACCACTTTGAGCGATTAAACGATCTTGAGAAAGTTCCTGATTATCGGTTAAGTTTGAATACCAAATATCTTCTTTGAAATAAGAAAAATTTAATAGAAGAGTAGAAATAATAATTATTGTTAGAAGGAAAATTTGAAACTTTTTTTTGATAAATAAAACAATAGATCCTGAAATAAATGAAAGAGTAAAAATGGCAACTGATAGAAAGCGCCAAGGAAATTGGTAATAAGCCATAAAGGGTAATATTTTCCAGATAAAGGTGGATTTGTTATGAGTTAGAAAGAGAGAAAACAAAGAAATAAGGGAAAATAAAATAATTAAAGGAAAATATTTTTTATTTCTTTTGAATAAAAATAATATGATTGCCACTAAGGGTAAAATCCATTGAGCAATGCCGACTGAAAAAGCCATATCGTCGATTGGACCCCAAAGAGAAGCTCCGTAACCCCAAAAGCGAGAGATAAATAGTTGTTTGAGAGTAGCAAAATGATTAACATAATAAAAATAGCCTTGTGTCATGGTTTCAACAGTAACTAGATTTTTTTCAAAAAGGGCAGGTAGAATAAAAAAGGCACTAAGTCCGATAGAAAAAAGGACAGGAATAGATAATTTAATAATAGAATTTATTTTTAATTTTTTGTTTTTTAAGAGGAGAAAAAGAGAGTAAGTTAGAAGGATGGGGGCTATGGTTAGGCTAATTAGATTATGAGTTAGTAGTAGAGCAGATAATGAGAAAATTAGTCCAAGTTTATTTTTGTTTTGATTAATAAATTTGGTTAAAAAGTAAAAAACCCAAGGGATAATATTGATAGCAAGCAATTCAGCTATATCTCCACGAACAAAGGCATTGGTAGCCTGATAAGGAGCAAAAAGAAAAAGAATGGCAGAAATTATTCCACCTATTTCTCCCCAAAATAGATTAGCAAATAAATACATGCCTAAAAGGCCAATGATATGGGAAATAGCAAAAGTTATTTTTAGACTATTTATTAGACTGAATCCAGTGAGGTGAAAAATTTCAGCAATGGAATATGAGAGCGGAGGATAATAATTAAAAAGAGGATAACCGTATCCTAATCCCCCATTAGTAATAAAGCGACAAGGAATTTGACCATCTTTGAGACATTGATCAAATTGTTGAAGACGGAAAACATGCATGTCGTCCATCATGGAAAAATAACCAGGGCGTAAAAGTCTGTAGAAAGTAAAAATTGAAAGAATAAGAAGTAGTATTAGATTAAATATTTTTTTGGATTTCATATAGTGATAAATTTACGACAAAAATAAGTTTCGTTTAATTTTTCTATTTTTAAATCAGAAAAATTTATATCGTGAACAAAAGTTTCCATTTGAATATTTTGACAGGAAGTTCCATGATGAATTGAAAAGATTTTGCCAGCATCAGAAATACGACTAACAAATAAGGAGGATCCGGGATCATCAAAATTAAAGTTATTAACATCAAAAATTAAAGTAAAGTTGCCTTCTTTGGGGAGTAAATTTTCGTTATTAATAAAATGAACGTAGCCAAAAGTAAAGGAATCGTGGGATTGGGAATAACTTTTTTGGATTAATTGAAAATTTTGTCGGGTGAAAAGATTGTTGTAAAAAAGGAAAGAACGGAACATGAGTTCTGGTTGTTGAGTCAAAAAATAAGTTTCTCGATTTTTCTGGTTTTCTAAGTTTAAATATTTACCAACCAGACGGTGACTGAAAACGAAACTTTCGGATTGATATACAGGTGATTTTATAAAATAAATATTTAAAAAATTAAGAAAACTTAAGAGATACAAAAAAATAAAAAATATTTTTAGTGGTTTGAATTTAATTATTTTAAAAAAGTAAAAAACTCCTGATCCAAGCAAAATGAAAAGAAAAGGATATTGAAATGATGAATGGAAAACATAGGCTGGGATAGAGTCAGAGCGAATAGCCTCTGGTATTGGTGAGATTAGGATAAAGGATAAAACCAAAAAGAAAAAATAACGATAATTATGATAAAGAAAAATAATTCCAAAAATTATCAATAAAATATCGAGATAATAAAAATAACCATGAATCCAAAGAGATCCGGTAAAAGCAGAATCGCCTATTAAAAATAGTACGTTAGGAGAAAAATTATTAAGGTATTTCTTAAATGACTCTCTGAAGTAAATGGTATATTTATTGGTAAAAAGAGAAAGTGCCGGCCGAAGAGATTCACGTCTTTCATCATTGACTAGAGCGGCTATTTTGGGTGAAGTTGGGGCCCATAATTCTGAAAGTCGTTGACCGACTGTTTGGTGGGAAAGAGAAAATATAAAATTGAGAGTAATCAATAGAGAAAATAAAGTGACTAATAAATAATGTTTGCTAAGTTTTTGGCTTAAAAATTTCCAACAATAAAAAGAAGAGATGGCAGTAAAAGGAAAATAAAGAATTTTAGTTCCAATATATGAATTAAAAGCTAGAAACCCTGTAATTATAGACAAAAATATAGGTAATGGTTTGGCTTTGACCATTAAATATAAGGATAAGAGAAAGAAGAAAATGGCTAATGGGGCGTCAAAAGAAGTGCGGGCAGTATAAATACTCCAAGGATTAAGACAAGCAACAAGAGCTATCAGAAGAGATAAATTGGAACTTTTGGTTAACTTTTTAACTATTGAGTAAAGGAGTAAGATAGAAAAAATACTAATAATGGCATATGGAAGTTTGACAGTAAAAAGGTTAAGCGGTAAAGGCCCAATTATTGGAGCAAAGACAACACTGGACATTTCTGATAAAGAGAAATTTTGGCCATAAAAAAAACTTTTGGCATTAAGAACAAAATGAAGTTCATCGTCATTGATTCCAACAGGGATTCTATCTAATAAAATTAAACGAATAAATAGCCCAAATAATAAAACTAAAATTAATTTAAGAATATCTTTTTTTTTACTCATAAGTCTGATACTGATTTGATTATATAGAATTCTTCCTGATTGGTATATTTTTTGGGAATGTTTTTCAAAATATTGAAGGAGGAGGACAAAGACTGGGCTTGATACTCTGATTTTGGAATAATATAAAGCGTTTCTTTAGGAAATTCGTTTAGATTTGACCAATTAATTCTGCCAAAATAAAAGTGTCGATCAAGAAGTTGTCCAGAGAAAGAATCGTTGGAAAAATTGACTAAATGATTTTGAATAGAATCACCTGATGGCAGTGAATAAGGGAAATAAGAAAGGAAAAAAGAAACAAAAGAAATATAACTATCAGAAAAAACTATATTTTGGGGAGAGTATTCTTTACTGGCAAGAATAGTTTCTTTCATACCGGTTTGCCATTCCATGGCTGATTGGTTGGGGTAATGGTATTTATAATAATGGCAAAAAGCAAATAAACTGAGAAGATAAACTGAGAAAACAATATATTTTATCCAAGAGATTTTTTTGGTTGAATATTTAATCCCCAGATAACTAAAATAGATGATTGAAGGCAACATAAGGATTAGGCGAGTTGCATGGGGAGAGTCAGTGTCGCGGGTAAGAGCATAAGGAATTGGAGAAAAAATCAGCCACCAAAAAAAGAAAGAAGAAAGAGGTGTTTTCTTTTTTTGAGAAAAGAAGAAAAACAATCCTAAAATAATAAAAACAGAATCTAACAAATAGATAAGTCCATAATTACCGCCAAATCCATGTCTAATATTAGAATCTCCACTAATTAAAAGAAAATCGGTTGAAAAAGAAGAAAAATAATTTTTTATAAATCGGTCTAAAACTAATTGATATTTGTTATGTAGAAGACGTGAAATAAAACTCGTTTTTAGACCGATTTGGTTTGGATGATCAAGGATGGCATCTTCAAAACGAAGACTATCTACTATTTGTTCTGTATGAGGTTGAGTAAAAATTCCAATATATTGAAAACGAAAACCTGATTTTCCATGGATAGTATCTAGAGCCATTGGGGTAAGAATTAATATGGAAAAAACGATTAAAAGAAAAATTTTTTTGAAACCTAAAGGGAAAATTTGTTTGTGGCTAGTGATAAATAATATGAGAGCAATAAAAACTAAAAATAATTTGGCAGTACTATAAAAATAAGGTGAGAGACAGAAAAAAAGAGATGATAAGTATAAGTTGTAAACTTTATTTTGTTTTACAAATCTTTGCCAAAAATAAATACCCAGTAAAATAAAAAAAAGCATACCCGAAGCTTCAAACCCTATCCGGCTATAGTGAATAGCCCAGGGTGAGATAGCTAAAAGAAAGGAAGGAATTAATGACCCAGTAATCAAGTAAATAATAAAAACAGATAAAACACCAAAGATGGCAGACGGAATTCTAATTGAGAGGTCGAGGTCGGGAATTATTTTTTGAACTAAAGCGATGGAGTAAATATTTAATGAAGTGCGAAAATCACCAAAAGACTGAAAATGAATAGGAAATTTGTTGCCATAATAATCGGTATGATTTTTATTAAAAATTTGAGCTTGATATCCAGCGTCAAGTTCATCTTAGTAAAGTGAGGGAGGAAGAGTGGCTAAATGGTAAAAACGGGTCAGACCGGCTAAAAAAATAATAGCAATTACCATGAAAATTTTTATTTTCATCTAAAATAGTATAACTGTTATACTCTAGGGAGAGTAGTATGAAAAAAATATTGTTGTTAGCAATGGTGTTTTGGGGACTTTTGGCTCCGTTAACTTATCATCCAGATACTAAATTAACGTTGAGATATTCGGCCTTAGAAAACGGGAAAGTATGGGATATTTATAATTATTTGGCAACGCATAAATTGGATATTCCAGACTTCCATTATCCTCCGGCACATTATTGGTGGCTTAAAATTCACTACCCGATTTCAAAATTAGTAGGAGGAGCAAGTTTTGACCAGTGGTTAGCAAGTGGTAGTGCCCAAGCTGCTTTTAATATGGAAGCGATGAGGTATAACTTGGCGGCAAAATTTCCTTTATTATTGTTGGGATTAATCAGTGGTTGGCTGATTTTTAAAATTGTTAAAAGGGAAACAAAAGATCTTAATAAGGCAAAATTAGCAGCGTTGTTTTGGTATTTTAATCCAATAACTTTATATTCGTTGGTAGTAATGGGACAAAACGATATTGTGGCAATTTCCCTGTTTTTATTAGGTATTTGGTGGATAGATAGATGGTGGCTGATGGCTTTATTTTGGGGATTGGCAGCTGGAGTTAAAAATTACCCATTGATTTGGGCAATAATGTTTTTAATTGTTCAGGAGAAGAAGATATTTAAATTGATATTAAAGATAGGAAGTGTATTCTTAGTTTATTTGGTGATAATGTTGCCTTGGTTGAGTAAAGATTATTTTATTCAAGCGGTTTTGAATTCTGGATTATCACAAAGAATGTTTATTGCCAATATTCCGATTGGTTTTGGCAAAGAAATTTTAATTGTGCCATTACTTTTAGTAGTTTTGGCAGTAAGTGCTTTTTTCAAAAATTATAAAGATAAAATTGGCCAAGGGGCACTATTAATATTTAAAAGTTGTTTGATAATATTAGCTTTTAGCCATTTCAACCCTCAGTGGATGTTGTGGTTAATACCTTTTCTATCAATATGGCTTTTTTCTAAAAGTAGAACTAAAAAAGAATGGTTTCCGGGGATAATTATTTTTGTTGCCTGGATAATTTTAACTCTTGGTTTTGATGATAGATTTTTGGTTTGGGGTTTATTGACACCAATAAATCCAGACTTGATTAATTTCCCGAGTTTGGTGGAATTTTTGAAAAATAAAGAAATAGACTTTTCAATATTAATTAATTTGGCTCAAACAACTTTGGCAGGAGTGTCTTTGTGGTATTTAATCAGAAAAGAAAAAATAAAAAAAGATGAAAACAAAGAAATAAAAATTAAAAATTACTTGGTTTTTATACCCTGGGCATTAGTGACTTTGTTGGTTCTATTGGTAATAAATTTAAAAGTTGAAAAAAGAATTGATTCAAGTTTTTCTGGGGAAGAAATTCCTTTGGCTGATGTTTTGGATAAAAAAATGTCGTATGAAATCAAAAATAATTTGAAGTATATAGAAGTATCGTTAAATAAGGATAAAATTGGATTTCAGGATACAGGTGAATTATTAATTTCAGACAATAAAGGAAATGAATTTAAGAAAGAGTTTACCAGCTATAATGCACAAGTGAATGGTAGTTTAAGGATAGATATACCAAAAGAAATGTCTGAAAGTAATGTTTTAGACTTAAAATTAAATAATGGTGTAACTAATGGTAATGAGTTAAAGGTGAAATTAGATGATAAAAATAGATGGGCAGTGAACTTTTTTTATTATGGAAAAGTTTTCGGAACAGAAGTAATTGATAAGTTACTTAAGCTTTGGTGGTGGTGGTTGGTTGTTGCTGGTATTAGTTTTCTTTATATCAAAACTAAAGAAAACTAATCTTAGAGTAACAATAATATTGATTAGGCTAACACTGCGAACGGTAAAATTATTATCAAAAAGTTTTACTAGAAAGTGAATATTTGGTGTCCACCACCCACTATAAACATTTATTATATGGGTAATTGACAAAATAACGAAATATTTGATAAAACGGCGATCTTGATAAGAAAGAATTAATAAAGGAATGAGGGCTGGGAAAGTATATCGTTCGTGCATTCGGGTCATGAAAGTAAAAGTAGCCATAGAAACAGTAACTAAACTTAGAATAAGATTTTTTTGAGAATAATTTTTGAATAATTTAAAAATTATAATTAAGTATAAAATACTGCAAATTATAAGAGAAAAACTTCTGGCACTGATAATATTAAGGATTAAAAATTCATCTAGTTTGGGTTTTAAACCAAAGATAAGAGCCCAAAGATTCATGGCATTGGCAGTAACTTGATCCATAACTCCGGGAAGAATTTTTGTAGTCATAGTATTAAAAAACCAAAGCAAAGGATTAATTTCAATCGGATTAAAAGGAGAGCAAATTAAATAAATAAATAAGAGAGAAGTAGAGAGGGTAAAAAGAATATTTTTAATATTAATTTTATTCTTAATAAGAATGACAGGAATAAGTATGGCCCAAATTAAAAGAGACGGTTTATAAAGGATAGAACTAATATAAAGAAGAGCCCCAAAAACATACTTCTTTTTCCAAAAAAAATAAAAGGCAATTAAGGCAAATAAATTAATAATACTATCCCCGCTTCCCCAGACAGCACTATTGTAGATTAGAGGGGGGTAGAGACTTAGAACTAGGGCAATTAATTTTGATTTGGTAAATTTGTAACAAAAATAGATTAATAGAAGATCAGCAATTATCATCGGCAATTTAAGCAGAATTTGATTTCCTTCTAAAAAATACCATTGCATAAATTTTGAAGGGAAAACAGGAATATGCTGATTTAAAAACCAAAAAATATTGTAAAAAAATAAATATATTTGACGAATTCCCCAGTTATAATAAATATTTAACATGGGCTGATCAGGAAGGCCATGTCCACCAAAAAATAACCAGTCATAATATCCGCGCCAACTAAATTCGGCAGCAAATTTCCCCCACCAATAAGTAGCATTAATATCACCATGATAAGTCCAAGGCCAGCAAAGAAGTCTGATAAATAAACCCGAAATAATTATTTTGCCCAGGCTAAGCTTTTGATATATACCTTTGATCACTTTAAATATATAATATATTGGTGACATCGAGAAGTAAAATATTACGTATTTTTGGAATTGTTTATATAGGAATTGCTTTATCAATTTTTTGGGGGCTAAAGTCTAGACTTAAAAATAATTTTTCTGAAAAAAAGTTAGAAAACATAATTTCCAGTCCATCATCTTTTCGTGATATGACAACTGATGTTTGTAGATATGAAATATTGGGTGAACCAAAAGAAATAGAAAATTACATTAAAATGGAAATGGTATGTAATAGCGGAAAAAAGGCTAACAGTACTATTTCTTTGTCGGCTATTACCAATAAAACTGTGGATGGTATTTTAGAAGAATATGCTAGAGTTGTTGGTTTTGATAAAAAGATATTGGATAATGATTTTTCTTGTTTTTTGGATGGAAAACCAGTATCAGGGGAAATGAAAAATCAAGAAGTAAAACCAATAGTTACAC
>JAQTUF010000024.1 GCA_028710865.1 Candidatus Shapirobacteria bacterium
TTTTTCACTGTTTACAGTTGGGACATTGAAAACCAGCCATTTTTGGTTGGCCACAATTTTTACAAACTATTGGTTTAATTAGTTTGGGACCTTTTTGGGTGGCACGTCGGCGACCTTGTCGGCGACTTGAGGGCCAGTGTTTTGGTAGTGCTGTCATGAGGGTATTTTAGCAGAAAAAAGGAGAAAGTGGATTTTAATTATTAATATTATTTTGTTCAGAAAAAATTAATTTTGGATTAAGTTTTGATGATCGTTCCACTCGACTTCTATTATTCTATTTTCTTCTTGTATTTGGGACCAATTGTACCCTGATCTATAACATATGTTCTCAGGAATTACTGGGAATTTTAATCTGGTTCTAGTATATGTTAACTCATCTGCTCCTATATTACCTTTTATTATAATTTTACTGTTTGTTAATATAAAATTATTTTTTATCTCAATTTCTGTGAGAGTTTGTCTTACCTTGTCTGGAGTGGGCATCTGATAATTGTTTTTACATTTGTTTCTTTGAACTGGTGGACATTGACTTTCTAAACACATTTCTCCATTATATGTTCCATAAATGTCACTTTCGTTTGTAGTATAGGCAACTGAACAAGGTGTATTACCAAAAAAAATAGGATAATTTTTATATTCCTTGGAAAGATCTATTAAAGATGACCTGACTCCCTTAGGCCAAAATTCACCGGTTTTAGAAAAATCATAATTTACCTTGTATAGTTCCGGCCAAAAAGGTTTTAAGTTTTCTCTTATCCCATCGTTTAAGCGCAAGCCATTTACGACGGAACATTTAGCATAATTTGAAACGTGACTTAAAATTTTATGGAAATCTTTAATTGTCGAATTTTGTGGAAGAAATGGTCGCCAATAATGAACAACCGGAATTTTTTTTTGATTTAATCTAATAAAATTGTCTCTAATTTCTTCGGACGATACATGCGGCTCTATTTTTGTCCCCCCAAGTCCAGAATAGCTTATATATAGTATGATTTTTTTTTGAATTCTAGAAATTAATTCAATAAATTTATCGGGTACGTGTTTTTTTGTTATTAATATAACTGGATTTTCGTAATTAGATCTATTAAATCTTTCAAGCAATTCATAATAATAGTTAATATTTTGTTTTGTTGCGAAGATATCTGTTTCACTTCCAAAGTTAATAGGAATATTTGAATGATAAGTATGGGATTTTGGTAGTTGTTTTATCATTTCTTCTGGACTAAGGTTTATTTGTGGTTTAGAGGGGGTTTTCCCATCAAGTTTTAGAAAACAGTATTGACAATCTGTCGGACATCCTATTACACCTTTTGTGTCAGCTAACCAGGTTTGAAACTGTGTGTATGGCTCTCTTTCTTTTATAAATTCATTCGGATTTATGCCTTGTCCTCTAGTTTTATTATTCTGACTCTCTACAGACATTTTCCAGTATTATACATCATTTTGAAAATGGTATAATTTTTTATGGATTTGAATGAAGCAATAAGTAAAGCCGTTCTCTTGAGAAATGATTTTTTGAAATATGAAATGAAAAATTATGGCAAGAACTGGGACATAAATAATATTGCTCAAGGATTTGTGGGAGATGTTGGGGATTTAATGAAGTTAATATTAGCCAAGGAAGGTCTAAGAAAAATAGAGAATGTGGATGAAAAAATTGCACATGAGTTGGCTGATTGTTTGTGGTCGGTATTGGTTATTACTAGTTTTTACAAGGTTGATTTAGAAAGTTCTTATTTAAAGATGATTAATGAATTGACGGAATTTATCAAACGTTAGTTTTAAAGTGTAAATTTTCGTATTTAAGTATCTTGTTTATACGTCTGATGTGTCGTGATTGTATTGACAACCTCGTCTTAAACCAAGAGTCTAATATTGATTTTAATTTGTTTTTATTTTTGATTTTTGCGGCTGCTAGTACTAAAATGTTTGCATTATTATGTTGTTTGGCAAATTTTACCTCTTTGCTATTGTTACAATTTAGGGCTCTAATACCTTTAACTTTGTTTGCTGCTATTACCATTCCTCCGGACATTTTACATATTAATATTCCAGTTCCCAAACCTTTACTTACATTTTTTGCAACTTTAAAAGCATAATCAGGATAGTCGTCATTTTTATTATATTTATATGCCCCCATATCTTTAAATGATATCTTTGTTTTTTTGAAATAGTTTATGACTTCCTTTTTAAGATTAAGGCCTGCATGATCTGAACCTATAAAGATTTTATTTGTCATTTAATTTTTTAATTAATAATGAACCTAATTTGATTAGTTTTGAGTAATCTTCTATTTTTTTATATTTATTTGGAATTTTATTGAATCCGTAGTAACTGCCTAGGATGCAACCACATATAGCTCCTATGCCATCAGAATTTCCACCAATACATTCTAATAATTGTTGTGTCCATCCAAATTTAGATAGTTTTTGTTTTTCTTTTTTTGAATCTTTTCGTAGTGAGTTTGCTGCATTTAATACCCCGTTGTTGAAATTTTTAGCTTGCAGACAAATAAATATTGATAGTGGAAGAGTTTGTAAGGTAGACGACCCCGTTCCGAGTATTTTTTTGGCTGTTGGAATATTGTGTTTTTCATAATTGTTTAAAGACCATTTTATTTTATTGAAAAGTTTTTTAAGATTTTTATCGTGATTGTATTTCTTTGTAATTTTTTGTGTGATTAACAATGAGTCGGAAAAGCTTTTCACAACATTATTACCTTTTATTATTTTTGAGATACATATCGATGTAAATATTGAACCACCACGGGAAACAGGGGAATTATGAGTGTAACTGGCACATTTGTTTGAATAATTGGCAATAATTTTACTGTTTTTCTCGTAGAAAAAGATTCCTATTGGTAAAGTTCTGTATATACAGGCACAGGAATTTGTGTTTTGATCACCACTATTAAAATGTTTTTCACCATTTAATAGAGCAATTGATGCTTTTAGCGATGTTTTTCCTGGCCATCTTTCAAAATTTGGATTTATTTGACACAACTTTCCCCATTTTTTTAGTCTTTCAATTATGTCTTTTTGACTAAATCCGGAATTTTTAATTAGTGAATTTATTGTTAAGATAAATAATCGTGTATTGTCGGTAAATTGCCCTCTGTTAAGCTTAAAGAATAGCGGATGAATTTTGTTTTGCGAAAATTTTTTAATAGGGCCATTGTTTAACTTTAAAAAGTCTTTTTCTGATATGCCTGCTCCAGGGTAACCTAGTGAATCACCTATAGAAAATCCTAATATGGATCCAATTATTTTTTGTTTGATATTTTTATTCATAAAGTAATTTTTTTATTTTTTCTTTTTCTATTTTGTAACGACTTTTATAGATAACTCTTCCAAAGAATGGTAGTGACTTTGAGTGTTTATTTATAATAGAGTTTTCGATTATTGGAAATGATTTTATTTTTTTAAGAAAACTTCTTTTTTGGAAAATTTTTGGGAGCCATGGATAACAGGCAAGTAGAGAAAAATCTACTTTTTTAACTTTTTTATATTTTTTTAATAACCAACAGAGAAATATAGCAAACGTTCCTTGTAGTCCTGTGTCTATAATTGTAAAAGAGAATTGTTTTTTGAAGATAGAATTAGGAATAGTATTATTAA
The DNA here is from genome assembly GCA_028710865.1 of Candidatus Shapirobacteria bacterium. Next base: position 3,618 of record JAQTUF010000024.1, read on the forward strand.
TATTTTTTAATGTTGAGGAATAGAAATGTTTTAGTTTGTCGTTTATTTTTTTATCATTACTAATGATTGAGTTATATTTTTGAAGAAAACTGTTCCAATTTAAATTTTTGTTTTGATGCGATATTTGATTAATCTTTGAGAAAAGATATAAATACTTTTTAAGACTTTCTTCTTTTGGATATTTTAAGTCTTTTCTTGAAATTCTAATTGAAAAATTAGGTGTTTTTTTGTAATTTAAAATTTTGAAGCACTCTTGGATGATGGCACAATCATGTAGGATAAATATAATAACTTTTTTTTCTTTATTGAGTGATGAGATCATTTTTTTTATAATCTTTATTATTTTTTTATTTGATGATATTGGTTCTTTTTGTAAAAATGGTGACTTATAATTTGTAATTGCTTCTTTAAGAACTTGGTAATTATTTATCTTTGAAAGTGTATATTCACGTAAATCTTTGGGAAATTTATATAGAAATATTTCTAGGCCATCTATAACGTTTTCTATTTCATTTGATTTTCTTTTTTTACTTAAATAAGAGTTGATTAGTTTTGTGAAGCTTTTTATTTCTTGATATCCTTTCATTTTTTATTAGATTTATTTATTGCCATAAAAAAGGCACTTATTGTGGTTGCGAGTTTTATCTTATTTTTGATAATCAATTTTTTAAAATCGTTAGTATTGAATTGATAGAGTTTCGTTTCTTCATTTGGATCTTTTTTCTGATTTGGTTTTTCAGGAAGGTTTTTTGCTAGATAAATAAATACTTTTTGTGTTTCATTTGATGGAAACTCATATAATTCTCCTAAATATTCGATATTTTCAGTATAAAATCCTGTTTCTTCTTTTAGTTCTCTTATGGCTGCCTCTTTTGGACTTTCTTTATCTTTAATAAGACCTGCTGGGAAAAGAAATATTTCTTTTTTAACTCCGTGCTTATATTCTTTTATTAGATTAAATTTTCCTAATTTTGTAATTGGTACTATCATCACTACATCTCTATGAGAAATTAGAAAATAATCGGAAATGATTTTTCCTTTATTTGTTAAGACTTTCTCTTTGGTTACCTTACAGTAATAATTGTTTACTATATTTTGGGATGTAATAATTTTCCATTTTGGCATAATACTTGACTTAAAACTATTATTGTTGTATTTTACCATGAAAATGTCACATGAAAGATTATTAGATAATAGGAGTGAAAATTTGGGTATTAGTGGAATTACGGCTTATGTGGTGGCTGGAGGTCGTGGTTTAAGAATGGAGTCTTTAACTCATGACTTGATACCTAAATCGTTAGTAAACATAGGTAATAGTAAAGTATTATTAGACTTTGTTTTTGATACTGTGAGTAAAGTCGGAATTAATGATATAGTAGTTTGTTTATCTCATCACTCAGAGAAAATAATAGAGAGATATCGTGGTATGGATGGAATGAATATTAATTTTTCTATTGACGATATACCTAATGGTGGTATTGTTAAGGCCTTAGAATCGGCATTAAAGAAATTTCCTCAAAATAAAGATTTTGTTTTTTTACATGGGGATGAGGTAGTTACAAATTTTTCTCTGTTAGAAATGTTTAATTTTCACAAATCCAATGATGGCATGGTTACTGGTTTATTGAGTAAGAATTTGCAAGCTAGCAGAACTGTGGTAATGAAATTGGAAAATGACTATCATGTTTCTGATTTTATTAGAAATGATGATGGGTCGCATTATGATTATTTATCTAGTTTAGGTTTATTTATTTTTAAGCCTAGTATTTATAATGAGATAAGTAGATTTAAAACATGGGAGGATATGATGAAAACTCTTTCATCTGAAAATAAAGTTTATGGTTTTAGTTCAGACGCGTTTTTCTTTAATATAAATACACCTGAAAATCTTAAAGATTTTGTAAATTTTAGTATTCGAAGTAATATTGTAGATTTTTAATTATTAATACTGTTTTGTTCTGGGAGAGGTTCGGAGAGAAATTGGGAGAGATTGTAATCGGGGTAATTTTTAACCAAATCGCTTAGTATTTTTTGGCCAAGATTGATTAATTTTAGGTCAGATAGATTGGCAAGTTTTAAGGATGGGAAGCCATGCTGAATAATGGAGAAGGCTTCGCCGGGACCGCGAGTTTTAAGATCGTATTCGGCAATTTGGAGACCGTTATGGT
>JAQTUF010000025.1 GCA_028710865.1 Candidatus Shapirobacteria bacterium
AGTTCCGGTGATGATGATTTTTTTTAATGGTTTTACTGGACTCATTATTTGAGTATAGCAGTATTTGGCTCTGTTTTTCGATGTTTTTGACTAATCCGGTAATAAATAACAGAGTTAGGATTGATGATCCTCCATAAGAAATAAAAGGCAAGGGAATTCCAGTTAAAGGGATGATTGAGGCAATGGCGGCTATGTTTATAAGACTTTGGTAAGCAATCCAACAAGAAGCACCGGCAACGATAGAAGCAGAAAAAGGATCTTTTATTACAGCGGAAAGTTTGAATAAATAACTGATTAAAACTACATAAATGATTAGAATGAGGCTAATTCCAAGAAATCCAGTTTCTTCTCCAATTATGGCTAAAATTGAGTCAGTGGAAATTTTTGGTAAGAATCGATATTTTTGATCTGAATTAGCCAGACCTTTACCAAAAAACCCTCCAGAAGATAATCCCAAAATTATTTGATTGCTGTGATAGGAAGAAGTATTTTGATTATCGTTAGGATTAAGAAGAGTTTTGAGACGAGCCATGCGGTAAGGGGAAGTTATGACAAAAATAAAACTGACTAGAACGAAGAAAGAGCTAAGTCCAAAAAGGGGAATTATTTCTCCTCCGGCAAGGTAATAGATGGAAATTATTATTATGGTAATTAAAATAGCGCTACTTAGATTCGGTTGGAGAATAATAAGGAAGAAGGGAATAGAGAGATAAATAATTAAATTTTTAAGATTTCTTTTTTGAGGTGAGGAAAAGAGATGAGAAAAATAAATTACAGAACTTAATTTGAGCAGTTCTGATGGTTGGAAGCTGAAAATCCCTAAATTAAGCCATCGATGAGCTCCGAGAGTTTCATTACTTAACCCTGGAATGAGGACTAATATTAAACAAAGTAAGGAAAAAAGATAAAAAGGAAAGGCAATTTTTTTTATTAAATTAATATTGGTCTTTGATCCAATAATAAATGATATTATGCCGAAAAATAGCCAAATTATTTGTTTTCTAAGAAAGAAGAATTTGTCTCCAAGGGTAAGAGTAGCTTCGTTTAAAGATGAGATGGAAATGAAAACTAGACCAATAGTAATAAGACAGAAAACCAAGAGAGTAAGGGGTGATTTAATTGTTTTCATGAAGGGCTTTGATTATTTTATCAGGGAGGGAAATTGGGTCGATCTTAGTTGAGAAAGGGATAAAATCATTGTATTTTTTGATAGTATTATTGAGTTGATTTCGAAGAATTATTTCTGAGCCGATAATGTTGGGATTTTGGAATCGTTCCTGTTCTTGTTTGATGTTAATGGAAGATTTTATCTTAATAAATTCGGCCAGGTGGAATAAAAATAAAGGGTTTAAGTTTTGTTTCATTTCTAATTTGGTATAGAAAGCAAAGGAGGCAGTTAATCGGGGGTTGCATTCAATTAAAAATACATGATCATTGGAGACGAGGAAATCAAGTCCAAAAAATCCTTGATAATTCATTTTTTTAAGAATTTTGGTAAAATTTTGGGTGATATTTTTGATTTCACTGATAATTTTTTTGGGAGCAAATGAAGGCCATTGCCGACCGACAGTGGCAAAAGGGTTTTGAGTGAGTGATGGAATCCCGGTATATTGGAGTGCTGGTGGACTTTGGATAAGTCCTTTTTGAGTAAGGCAGCAGTTGTTTATTAATGAATAACCGGCAAGCAGTGGAGAAAATTTTACTGGTGAATTTGGTGAAATTTTGTTTTTTAAATTATCATAAGAATTGTCGGCAAAAGTACTATTGCCGGCCCAGCCAAAACGAGTTTGGATTACTAGGTTAGAACCAAAAAGTTTTTGGTATTTAGAAAAATTTTCTGAAGTGAAATTATCAATAATTGAAGGGATAGTAGTGATGTGATTTTGTTGACATATTTTAAAAAATTTTATTTTATCTTCCAGTTGACGGCTGAGATATGTTTGATTACTGATATTTGTCCATTTTTGTTTTTGACAAATAAGATCGATTTTGGATGATGGTTTAAAGGGAATGATGGCGATTTTGTGTTTAGTTTTGGCTGAATTTTGGGTAATAAATTCAATGGTTTTTGAATGAGATAAAAAACGTCCAGAATTTTTTTGGGATATCTTAATATTTAAAGACTCTGGATTGATAGAATAGAAATTTTTTAATTGGGGTAAATTGATATCTAAAAATTTATCAACACAAAGGAAATAAAAATCATAATTACTTTGGTTGATAATCTCGATAAGATTCATCTTTTTGTTCCAGTTAAAAGAATAACTGGATAATCCCCTATTTTGTGATTGAGGTTTTTGGCTTTGAAATAGCCGGCTAAAGCAAGAGCTCCTTCAAGAGAGGTTGGGATTTTTTTTGATTCTAGAAATTGGTTATGTTTCAAAATTTCTGAATTATTAATAGTTAATCCAGATCCTTTTGATTTTTTTATTTGTGATATGATTTTATTTTTTTGAGGTATAAATCTGACAGATAAGGCGCTGGTTAGAAGAGTCTTTTCTGGTTGGAAATTTTGGTCGAAGTTTTGGGAAATGGGACAATTTGCAGCTGATTGAACAGCAAATATCTTGGTAGTTTTTGGTAGTTTTTGACTAATTCCTAATAAGGTTGTGCCACTTCCAACGGGGATAAAAATGCTAGTAATTTGAGGGAGTTGTTTGATTAGTTCTTGGGCAATTTTTTGATAACCTGTTAGAGCGATGGGGTCAGTTGATTGACGTAGTAAATAGGCGTTGTTTTTTTTGGAAAATTTTATAGCGTCACTGATTGGTTTTAGGGAAAAATTTATTTGGCAAGGATATTTTTTTATTAATTTTAATTTTGTTTGAGGAATTTTAGGTGATAAAAATATGGTTAATTTTATGTTATTTTGATGACAGAAATGAGCGGCGGAAATAGCAGCATTACCAGTACTGGATAAAACTGCTTGAGTAAATTTTAGTTTTTTGAGATTTTCAATCTGAAGCGGTAAGCTTCTATCTTTGGCAGAACCGGTAGGATTGAGATCTTCTCTTTTGAAATAGAGATTATCTATCTTGATAAGAGGGGTGTTTGGCATATAAAATGTTTTAGGTTTTAGTTATTATATAATTTAAATATGGATGGAACAAACAATAAAATAATTTGTCCTGATTGTGGGATAGAAATTAATAAGTCTGAATCGATGGAAATTGGTGATATTGTTGAGTGTCAGGAGTGTGGAACGGAAGTAGAGATTTTATCTTTAGAGCCGTTACAGTTTAAAGAATTAGTTGAAGAAAAATAAGCGGTAGATACCTTGATTGTCAAAAGATTGATTATTAAGATCAGTTTCTCCGTATCTAACTCCCCTACCCCAAAAAGAACTGTCAACATAGAAAATTTTATTTCCTTTTTTTTCGATGATGAAAAGAAGGTGGTGGCCATTTTTTTGACGGATAAGATCTCCTGTTTGAATTTGTTGGTAGTTGTTAATTTTTTGGGAAAGAGGTGAAGAAGTTAACATATTGGCAGAAGTACGGCGAATATTTAGATTTATTTTTTTGTGTTGAATTTTGCATAGGAAAATTAATAATTGACAAACTAACCCGGAACAATCGATACCTATTTTGTGTTTTTTTTGAAAGTTATATAATTTTTGACCATTAAGTTTATTAAAATCTATTTTTTCAATTTTAGCGATTTTTTGGGTTTCTTTTTGAATTTCTTTCCAATTACCTTTACCACCTAAAACCCTTTCTTTAACCACTTTACCGTTTCTTATAATATTAGTCATATAGGGAATTCCTATATAGTTATCAATCTCTTTTTTTAGTTTTTCGATTAGTTTAGACCCAACCATAGTCCAAAAATAGTTAGAATAATAGCTGCTAACCAAGCTCGAGCGACAATTTTGGGTTCTTCCCAACCAATTTTTTGAAGAGTTAGATGAATCGGAGCGGCAGGAAACACTTTTTTCTTAAAATATTTTTTGCTGATAATTTGAATAGCACTACTCATCCCTTCTACAATGAAAGGAGCTCCTACTATAAGTAGAGGGATTATTTTTCCCAAAAGGATAGCAATAACGGCAAAAGTGGCTCCAAAAGAAAGTGAACCGACATCGCCAAGCCAAATACGAGCTGGGTAGATATTAAAATAAAGAAAAGCAATTAAGGCTCCAATCCATAGAGCTAAAAAGAGTGAAATTGGGGTGTCTAGTGAGCTATTAGAGATAATCCAGAAGGCAAATAGGGCGAACATTAAGAGTCCGGAAGATAATCCGTCGAGTCCATCACTGATATTGAAAAAATTAGTGAAAGCAGTAATTATGATAGTAGATATGGGGATAAAGAAGAAATTAAGATGAAGTGCTCCCAAGAAAGGAATATAAATAAAATTTATTCCCAAACGGAAGTAAATTAAAAGGGAGATTATAAGTGAAAGAAATATTTGGAGAACTAGTTTGTGAACCATTTTTAGTCCGAAAAATCCGGTATTTTTGAATCCAAAGAATTTATGGATGTCATCATAAAGGCCTAGTAGGCCAAAACTGATAAAGGTAAAAAAGATAATAATAATTTCATTATTGATTTGATAATTAGATGAGATAAAGATTTTGGAAAATTTTAGAATTGGGAAGAGAGTTAAAAACATAAGACAAACGGAGATAATAATAAGGAGTCCTCCGCCAACTGGTGTCCCAGATTTTAGGTTGTGAAATTTGTCGAAAATAGGAGTTCGTTTATTTTGAAAATCAGTCGTGGTTTGTTTATGGCGTTGAAATTTGAGTTTATAGAGCAAGTTTATAAAAGGAACAATGAGAGTGCTGGTTATAAGGAAAGAAAATAATAGTAGTCCTAAATAAAGATGAATCATATTTTTAGGTTTTTATATATTTTATGTTAGCACCTAAAGCGCGTAATCTTTCAGCTAGTTTTTCATAGCCGCGTTCAATGTATTCAACCCCATTAATAGTTGATGTTCCGTTGGCGACTAAAGCGGCTAAAGTGATTGATGCTCCTGCTCTGAGATCATTAATAGTAAAATTGGCTGGTTTTAGTTTAGTTGGTCCATAAATTTTAACACCATGGAAATAATTATTTTTGTCTGATTCTTGATTAAATTGGTAATAGTTTTCTGGATTCTCTACTTTTGGATTAAAGAATTTAGTTTTTGCTCCCATTTTTTGAAGATTTTCTATATGCTGAAAACGGTAAGGATAAACTTTTTCAATAATAGAACTACAGCCAACGACTTGAGTTAACAGAATACTAAAGACTGCTTGCCAATCGGTCATAAATTCAGGTTCAGGGCCGGTTTCAATATTAATTGGTTTGAGAGGTTGAACCCAAACAATACTTACTTCATCTTTGCCACGAATAACTTCAGCACCCATTTTTTCGATGCTTTGGAGAAAGGTTTCAACAAGGTTTGGACTACATCTAAGAATATTAACTGAACCTTTTGTGGCTAAAGCAGCACAAGCAAAAGTGACTATTTCATTTCTATCGGGGATGACTTGATGGTTGGCTTGGTGCAGTGAATTAACTCCTTGAATAATTATTTTGTGAGGGTCTTGAAGGTCGCGATTAATTTTAGCCCCCATTGAATTTAGTAGAGAAATAAGATCATCTATTTCTGGTTCTC
>JAQTUF010000012.1 GCA_028710865.1 Candidatus Shapirobacteria bacterium
AAATTTCTTTGCCAAAACCAATCGGAATATTGGCAATAAACATTCTTTGTGATAATCCAGAATTCAAAACCGCTTGAATAAAATAATCTTTACTCAACCAAGGCAACATTATCACCAAATAAACTAAAAATACACTTCCTATCTTTAATATCAGTTTAAATATCTTTTTCTCCTGAACAACTAAAAACATTATTGCCCAAATCAATGGGTAATTCTTAACTCCAGCTGCCAGTCCCCAAAATAAAACCATCAGCCACCATCTATCTATCCACCAAATACCTAATAAAAACAGGAAAATTGCCACAATATCGTTTTGTCCCATTACTACCAGCGAATATAAAGTTATTGGATTAAAATACCAAAACAACGCTGCTAATTCTGCCTTATTAAGATCTTTTGTTTCCCTTTTAACAATTTTAAAAATTAGCCAACCACTGATTAACCCCAACAATAATAAAGGAAATTTTGCCGCCAAGTTATACCTCATCACTTCCATATTAAAAGCAGCTTGAGCACTACCACTTGCCAACCACTGGTCAAAACCACTCCCTCCAATAAATTTTGAAATTGGATAATGAATTTTTAACCACCAATAATGCGCTGGAGGGTAATGGAAGTCTGGAATATCAAGTTTATGTGTAGCCAAATAAGAATAAATATCCCATACTTTCCCGTTTTCTAAGGCCGAATATCTCAACGTTAATTTAGTATCTGGATGATAAGTTAACGGAGCTAAAAGTCCCCAAAACACCATTGCTAACAACAATATTTTTTTCATACTACTCTCAATAAAGTATAACAGTTATACTATTTTAGATGAAAATAAAAATTTTCATGGTAATTGCTATTATTTTTTTAGCCGGTCTGACCCGTTTTTACCATTTAGCCACTCTTCCTCCCTCACTTTACTATGATGAACTTGACGCTGGATATCAAGCTCAGATTTTCAACAAGAATCATACTGATTACTACGGTAATAAATTTCCTGTCCATTTCCAATCTTTTGGTGACTTTCGTACTTCACTAAATATTTATTCCATTGCTTTAGTTCAAAAAATAATTCCCGATCCCGATCTCTCTGTCAGAATTCCATCTGCCATCTTTGGTGTTTTATCCGTTTTAATTATTTATTTGATTACTGGGTCGTTAATTCCTCCTTTTCTTTTAGCTATCTCACCATGGGCCATTCACTATAGCCGGATAGGGTTTGAAGCTTCGGGTATGCTTCTTTTTATTTTACTGGGTATTTATTTTTGGCAAAGATTTATAAAACAAAATAAAGTTTACAATTTATACTTATCATCTCTTTTTTTCTGTCTCTCCCCTTATTTTTATAGTACTGCCAAATTATTTTTAGTTTTTATTGCTCTCATATTATTTATCACTAGCCGCAAACAAATTTTTTCTTTGGGTTTCAAGAAAATTTTTCTTTTAATTGTTTTCTCCATATTAGTTCTTACTCCAATGGCCCTAGATACTATTCGTGGAAAATCAGGTTTTCGTTTTCAATATATTGGAATTTTTACTCAACCTCATACTGAACAAATAGTAGACAGTCTTCGTTTTGAAGATGCCACCCTTAATCATCCAAATCAAATTGGTCTAAAAACAAGCTTTATTTCACGTCTTCTGCATAACAAATATCAATTAGTCCTAGACCGTTTTATAAAAAATTATTTTTCTTCTTTTTCAACTGATTTTCTCCTAATTGGTGGAGATTCTAATATTAGACATGGATTTGGTGGTAATTATGGACTTATCTATTTGTTAGATTCTGTTTTTATTATTTTAGGACTGCTTTCCTTTCTTTTTCAAAAGAAGAAATTACCTCTTTCCTCTTTATTTTTTTGGTGGCTGATTTTTTCACCAATCCCTTATGCTCTCACTCGTGACACCGATTCTCCTCATGCTACCCGTCTAATTCTTATGTTGCCTTCAATTATTTATTTTAGTTATTTAGGAATTGTCTATTCGATTAAAAAAATCTCTTGGACAAGATATATTATCTTCTCGATTTACTTGCTCAGTTTTTTTGCTTTTTGTCATTATTATAAATACCATTATCCCAATCAGTCAGCCATGGAATGGCAAACTGGCATGAAAGAAACTGTTCTTGCTAGTAAAGAATATTCTTCCCCAAATATGGTTTTTTCTGACAGTTACATTTCTTTTGTTTCTTTTTTCCTTTCTTATTTTCCTTATCCGCTACCATCAGGTGATTCTATCCAAAATCATTTAACTAATTTTTCTAACAACTCTTTCTCTGGGCAACTTCTTGATAAACATTTTTATTTTGGCAGAGTTAATTGGTCAAATCTAAATGAATTTTCTAAAGAAACACTTTATGTCATTCCAGAATCAGAATATCAAGCCCAGTCTTTATCTACCTCTTTCAAGATTCTAAAAAATATTCCCAAAAAATATACCAATCAGGAAGAATTTTATATAATCAAATTAGTATCAGACTTATGAGTAAAAGAAAAGATATCTTTAAATTGATTTTAATTTTAGTATTTGGACTATTTATTCGTTTAATTCTATTAGATAGAATTCCTGTTGGGATCAATGATGATGAACTTCATTTTGTTCTTAATGCCAAAAGTTTTTTTTATGGCCAAAATCTCTCTTTCTCAGAAATGTCCAGTGTTGTCTTTGCTCCAATAATTGGGCCTTTACCGCTTAACCTTTTTACTGTCAAACTTCCATATGCCATTATTAGTATTTTTTCTGTCTTACTCCTTTACTCAATAGTTAAAAAGTTAACCAAAAGTTCCAATTTATCTCTTCTGATAGCTCTTGTTGCTTGTCTTAATCCTTGGAGTATTTATACTGCCCGCACTTCTTTTGACGCCCCATTAGCCATTTTTTTCTTTCTCTTATCCTTATATTTAATGGTCAAAGCCAAACCATTACCTATATTTTTGTCTATAATTACAGGGTTTCTAGCTTTTAATTCATATATTGGAACTAAAATTCTTTATTTTCCTTTTATTGCCATCTCTTCCTTTTATTGTTGGAAATTTTTAAACAAAAAACTTGGCAAACACTATTTACTAGTCACTCTTTTTTCTCTATTAATTACTCTTAATTTTATATTTTCTCTTTCCCATCAATCAGTCGGTCAACGACTTTCAGAGTTATGGACTCCAGCTTCACCTAAAATAGCCGCTCTGGTCAATAATGAAAGACGTGAGTCTCTACGACCAGCACTTTCTCTTTTTACCAATAAATATACTATTTATTTTAGAGAGTCTTTTAAAAAATACCTTAATAATTTTTCTCCCAATGTACTGTTTTTAACAGGAGATTCTGCTTTTACTGGATCTCTTTGGATTCATGGTTATTTTTATTATCTCGATATTTTATTGATAATTTTAGGAATTATTTTTCTTTATCATAATTATCGTTATTTTTTATTTTTGATTTTATCTTTTATTTTAATCTCGCCAATACCAGAGGCTATTCGCTCTGATTCTATCCCAGCCTATGTTTTCCACTCATCATTTCAATATCCTTTTCTTTTTGTTTTGCTTGGATCAGGAGCTTTTTATCTTTTTAAAAAAATTAAATCAAAACCACTAAAAATATTTTTTATATTCTTATATCTTTTAAGCTTTCTCAATTTTTTAAATATTTATTTTATAAAATCACCTGTATATCAATCCGAAAGCTTTGTTTTTAGTCATCGTCTGGTTAGTAAATACTTAAATTTAGAAAACCAGAAAAATAGGAAAACTTATTTTTTAACCCAACAACCAGAACTCATGTTCCGTTCTTTCCTTTTTTACAACAATCTTTTTACCCGACAAAATTTTCAACTAATTCAAAAAAGTTATTCTCAATCTCATGATTCTTTTACTTTTGGCTATGTTCATTTTATTAATAACGAAAATCTACTCCCCCAAGAAGGTGATTTTACTTTAATCTTCGATGTTAATAACTTTAATTTTGACGATCCCGGATCTTCCTTATTTGTTAGTCGTATTTCCGATGCTGGCAAAATCTTTTCAATTCATCATGGAACTTCCTGTCAAAATATTAAAATGGAAACTTTTGTTCACGATATAAAACTTTCTGATTTGAAAATAGAAAAATTAAACGAAACTTATTTTTGTCATAAATTTATCACTATATGAAATCCAAAAAAATATTTAATCTAATACTACTTCTTATTCTTTCAATTTTTACTTTCTATAGACTTCTACGCCCTGGTTATTTTTCTATGATGGATGATATGCATGTTTTCCGTCTTCAACAATTTGATCAGTGTCTCAAAGATGGTCAAATTCCTTGCCGCCTTATTACTGATGGGGGATTAGGATATGGTTACCCTCTTTTTAATTATTATCCTCCGCTCTCATATTCCATTGCCGAAATTTTTCATTTCACCGGATTTAGTCTAATAAACAGTCTAAAGATAACATTTGCCATTTCCCATATCATTGGCCTTTTAGGTATGTATTTATTTGCTAATCTATTTTGGGGAGAAATAGGTGGAATAATTTCTGCCATCCTTTTTCTCTTTGCTCCTTATCAAGCTACTAATGCCTTTGTTCGGGGAGATATAGCTGAATTACTTGCTATCAATATCATTCCTTGGATTTTTTACTTTTTAACCAAATTTATTAATCAAAACAAAAATAAATTTGGACTAATTTTCTCATTATCTGCTCTACTACTAACTCATAACCTAGTTAGTCTAACCATCGCTCCCATTCTTTTAATTTACTCTCTTTTTCTCCTCTTAAAAAACAAAAAACTAAAAATAAATTCTATTACTAAATTATCTATTCCTGTTCTTTTTTCTATCGGACTTACTGCTTTTTTTATTCTACCTGCCCTTTTTGAAAAAAATCTAGTTACTGTTGAAACAATGACCCAAGGTTATTTTTATTATGTTAATCATTTTGCTACTCTCAAACAACTCTTTGTCTCTCGCTTTTGGGGTTATGGAGCTTCTCTCTGGGGCCCAATTGACGATATGGCTTTTTCAGTCGGCATTGTTCAATGGATTTTACCTTTGATAGTAATCATATTATTTTTCCTTAAAAGAAATAAAAAGTATTTTCCTTTAATTATTCTATTTTCCCTTATTTCTTTGTTTTCCCTCTTTCTAACCCACAATAAATCCACCTTTATTTGGAAAATATTACCTTTTATGGCTTATTACCAATTTCCTTGGCGCTTTCTATCCATTGCCATTTTTACTCTTTCATTTATTTCAGGGTCTATTGTTTTATTTATCAAAAAAAAGTTTCAAATTTTCTTTCTAATAATAGTTATTATTTCTACCCTTCTACTAAATTTTTCTTATTTCAAAGAAGATATTTGGTATTCAAATTTAACCGATAATCAGGAACTTTCTCAAGATCGTTTAGTTGCTCAAAGTGGCGCAGGTCTAAAAGATTATTGGCCAAAATTTGGACAAAACTTTCCAACTTCATTTGCCCCAAATCAACCAATTAGTTCCAATGATATCAATATAAATTACTTCTATAAAAATAGTCGGCAGGTGAATCTTATTGCTAATGTTGATTCTGACGGTACAATTACTATTCCTCTGGTTTATTTTCCAAATTGGTATCTTACTATTGACGGTCAACCATCAGAAATTAAAATAGATCCTGACCTAGGACTAATTAAATTTGATGTTCAAAAAGGGAATCATACTATCTTTTTGGAGCTTAAAAACACCCCAATCCGTAACATTGCTAACATAATCAGTTTGATTTCCTTATTTTTAATCATAATTTTAATCTTTAAATCAAAATTTAAAAATGAAAAATAAAATTATTTTTATTTCCTTACTTTTACTTGCTTTTCTTTTACGATTTTGGCAACTTAATAAATTCCCAGTTAGTCCAAATTGGGATGAAATTAGTCATGGTTACAATGCCTATAGCCTTCTAAAAACTGGTAAAGATCAATGGGGAATATCTTGGCCAATTTTTAATTTCCGTGCTTACGGTGATTACCCCACCACCATAAATATGTATCTTTCAATTCCTTTTATATATCTTTTTGGATTAAATGTTTGGTCTATTCGTCTAATTTCAGCCCTTTGTGGTTTTGGTTTTGTTATCGTTTCCTATTTCTTAGGAAAAGAAATTTTCAAAAACAAAAAATTATCCTATTTACTCATGTTTTTAGTTGTAATCTCTCCTTGGACTTTTTTCCCATCAAGAGGTGTTTTTCAAGCAACAGTTGCTCAATTTTTCTTTTCTTTAGGTATTTTATTTTTAATCAAATCCATCAAAAAAATAAATTTTTTCCCACTTGGAATCTTTTTTAGTTCAATTTCTGCTTATGCCTACCATAACACCAAAATTATTATTCCAATTCTACTTTTAGTTTATTTCGTAATTTTTTGGAAAAAACTGAAACTCAAATTTTACCAACATAAAAAACCTTTCTTATTTGGATTTTTAATCCTATTTGTTCTAATAACCCCTCAAATAATAAATGTCTTTAATAAAGACGCTCAAGCTCGTAGTCGTTGGGTTTTTGCCATTAACCCGGCAACTATCAACCAAATTGAAAACAATAGAAACAATTTTACTGGTAATCCTTTAATTGGAAAACTTCTTTATAACCGGGTCACCACCTTTTCATTGATTACTGCTAAAAATTATCTTGGCTTTTTAAATCCCAAAATTCTGTTTTTTAACAGCACTCAAAATTTTCAATTTAATATTCCTAATACCGGAGTTCTTTATTCTATTTGTTTACCTTTTTATTATATTGGTCTCATTTTTTTAATCACCAAATTTTTCAAAAAAGACAAAAAATCTATCTTTTTAATTTTATGGTTTTTAATTGGTCTTGTTCCAGCAGTGGTTACCGTTGGTGATTTTCCTATTATTCGAGCAATGACTATTCTACCTCTACCTCAAATTTTTATAGTTTTTGGTCTCTCCCAAACAATTATTTTTCTTAAAAAAGATAAAATAAAAACATCATTTTTAACCTTATTTTTAATTATTTTATCTATTCAATCGTTTAAATATTTTCAAAAATATTTTACTACCTACGCTACTGATCATTCAAATTCATGGCAATATGGTTATCAACAAGTCGTTGACTTTATCAAATCTAACTATCATGACTATGATCAAATCATTCTCACTAAAAAATATGGTGAAGCTCATGAATTTATTCTATTTTACTGGCCATGGAACCCACTTACATACCAAAATGATCCAAAACTAAACTGGGATTATCATGCTGATTGGTACTGGGTTAATGCCTTTGATAAATTTAAATTTATCAACGATTGGGAAATTAAAGAAGAAACAAAAAATATAAAACAAAAAACTCTTTTAATCACTTCTCCCAACAATTATAATCTAGAAAATAACCAGCTTATTAAGACTATCTATTTTCTTGATGGCCAACCAGTATTCGATATTTTAAAACTAAATGAATAAAAAAAATAAAATTTTTTTAACCATCATTATTTTAATCTCATTTTTGATTAGATTTTATAAAAGCTGGGATTACCCTTCACTTCTTTGGGATGAAGCTGCCCTTGGTTACAATACTTATTCAATCTTACAAACAGGCAGAGATGAATATGGTCAAGTTTTACCTATAATTTTCAAGTCGTTTGGAGATTACAAACCAGGGCTCTATGTCTATCTTTGTCTACCTTTTGTTAAAATATTTGGTCTTAATCAACTTTCTACCAGGCTTCCTTCGATTATATTAGGATCTCTTCTGCCACTTTTCATTTATTTTCTTATTAAAGAAATAAATCCAAAATCACACAAAATTGCTCTGTTAGCCGCTTTAGTTACTGCTTTTAACCCTTATAATATTCACTTTAGTCGGGGAGCTTGGGAAACTAATATTCTTACTTTCGAATTAGTCACCGCTTCTTTTCTATTTTATCGATACATCAACCGTCAAAAAACTAAATATCTATTTTTCTCGGCCATAATTTTTGGATTATCTCTCTTCACTTACCAAGCCGGTAAAATGATCAGTCTTTTCCTTATTATCGTTTTATATCTACTCAATTTTAAACAAATAAAAATAAAACAACTGTTTTTCAACTTTGTCATCCCTTTAGCTATTTTTAGTATTCCCATTTTATGGGGGCTTGTTTTCACTAATAATGGCAATCGTCTAAAAGTAGTTAGCCTTTTTTCCTATCCTAGAAATGAATCCGAAATTCAAACTATTATTTCTGAAACTAACAAACTTGATTATCAAATTTTTTATAATCCCATCAATTTCTTTAGTAGAAATTTCCTTTCTCGATATTTCAATCACTTTTCACCTCGATTTTTAACTTTTGAAGGCGATTGGCAAAATCCTAGACATTCACCCCCATATATTGGAGTTATTCTTTATCCTAGTTTAATATTTTTAGTTTTCGGAATATTTTTTGCCTTCTCTAAAAAAAATAATAAAATTAATCTGTTCTTTATTCTATGGCTACTTTTAGCTCCTATTCCCGCATCTCTTACCAAAGATTCAGTTCAATCAGTCAGGGCTATGTCCTTTTCTGTTCCATTAATTTATTTCATTAGTTTAGGAATTTATTCTTTCTTTAAAAAATATAATTATCTTTTATTAAAATTATCTGTTGTTTTACTCTACTTACTTTCCTTTATTTATTACGGCGACCTTTATTTAAATCATATGGTTAAAAAAAGTCCCATCGACTTTATTTATGGCTATCAACAAGCGATTAATTATGTCATAAAAAATCAAGATAAATTTGATCGAATATACATGACTGATTACTATGGACAACCATATATCTATTATCTTTTTTATTCCCAATACCCACCCATCAAATATCAGCAACAAGCGGTTCTTGAAGATGCCACCTTAGATACCGGTCACATTAAAACTATTGATAATATCCATTTTGAAACTGCCCAATTTAATTTTATTCAAGATCATCCTGGAACACTCGGGATCTTTTCTCAAGAAGAAATTTATCGACAAGGAATAGATCAAAGACCAGAGTTCTCTAAATTTATTCCATTAAGTCCTATTGGTAATATTTCTACTTTTTATGCTTATGAAAACCCATAAATTAATTCTTTGTCTAATTATTTTTATAGCCTTTTTACTTCGTTTTACTAATCTTTGGAACACTCCAGCTTTAAATCCTGATGAAGCTGCTCTTGGATATAATGCTTATTCACTCATATTAACTGGCAAAGATGAACATGGAACCTCTTGGCCTCTCCATTTCAAATCCTTTGGAGATTACAAACCAGGAGGATATGTTTATTTAGCTATCCCTTTCATAAAAGTTCTTGGGCTCAATCCACTTGCTGTTAGATTACCGAATTTAATTTTATCAATCTTAACAATTCTATTTTTATATAAACTAATTCTAATTTTTTCTAAAAACGAAAAACTAGCTTTATTATCTGCTGCTGTTTTAACTCTTTCTCCTTGGCATATTCATTTTAGTAGGGGAGCTTGGGAATCTCAGACTGCTTTGTCGTTTATAATAATCGGCACATATTTTTTCTTTAAATCAATTCAAAAAAAATTCCTTCCAAATTTTTTTCTATTTGTTATTTTTTACGTTCTTTCCTTATATTGCTATCATTCAGCCCGAATAATTGCCCCATTATTAGCCTTAGCTTTAATTATCCTTTATTTTCAATTTCTTATTAAAAAAATTCCTCAAATCTTTATTCCAATTATCATTGGGCTGGCTCTCATAGTCCCTGTAGCTGTTTCCTTCCTCCACAATGGAGGAACCACTCGATTTGGAGGTGTAGGTTTAACCGCTGACCAAGGACCTATTTGGCGAGCCAATGAATTGATAAATCAACATTCTAATTCAAATCAATTAAGCCGAATCATCCATAATAAAAAAATTCTTTATTTAATTTCTTGGGGTCAAAAATATAGCTCCCATTTCAATCCTAATTTTCTATTTATTGATGGTGATGAAGTCCCACGTTCCAAGATTCCGGAAATGGGTCAACTGTATTTAATTGAACTACCGTTTCTAATTTTAGGTGTCATTTTTATTCTCAAGTCAAAATTTTTCTCTTCAAGAGTTAAAAAATTTATTTTTTCCTTTCTCTTCATTGCTCCTTTAGCTTCTTCTCTTACTTTTCAAGCTCCTTCAGCTCTCAGAAGTCTTCCTTTAGTTATACCTCTCTCTATCTTAATTGCCGGTGGTATTTATTATCTTTTGGAACTTCTTAAGAAATATTCTAAAATATTAATTCCTATCATCATAATTGCTTATCTTTACTCTGGATCTTATTATCTAGATTCTTATTTTCTCCACTATCAAAAACGTTATCCGTTTGCTTGGGAATATGGTTTTGACCAATTAGTTCCCTATTTAGAATCACAGAAAAATCAATATGAAAATATTTATATTACTAACAAATATGACCAGCCCTACATTTTATTTTTATTTTTTTCTAAATATCCACCTGCACAAATTCAATCACAAATTGAATTAACCTCACCAGATAATTTTGGTTTTTCAACAGTGCTAAACTACGACAATTATCATTTTGGTAAAATTGAATGGGATACTATCCCTAGTAACTCACTGGTAGTCAGTAGTGATGAAGAAATACCAGAAACACCTTTTAAAATTATTAATTCTTCTAGCCAACAACCAGCTTTTAAGCTTTATCAAAAAATATGAAAAAAAACTCAACCTTATCAGTCACCTTAGCCACCTATAACGAAGCAAAAAACATTACTCGATGTCTAGAAGCTATCAAAGATCTTGCTGACGAAATTATCGTCGTCGATGGTCAATCACAAGATGATACTGTCACTTTAGTTAAAAAGTTCAAAAAAGCCAGAGTAATCTCAACTACTAACAAGCCCATGTTTCATACCAATAAACAAATGGGGATTTCCGCTTGTAAAGGAGATTGGATCCTGCAACTTGATGCCGATGAAATTGTCACTCCTCAATTAAAACAAGAAATCCAAGAAATTTTAAAAAAAGATCCAAGAAATATTTCTGAAAATGGATTTTGGATCCCCCGGAAAAACTACTTTTTAGGAACCTTTCTTAAAAAAGGGGGTCAGTATCCTGATCCTACTATTAGATTTTATAAAAATGGTAAAGCCCATTTACCCTGTAAAGACGTTCATGAACAAGCCGAAGTAGACGACGGTCTAATTGGTTGGCTTAAAAATGATTTAGAACATTATGCTGACACTTCTTTTTCTCTATATTTACTTCGAGCTAATCGTTATACCACTCTTTTAGCTGATGAACTAAAATCTAAAAAAACCCCAATTGGATTTATTAGTTTTTTAAACTTTTATTTGATCAAACCCACTTGGTGGTTTCTTAAAACATTTTTCCGTCATCGAGGATATGTTGATGGCTTTCCAGGATTCGTTTTTTCATTTTTTTCTGCTCTTCGTTTTCCTATTGCCTATACTAAATATTATGAATTAATAAAAACCAATCGAAATATTAATTTATCTCAAGATTGGGACAAAAAATAATGATAAAAATTGCCATAAACATTTCTCCAATTTTTAACGGCAATTCCATTAGAGGAGTTGGTTACTATACTATTAATTTAATCGATGCACTCAAAAAAGAAATAAAAAACAACTCAGACTACAAAAATTGGAGTATCCGGTTAGTAAAAAAGTCATCTATTTTTAAAACAGGCAAATATGACCTTATTCATTATCCTTTTTTTGATCCGTTTAATTTGACCTTATCAATCAATAGATACACACCTACAGTTGTCACTGTCCATGATCTTATCCCAAGAGAATTCAAAAAACATTTTCCAGTTGGAGTTAAAGGTAATTTAAAATGGCTAATCCAAAAACATCAACTTCAAAAGGTCTCAAAAATTATAACTGTTTCTAATTACTCTCGTGACATTATCAATGAAATCACCAAATACCCCTTAGACAAAATATTTACCACTTATTTAGCAGCTGATAAATCTTTTAAAAAAATTATTGACCCTAAAAAACTAAAAGAAATCCGTTCAAAATATAATTTACCACCTAAATTTGTTCTTTTCGTTGGTGACATTAATTGGAACAAAAACATTCCTAATCTAGTTAAAGCTTGTCTTAAATTAAAATACCCCCTAGTAATTGTGGGTTCTGCTGTCACTAAAAAAGATGTTCCTAAACACCCATGGACTAAAGATTTACTTTGGCTTCAATCAAAATATCAAGAAAATAAAGAAACTAATAATTTAATCTTCACTGGCTTTGTTCCAGACGAAGATTTACCTTTAATTTACAATCTTGCCACTATTTATTGCCAACCCTCTTTTGCTGAAGGATTTGGACTCCCTTTAATCCAAGCAATGCAATCAGGGTGTCCTGTTGCTTATAGTCAAACTACTTGTTTGCCAGAAATTATGGCCAACAATGGTCTCTCCTTTGATCCAAATTCTATTGAAGAAATAAGAAATACTCTTAAAAAATATTGGGAAAATCAAAACATTAGACAAAAATATAGTCAATTAGGATTAGAATATGTCAAAAATTTCAACTGGAGCTCTACTGCCCAACAAACTCTAGCAGTATATAAATTAGCTCTATTAAATGGAAAATAAACACCACTTTTTGTCGATAATTGTCCCTATCTACAAGCAAGAAAAAACCATTAAAAAAGATTTAAACAATATTGATCAAGTATTAAAACAGATTCGTTATCAATATGAAATAATTGCCGTGGTTGACGGAAAAAATATTGATAATTCCTATAAAATTGCCCAAAAAATCAAACTACCAAATTTAAAAGTATATGGTTACAAAAACAATCATGGCAAAGGTTATGCTGTTCGCTTTGGTATGGCTAAAACAAAAGGGGACTATATTGCCTTTATTGATGCTGGTATGGAAATCGACCCCAATGGTATTTCTATGATTTTAGAACACATGGAATGGTACAACGCCGACATTGTTGTCGGTTCAAAGCAACATCCTGCATCACAAATAAAATATCCTTTAGATAGAAAAATAATTAGTTTTGGCGGACATCTTATTGCTCGATATCTACTTGGAATCAATATTAGAGATACTCAAGCTGGTCTAAAAATATTTAAACGTAAAGTACTTATTAAAGTTCTTCCTCGACTCCTAATAAAAAATTATGCTTTTGACCTAGAAATACTTTCTGTAGCCAACTATCTTGGTTTTAAAAACATCTATGAAGCTCCAATTAAACTAAACTATGATTTTTCTAGTTTAACTCATGCCTCTGGTCTAAAAATTATTATTCGATCTCTAATCGATGCCTTAGCAGTTTTTTATCGACTTAGAATTCTTCATTACTACGATAATAAAAATAAAAGAAAATGGATTTTTGACCCTGACTTAAAAATGCGTATTAATACTGGAAAGCTATGAAAAAAATACCATTTTTCTCTATTATTATTCCCGTTCGGAAATCTAATCCCTACTTAAAAGAAACTGTAAAACAACTCAAAAAACAAACTTTCAAACAATTCGAAACCCTAATTATTACTGATAAAATTTCTGGTTCAGCCAATCCTGCTGAAAAAAGAAATCTTGGGGCCAAAATGGCCAAAGGTCAATATCTTACTTTTTTAGATGACGATTCCTATCCCAATAAAAATTACCTCAAAAATATTTTTAAAATAATTCAAAAACACCCAGAGTATTCAGGAATTTGCGGGCCATGTTTAACTCCACCAAAAGACAATATTTACCAAAAAGCCTCAGGTTTAATGTGGTCTAGTTATTTAGGTAGTGGGGGAGCTGGATCTTATCGTAATAATATTAGTTCATCTCGTTTTGTTGACGATTTTCCTAGTGTCAATCTCACTGTCAAAAAAAAGGATTTTCAAACAATCAAAGGCTTTGATACTTCTTATTGGCCTGGAGAAGATACTATTCTTTGTTTAAAATTAACCAAAAAACTTCATAAAAAAATTTTTTATCACCCGTCAGTTATTGTTTACCATCATCGTAGATCAGTTATTATCCCTCATCTTCAACAAATAACTCGTTATGCTATTCATCGAGGATTTTTTGCTAAAAAATTTCCCGAAACTAGCCTTAAAATAGGTTATATAACTCCCAGTTTATTTGTTATTTATCTAATAATTTTAACTATTATTAACCAAATAAATTACCAGCTTATATTCAATATTCCATTGTATCTATATTTATTAATATTAATATTTACCCTCTTTTTATTTATTTTTCAAAAAAATAAATTTAAAACATCTCTTCTAGCCATTATTACTATTCCTCTGACTCACGTTTACTACGGTATACTATTCCTACATGGATTTTTCAAAAAAGATATCAAATTCAAAGCCCATGCCTTCGACAAAAAAACCGGCAAATATATTGGTGGTTAAATCAGTTTCTATCTCTTACCCTCCCCTCAAGTCCCCAAAAGGGTCTCCTTTTTTATCTCAAAACCGCCAATTCCAATGGACTAATACCGGTAATGTTATTTACCCAATTGTCCCAGCTTATGCTGCTACTCTTTTACAAACCAAAGGATTAAAAGTTTTTTGGGATGATGCTATTGCCCAAAATTTGACCTACCAACAATGGTTTAAGCGACTTAAACAAAATAAACCTAATTTAATTGCCATAGAGACTAAAACTCCAGTTGTAAAAAAACACTGGCAAATAATTAAACAAATCAAACAAAAATGTTTTTGGAAACCAATTGTTGTTCTCATGGGAGACCATGTTACCGCTCTCCCTCAAGAATCAATTAAAAATAGTCCAGTAGATTTTGTTTTAATAGGAGGAGATTATGATTTTCTTCTTCTTAATCTAATCCAAAAAATAAACAAAAGAAATATTCCCAAAAACAAAATTTTTAAACTTACTAAAAATCCTAATCTCAATTCACTTCCTATTATTGATCGACAATTAACCCAATGGCAACTTTATGCCTACAATAACACCAATTACAAATATAAACCAGGTTCATATATAATGTCTGGCCGAGATTGTTGGTGGGGGAGATGTACTTTTTGTTCATGGACTACTCTTTTCCCAGGAAGGTGTTTCCACCACTTTTCTATTAAACACACTATTGCTGAAATCGAAAATTTAGTTAATAATTTCGCTGTCAAAGAAATTTTTGATGACTCTGGTACCCTTCCTGTAGGAATTTGGCTCAAAGATCTTTGCCACCAGCTTATTAAAACAGGGTTAAATAAAAAAGTAACAATTGGTTGTAATATGCGTTTTGGTGCCCTATCTCAAAAAGAATATTTTCTTATGAAACGAGCTGGATTTAGGTTTATTCTTTATGGTCTCGAATCAGCCAATCAAAAAACTCTCGACTTTATTAATAAAAATGAAAAAACTAACTATGCTATAAAAACCCTTTTGATGGCCAAAAAAGCCAAATTAGAACCACATATTACTGTTATGATTGGCTATCCACACGAATCCCTTAAAGAAGCTCAAAAAACATGCCACTTAGCTAGATATATTTTCAGACAAAACTTAGCCGACTCAATCCAAGCTACTCTTTTAATCCCATATCCCGGAACACCTCTTTTCCAATATTGTCAAAAAAATAAACTCCTTTTAACTACTGATTGGGATAAGTATGATATGCGTCAACCTATTATAAAATCTCCTATTCTACCCAAAAAACAAATCGAATTAATTCAAAATTTATTTAAAGGTATTTTAACCCCCCAGTTTATAATCAAAAAAATAATATCCATTCGTTCCATTAACGATATTCAACATTTAATAAATTATACTTTTAAGTATTTTAAAAAATTAAAAGATTTTCATGATTAAAATAACTTTTGTCATCCCTACTCTTAACGCTCAAAAAGTCCTTGAAAAATGTCTCAGATCTATTATTAAACAAGACTATCCTCGAAAAAATTATGAAATATTAATTGCTGATGGAGGATCTACTGATAAAACTTTAATTATCGCTAAAAAATATAATTCAAAAATATATAAAAACCCACTAAAAACTGCCGAAGCCGGCAAAGCCGTTGGTGTTAATCACGCCAAAGGCGAATATATTTGTCTAATCGATTCTGATAACATTATTCCTAATAAAAATTGGCTCAAAAAAATGCTTTTACCTTTAGAGAACAATTCAAAAATTATTGGATCAGAACCCATAGAATTCACTTATCGCCCTTCTGGAGGCATTATTGAACGCTATTCGGCCCTAATCGGAGCTAATGATCCATATGCTTTTGTTACTGGTGTCTACGACCGTAAAAATTTTATCAATAATCAATGGACTGGGCTTAAAATAGACCAAATTGATAAGGGCCAATATTTAGAAATAAAACTAAAACCAAAAAGTCTAATTCCAACAATCGGAGCTAATGGTACTATTTTTAGAACAAATTTTCTCAAAAAAAATCTAAAATCAAATTATCTTTTCGATATCGATATAATTTCTCAAGTTATTAACCAAACCAAAAAAGAAATTCTCTTTACCAAAGTAAAAGTTGGAATTATCCATACCTTTTGTGAATCTTCGATCAATAAATTTATTCGAAAACAAAAAAGACGTTTAGTCGATTACTATTCTTATCAACAGCTTCGTCAATATAATTGGGCCCCTGTCAATCAGAATGGCCAAAAAAAATTCATATTATATAGTTTATTCATTTTTCCTAGTCTTTTTGATTCAATCAAAGGATTTATAAAAAAACCCGATCCTGCCTGGTTTCTTCATCCAATCCTCTGTTTAATTACTCTTTTTTACTACACATTTATTACTTTAAAGTTTAAAATTGGATTACTTAAACCAATTAATCGAAATTCATGGCAACAATAGATATCCTTATTCCAACCTACAATGGTTCTTCTTGTATTAGAGATACTATCAAAAGTATTCTCTCCCAAGATTTCAAAAATTTTCGTATTATCGTCTCCGACGATGCTTCAAAAGATAATACTATTTCTGTTATCCAAAAAATAAAAGACAAAAGAATTTTTATTCACAAAAATAAAATCAATCAAGGTTATTCAAAAAATCTTGAAACTGCTCGAAAATTAGCCACTGCCCCAATAATTTACCTAATGGGTCAAGATGATATTATGGCCGAACACACTCTTAGTAATACCATCCAAGCTTTTAAATTAAATCCTGATATTGGAGCTGTTACTCGACCTTATTATTGGTTTGATAAAAAAATCACAACCGCTGTTCGGGCCAAAAAACAACTAAACCCTAAAAAAGACACTATTGTAAAGATAACTAATAATCCAGAAGAAGTAATTAGAGTTTTTGAAACTCTCGATCAACTTTCCGGTTTAGCCTATCGTCGTAAATTTATGAAACTCCCATTTCACCCAGATATTTTCCCTTGCCACATTTATCCTTTTGCTGATATTTTCAAAAATCATCCAGTCGTTTTTTTAAAAGACTATAACATCGCTGTCCGCATCGCTAGTAGCCAAACCAGAAGCCTTTCCTCTATTTACAATAAATCTCCAATGTTAAGTTGGATCGAAATGGTTAAATCAGTTTATTCAGAAAAAAAATATCAAAAAATTCAAAAATATTTAATTAAAGACTTTATTACCAAAAATTATGTTGGTTTAGTTCAGCTAAGAAACTATGCCAAATACCAATATTTTCTTAGAGAAATCTGGTATTTAATCAAATTCAACCCAAATAATTTATTAAGTCTTGGTTTTTGGTTTTTCTCCCTTGGTTGCATTATCACTCCGGCTTCACTATTAATCCCTATGGTTGATTGGTACAAAAATAAAATTTATTCCCAATCAATTAAAAATATAAAAATTAACTACAAACTTTAATGAAAATATTGGGACTTACTGCACCTATGTCATGGAATTCAGCCGCTGCTCTAGTCGTTGATGGCAAATTAATTGCCGCTGTAGAAGAAGAAAGATTTAATGGTCTTAAACACTCTCCCAGAATTCTTCCCCTAAAATCAATCCAATATTGCCTAAAACAAGCCAAAATCAATCCTCAAGATATTGATGCTATTGGTTTTGGTTATCGTCATCCAATTGATTACTATCTCCGATCTTTTGCTGAAAATTTAAAAGTAGCCAATCTTAAAAGAGGTATTCGAGAATTAGGCGCCTTTAGTGAATATTATGTCGGTCTTATCAGACTTTTTGACTGGTTAAAGGCTAATAATTTCAAAACAGAAGGTAAAGATAAAATGAAAATTTTCTTTTTTCCTCACCATCTTACCCATGCTGCTAGCGCTCACTATTGTTCCGGTTTTAATCAATCAAATATTATTACCATAGATGGTCAAGGAGAAGAGGATTCTGGATCAATTTTTTTTGGTAATCAACAAAAACTTAAAAAAATCAAAAGTATCAGCAGTAACCAAAGCCTCGGTTGGGTATATGCCACTTCCACTGATATTCTTGGATTCAAAGCTCACAGCCATGAAGGTAGAACTATGGGATTAGCTGGTTGGGGAAAGCAAAAATTAGCCTTTTCAAAATATTGGCAAGTAAATAAATATAACTACAAACTTCTTTCTCATTGGGAAGAAAATCTTCGTCATGATTTTGGTCCAAAAAGGGAAAGAAATGAAAAACTTACTGATAAACATAAAAACTTAGCTCTAATGACTCAAAGATTTACTGAAAAAGCTGGTATTTCTTTAGCACGATTAGCCTATTCAAAAAATCAATGCTCTAATTTTTCACTCGCCGGAGGAGTTGCCCTAAATTGTGATATGAACGCTAAAATATGGCAACAACCATTTGTTAAAGATATTTTTATTCAACCAGCTTCTTCAGATGCTGGTACCGCCATTGGAGCTGCTATGGAAATAAGCAATCAATTTGGAGAACCAACTAATTTTAAAATGACTCATGCTTATTGGGGTCCAGAATTTTCTGATAATGAAATTGAAACAGTCCTTAAAGAAGCAAAAATAACTTATACAAAAACTAAAAATATTGCCCAAGAAACAGCTAAATTACTTTCCAAAGGCAAAATAGTTGCCTGGTTTCAAGGAAGAATGGAAATTGGGCCCAGGGCTCTTGGAAACCGCAGTATTCTAGGTCACCCAAACCTAAAAGGAATGAAAGATAAAATAAATCGCGAAGTTAAACATCGTGAAGATTGGCGACCATTTGCTCCTAGTCTTTTAGATGAATATGCCGCTAACTATTTTGAAAACTACCACACTAGCCCTTTCATGATTCTAACTTTTGACACCAATAAAAAAGGTCAAAAAGAATTAAGTCAAACAATTCATGTAGACAATACTGCCCGTATCCAAAGCGTTATCAAAGAAGACAATCCTTTATATCACTCTATGATTAGTGAATTTGCCAAAATCACTGGTATTCCAGCAGTTTTAAACACTTCATTTAATGATTCTGAACAACCTCTTGTCTGTACTCCAAAAGAAGCTATTAAAACCTTCTTTGGTACTGGACTAGATTATCTTGCTATTGGTAGTTTTCTAATTGGCAAACCCAAAAAACAATTATGAAAATAGTTTTTGTCGGTATTGGTGTTGAAAGCCTAGCTATTGAATTTTTGTCTAGTTTTCTCAAAAAAAAAGGTCATCAAGTCGAACTTGTTTTTGATCCAACCAGCTTTGCCACCGAAGCCGTTCAATCCCCTAAAATTGCCAAAGTCTTTGATATTCAAAAAGAAATCGTTCAACAAATAATTAATAAAAAACCCGACTTTATCGGCTTTTCAATCTTCACCATCAACTACCAAAGATGTCTCAAATTAGCCAAAATTCTAAAAAAGAAATTACCAAATACACCAATAATTTTTGGAGGGATTCACCCCACCTCAGTCCCCCAATTAGTCATAAAAGAAAAAAATGTTGACATGATTTGCATTGGAGAAGGTGAACATGCTCTCAATGAACTTCTTAAGAATTCTACCAGAACCGATATTAAAAATATTTGGTTTAAAAAAGACAAAAAAATCATCAAAAACCCTTGCCGACCTCTAATAAAAAATCTAAACCGGCTACCTTTCCCCGACAAAGATCTTTATTACCAAGTTTATCCCGGGTTTTTCAACGATTATTACACCATTTCTAGCCGTGGTTGTCCTTTTAATTGCACCTATTGCGGCAATAACGTTATTAATAAAATTTACACTGGACTAGGCCCAAGAATTCGTCGTCGCAGTCCAAAAAACATAGTTGATGAATTAGCTGCTGCTAAAAAAAAGTATCATCTTAAAAGAATTACTTTTGTTGATGATGTTTTCGTTCAAGACCTTAAGTGGCTCAAAGAATTTACTAAAGAATATAAAAAAAGAGTCAATCTCCCTTATGCCATGCTCACTCACCCAATGTTTTTAACTCCAGACATTGCCAAACTTTTAGTCAAATCTGGCTGTTATTTTCTTCTTTTCGGTATTCAAAGTGCCTCGGAAAAAATCAGAAGAAAAATTCTAAATCGATTTGAGACTAACCAGCAAATTTACCAAGCTGCTCAAAATTGTCATAAAGCTGGTCTTAAATTTTCTATTGATCATATTTTTAATATCCCTACTGAAGGAATTAAAGAATATCAAGAAGCCGCTGAATTTTATTACAGCCTCCACCCATCAGTTATCAATGCCTACTGGCTTCAATACTTCCCTAAAACAGAAATAGTTAATATTGCCTTAAAACACAAATATCTTAAAAAATCAGATATTAAAAAAATAGAAAACGGTTTAACTAACACCTCTCTTTCTGTCGGTATTGGTGGAAAAAATGCTTTCGATCCTAATATGACTTATCGTAACGTTCAATTTTACTTTATGCTCATGCCTATACTACCAAACAAACTAAATCAAATAATCCTCAAAAAAAAATGGTATCTAGTCCATATAAAACCACCTCTAATATTGAATCTTCTTATAAAATTCCTAGTTATTCTTTTAAATAATCGGGCAATTGTCTATATCGAAATCGCCAAAAGTATTTTATACTTTGCCAAATATAGTTTGTCTCTAAAAATAAGATATGCTCTCAATAACAGAAATCAAACATAAATCAAATTACTATCTTTTCCATCTCTTTTCTAAACTTCCGCTTTTTCTAAAATACTACATTTCCAAAATTCGCTTTCAACCAAAAATGGAGAAAGGAAGTACTATTTATGGATACACTGTTTTCGGCCCAAACGTTTCTATTGGAGAATATTCATACCTTCACTCACCCACCAGACTAACTAATATAACTATCGGAAAATTCTGCTCAATCGCTCAAAACTTTGCCACCATCAGTCATCGTCATAAATATGAAAATTTTTTTAACTACAAATTTAATAATGAAACAAACTCTCCATTCTCTTTTAAATATTATAAAGAACCAGAAAAAGTAAATATTACTAAACCTATTACAATAGGTGACGACGTTTATATTGGCTACAATGTTACTGTCCTCGGTGGAGTAAAAATTGGTAATGGTTCTATAATTGCTGCTAATTCTTTAGTTAATAAAGATGTCCCTTCATACACAATTTATGGCGGAGTACCAGCCAAATTTATCAAAAATAAAAAAATACAAAATAAAGAAATAAAAAACTTCAACTTCAATCAAAAAAATTACCTTAAGAAACTAGAAAAGCTTCTCAAAAAACTTTATGAGAATACTAATTAATCTAGCAACCCTTACCAATAGTGGAATTATTCCTATTTGGTTAAAAAAATTCCAAGAATTATCAAAACATAGCCATCGAATTGATATTTTCTTCAACAACCAAGCTAATCAAATAAACTTCAATGAAATTGATCTATATAAATACAACGAATCTGCAAAAATCAAAAAACTCCCAAAAGTAGGATCAAAAATAAAATTCATTTTTTATTCTCTCAAGAAAAACATTCAAGCTATATTCACTATACCCAAATATAAAAACAAATACGATATAGTTTACTCTCCATCGTCAGTCCTTGATTTAGTTATTATGCCCTTTTTTCTCAAAAAATATAATCAAAAAATAATTTGGACAACCGTTTTTGACAATATCGTTCCAATCACTGACCCTGGAAACAAAATAATTCGTTTCACTTCTTGGGTATTCTTTCAAATTAGCTTAGTTTTAATTCATCAAGCAGACTTAATCTTTACTATTTCCCCAGAACTAAAAAAATATCTTATCAATCGGGGTTTAGATAAAAACAAAATTATTATAACCGGAAATGGTATAGAAATTGATCTAATTAAAAAAGCTAAAAAAAATAAAAAATATAGTTTCGATGCTCTCTTTATCGGTAGAATTAACGAAACTAAAGGAATCTTCGACATGCTTCAAGTTCTTAGTCAAGTTAAAAAAGAATATCCTACCTTCACCTTAGCCATAATGGGAGAAGGGGATAACTCAACCAAAAACAAATTCATTCAAAAAATTAAAAAAATGAATCTTCAAAAAAATGTAAAATTCCTCGGTTATATTACTTCGGGAACTAAAAAGTTCGATATTATCAAAAGTAGCCATTCTTTTTGGTTTCTTAGCACTAGTCCCAGTGAAAGTTTTGGTATTGCTCTTATGGAAGCAGTTTCTTGTGGAATTCCAGCTTTTGCTTATAAACTACCAACTTTTACCAAAATATATAAAAATAATGAAGTATTCTTCTCACCCATCCACAAACCAAATATTGTTGCCAACAAAGTTGTTAAACTTTTTCAATCCAAAAACTTCATCAACCAAAATGGCAAAAAATTATTAGGAAAATATTCTTGGGAAAATATCACTAAAATAGAAAATACTTCAATTAAAAAATTATTTATTTCTTAACGCTTCATAAAGATTCTTTGCCTGAACATAGTCTGGAGCAACTCTAAGTATTGCCTCCAAAATTTCCTTTGCCTCTTTTATTTTTCCAGCCTCAGCATCTACCACTGCCTCTACATAAGCTGTCTGTACATCATTAGGCCCATACTGTTTATACATAGCCAAATCAGACATAGCCAAATCTAATCTCTTTTGCATTAAATCTATTTGAATTAAACTCAAATAAGTTTGATATAAGGCTGGATTATAATGTAAAGCTGTTCTATAACTATCCTGAGCCAAGTCTAACCTTCCCATCTTGTAAAAAATATTAGCCCGATTATGAAAAGCATCAGCATAATTTGCCTTAACTACTGTCGACTGAGTAAAACCCTTTATTGCGTTCTCATATTGACCCAACTTATCATAATCATCACCAATATTATTCCAAGCATTATGACTATTTGGTGATACCTGGCAAGTATTCACCCATAACTTATGATTAGTCTGCCAATCAATATTTCTAAAAAATATTCTTACTGAATAAACAGCCACTAAAATTACTAATAAAATTATAGACAAAGGTTTACTTTTTTTAGAAATCTTCTCAAGAATCATCGCCAAAAACATAGCAAAACCAGCCGATCCCAAAAATACATACCTCTCTGCCACTAACCAGCTTATTTTCACCGGTGCCATCGACGGAGCCGTCGCCAAAAATATAAAAGCTAAGGCAAAAAACATTTTTTTGTCTTTAAACCAAAACCACACCACCATCGTCAAATAAATCAACAATATTATCCAATTAACCCAAGAAGGGATAACATACATCGTATGATACAAAGTTAAATCAACCGGAGCCCAAATTAATTGTAAATATTTTGCCATTGCTGTTGGATACTGAAAAAACGGATTATAAAAAATACTATCCGAAGCATTTACTCCAGAGTTAACATTTTGAATTCTTAACATTAATTGCGGCCACAAAATAATTACAATAATCAAAAATAAAACCCCAAAAATAGACAAAATCTTCAACAAACTCACCTTTTCTTTTAATCTATGATCAATCACCACCCAAGACAAAATAGCCAACAAAGGCAACGCTGCCGATCTAGTCTTTTCAGTTACAAAAGTTAATAACGCCGCTACTAAAAAATAATATAAATATTT
>JAQTUF010000026.1 GCA_028710865.1 Candidatus Shapirobacteria bacterium
AAAAAACTTCTTTTGCCAAATTTGAAGGTAAAATTGAAGCCCACATCACTGTCAGTGATATTGGCAACTTAGGAGAAATTAACTTTCCCCACTTAGAAACCGCCAGTAAAAAGATTGTTGTTTTAAACGACACTGTTCTTAAAGAAATCAAAGATGGTCAAATCAATTTTGATGTTTTAATTGCCACTCCCTCCATCATGCCTAAACTTCTTCCTTTTGCTCGTCTTTTGGGTCCCAAAGGTCTCATGCCTAATCCTAAAAACGGAACTCTAACTGATGATACCGAAAGCGCTGTCAAACGTCTCTCTATTGCCAAAACCAACATCAAAACCGAAGCCAAGGCTCCTGTGGTCCATATTATTGTTGGTAAAGTTTCCCAAAACGAAAAAGAATTAGAAGCCAATGTAGCCGAACTTATCAAAGTCATCAAAGCCAACAAAATCAAAAAATTGGCTCTTTGTGCCACTATGGGCCCATGTATCAAAGTTGAAGTGCTTAAATAAATATTTTAAAAAACTAAAACCTCTCAATTTTGGGAGGTTTTTTTGTTAAACTTAAACAGCTTTATGTTTTATTCTTCTATTAATAAAAAAAATAAAGAAAGTTTAATTTTTCTTCACGGTTGGGGTGGTTCTTGGCAATCTTGGTATCCGATTTTAGAAGCTCTAAAAAATGAATTTAATCTTTATGCTCTCGACCTCCCTGGTTTTGGTAATCAAAAAATTGAAATTCCTTACCATTTAGATAATTATGTTGACTTCATTATTAATTTCATTAAAAAAAATAAAGTTAAAAATCCCATTCTAATAGGTCATTCTTTTGGAGGAGCTATTGTTGCCAAAATTGCTGCCGATCAAAGTATCCCTATTAAAAAAATCATTCTAGTCGATGCTGCCATCATTCGTCATCCTTATTCTCTCAAACAAGAAATAATCATTAAAACTGTTAGTTCTGTCAAAAAAATTCTCTCTATCCCCCCAGTTCATTTTTTGCTTCCTAAAATTCAAAAAATCTACTATAAATCAACTGGATTCGAAACCTCCGATTATGCTGCTCTTAAGAACAACCCTATTTTGCAAAAAACATTTCAAAATGTAATTAAACACGATCTTAGCAAAATACTTCACCGTATCAAGGCATCTTGTCTTCTTATCTGGGGAGAAAATGATCTCGAAACACCACTTGCAGATGGTCAAAGGATTAATTTCCTAATTCCCAAATCAAAAATTATCATCTACCCTCATTCTTCTCATTTTTCTTATCTTGAAAATCAAGATTTATTTCTCCAAGATATTAAAAAATTTATCCAAAAATGAAAACCAGAAATTTAATTTACCTAGCCCAGCTAGAAGAATACGACCCAATTCGCATCGAAAATTGGCTTAAAAAAAACCCAAATAAAACAGTCATTGAAATTAAAAACCACCTCCATTGGACCCCAAAAACCACTCTCATCTTTCTAAAAACTTCATTCTTAGGTACTTTCATCGGCAACAAAAAAGCTCTTTTTTTAACCTTTAAGCTATTATCACCTATCGATAATCTTATTAAAACTATCTTGGTTTTTCTATCCACAATCAAATTTAAAATTTTTAATAAAAATACTATCGTTATTGGAATAACTGGCTCTTGGGGTAAAACTACCACCAAAGAAGTCATTTATTCTATCCTCAAATCCAAAGAAAATATTGTTTATACCCCCTCCAATCACAACACCCTCCTCTCTATTGCCAAACAAGCCCTTTTCTTACCCCCTAAAACTAAAATTTTTATTTGTGAAATTGGAGCCTACCAAATCGGTGATATCCAAAAAGTTTGTCAAATTATTAACCCCAAAATCGGTATTCTCACCGCTGTTGGACCAATGCATTTAGAACGTTTCGGTAATTTAAAAAATATCCTTAAAACCAAAATGGAACTAGCTCAAAGTCTTCCTAAAAATGGCACTTTTATCTATCCAAAAGAAATTTCTTCTCAGGTTAAAAATTTTTCTCTGCCACAAGATTGTTTTTCCTTCAAAGATTACTCTGAAATTTACAATTATCTAGGCAAATATTTCAATATTCCTCAAAATAATATAAAAAAAATAATCGATTCTATCCCTTCAATAAAACACCGTTTACAGATAATTCAAAACGGGCCTATCACTGTCATTGATGACACTTACAATTCCAACCCTGCTGGATTCAAAGCTGCTCTAGAAAAACTCCAAAAATCCAAAACTAAACAAAAAATATTGGTTACTCCAGGTATGATTGAACTCGGAAATATGCAATTTTCCGAAAATGAAAAAATTGCTAAATTAGCTGGAAAAATTTGCGACCATATAATCATTGTCGGTGAAACCAATAAAGAAGCTCTTCTTTCAGGATTTAAAAATAGTAAAGCTAAGATTCATACTATCAAAACCCTTTCTGAAACTGATCAGCTTCTTCCAAAAATATATCAAGGCACCGCTACCGTTCTTTTTGAAAACGACCTCTCTGACCAATATTTTTAATTATTTTGCAAATTTACTTCCACCTTTAGCCGACTTTAATAATTTTGTTTCAAAAGTTCGACGTAGCTTGTTATATTTATTAAATCTTTCAAAACCCAAACTTATTAGTTTATCTGCCACCTCAGAATAAGAATAACCAGACTTTTCCCAAATATAGAAAGAAAAACCACCTGGAATAGTATTAATTTCATTAATATAAATTTTCTTTCTCTTCAGGTTAACTAAAAAATCTATTCTCGCCACTCCACTAGCCTCAATACTTCTAAAAGCTGTTTTGGCATACTCTTGAATTTTTTTAGTCATTTTCTCCCCTATCGGAGCCGGTATTAATCTCGTCATCGAAGCCATACCTTTACTCTTACTCCCATTTAGATATTTATCGTCATAGGACAAGACTGTTGTTGATTTTATTGGCTGTTCACAAACTGAAGCCTCTAATCTATCTACTCCCATAACAGCACAATTAATTTCATCTATTCCTATCAAAGCCTCTTCAGCTATCACTTTAACATCTAATTGTCTGATCACTTCAATGGCCAACTCCAATTCTTTTCTTGTTTTAACAATAGAAATTCCTACACTAGAACCCAAACTAGCCGGCTTCACACACATTGGGTATCTAATTTTCTTTTCCAACCGTTTTATTATCAATTCAGAATCATCTTCATATTCCCAGACATTAAACCAATCATATTTGACCACAGGCAAACCCGCTTTTTCAAAAACCGCCTTTTGAATTATTTTATTCATTCCCACTGACGAAGCCAAAACTCCTGAACCAGTATATGGAACACCCATCATTTCCAATGCCCCTTGCAATGTTCCATCTTCACCAAAAGCTCCATGTGTTGATAAAAACACCATATCAAAATCAGCCAAACCACCAACTCCAATCAAAGCCTTATATTCCTTCAGTTTATTTTTATCCTTTAATTTTAAATCGATATACGATTCTAATTTATCTAAATTTTTACCTACCACCCATTTCCCACCCTTATTAATATAAATTGGGGTTATTTCATATTTTTTTCTATCCAGAGCCGCAAATAATTCCATTGCTGTTACAACCGAAACCTCATGTTCAACACTCCTACTTCCGAAAATAACTGCTACTCTTAATTTTTTCATCTAAAAATGATTATAACGAATAAAACAATTTAATAAAACTTATTACCCTCTTCATTTTAACCATCTTTATTCCCCACTAAAGTTAAATTTATCCAAAAATTAAAACAAAAAACTGACATGATATACTCAAAAAAATAAACAAATTTACTAGCCCCGTAAATTTAAGGAAAAATTATATGGAAAAAATTGATCACCAACTTGGGGCTAAATCCTCAGAACAAGAGAAATATAATTTAGTTGATATACCTCTATGTCGACAATCAACAAAACCAGAAATAGAAAATAATTTAAAACTAAAAAATCTAACTCCAAGTGAATTATGTGAGATAACTCATGAAAAAAACATAAAATATCAACGACAAGAAACTATTAATTTATCCGACGTTCAGATAGAAGGGTCTGTTGTCGATAAGAATCATGCCCAAGAACTAGGTAAATCTATGGAAGGAGACAGGGGTCAAATAATTCCTATATGTGTTCGAGCTAGAAAAGATAAAAATAATGAAAAGATTATTTACGATATTATCGATGGTTTTCATAGGACTTCTGGAGCAATACTTTCTGGGAAGAAACAAATCGAAGCCATTGTTATATATAATTGTCCCGAAGAAGAATTATTTGATTTAAGAATTCTTGCTGTTAACTCAGTGAAATCAGTTCAATTTGCCAGATTAATAAAATGGGTTAATCAATCATTCGATAATAGTAAATTTGCTCAAAAAGGCTTAACAGTATTTCAGGCTTTTTCTTTGGCTATTAATAATAGTGGTAAGTGTAGAACAGTCCATTTAAATCCTGATGAACTTAAAGAAGTAAAAAATTGGGTATACAAGAAAGCAGAATATTGGAATCGGACAATAGGATCAATTTATCAAGATTTAATAATTGCCAATATGTCTGCTCCAGATTTAGTCGATCAAGTTAGAACAGTCAGTGGAGGTAGTGTTGGATCAAAAGTAGTCACCAAAGAAAA
The DNA here is from genome assembly GCA_028710865.1 of Candidatus Shapirobacteria bacterium. Next base: position 4,602 of record JAQTUF010000026.1, read on the forward strand.
ATTAAAAATAGTCTCTGAAGCTTTTCCCTATATAAAATATTATCCATTACAAAGAAAAATAATTAATTTTGCTAATGAACATAAATTAGAAAGTCGAAAAATAAAAGAAATCATCGAAAATCTCAAGAAAAAAGATATCTCCAATATGTCCACAGAAGAAATAGATTTTATTATGAATAAAACTATCAGCGGTAAAACTGCCTTAAAGGCTTCTGCTCGAAAATCTAATCCAGAACCAACACAAAAAACATCTCCAAAACAAGAGACAGAAGAAGAACAAGTAAATTCCCCGTTAATAGATAAATTAAATGAGAGAATAAGAAACCTTGAAAATCAATTAACACAAAATCTTAGTAAAAAAGAAACATATAAAAAAACAATTGAAATTTTAAGCAACTGGATTTTTAAAACTCCAGGATTAAGCGAAAAAGAAAAAAGATTAGCTTTTAGTTTCTTTTATCAAAGAGATCCTATCCTCCAAGTTCACCTTGATAAAATGGGAATCCCTAGCAAAAATAATGCCAAAGATCTGATAATCAGCGCCGTTATTAAAAAAGCAATAAAAGAACTCCTCTAAAACAAACTTAATCAGTCTTCAACTGATAAAATATCTTATTGAAAAAATATATTTCCTTTTTTGTTTTAAACTATCTTCGCTTTTTTGTCAGAATCCAAATTCGCAAAATTAAATTTCTTCAAAAGTTAAAACATCAACAATTAGACATCATTGGTATTACCGGATCAGTCGGCAAAACCTCCACTCTCCTTGCTTGTCAAGCAGCTCTCTC
>JAQTUF010000013.1 GCA_028710865.1 Candidatus Shapirobacteria bacterium
ATGCCATTATGAGAGTAACTTTCCCTACTTTTTCTCGGCTTCAAGACCATAAAGAAATCATCAAAAAATCACTTGAAAAAAGTCTTTTTTTTATCGCTCTTTTTGTTTTTCCTGCCGTAGCTGGAATCGCCCTCATTGCTCCAGATATAATCAATATTATTCCTAAATATACCAAATGGTTACCTGCTATTATTCCTCTTTATTTTTATGCCGGTAATGTAGCTATTGCTTCCATTACTACTCCTCTTACCAATGCTTTTAATGCCACTGGGAAAATATTATTAACTACTAAATTTATGATTATGTGGACTGTTTTAACTTGGATATTGTTTCCTCTATTAACTATCAAATATGGCATTTTAGGAGCCTCAGTAGCCGCTATTTTGGTTGGTATTAGTTCTGTCCTCGTTTGGATCTCGGCTTATCGTCTTTTTCAAGTAAATGTTTTAAAAACTGTTTTAAAACCACTAATTGCTAGTTTAATCATGATTTTTATTATCCTAATGTTTCAACAATTAGGATTAAATGTTTGGGTTAATTTATTTGGTAAGATAAGTTTGGGTATTTTAACTTATGGTCTTTACTTATTTTTATTTTCTAAAGCAGAAATTAACTGGTTTATTCATCAACTCCAATGTCTAATAAGCAAAAGATAATTTTTTGGTTGATTTTTATATCTTGTTTTTTTATTCAAGTTTTGCCGGTTATTAGGAGTGGTTTGAATTACAGCTACGGTTTGGGTTTTTGGGGAAGTAATGGACATGATGCTATTTGGCATCTTAGTCTTATCAATCATATTAAAAATCCTTTTAAAATAGATTTACCTATTTTTGCTGGTGTTACACTTCAAAATTATCATCCTTTTTTTGATATCTTAATTGCTTTTTTTGCTTATGTTAGTCACATTTCTTCAACTATTTGGTATTTTCAAATCTTTCCTATTATTTCCACTATTATTTTTTTAGTCTCTTCTTTTTTCCTTGGTCGCCGGCTTACTTCTAATTTTTTTGGTGGACTTTTATTAATGTTTTTTAATGCTTTTGCTAATTCTTTTGGTTGGGTTGTTTCCTTAATCAAATCTGGCCAAATTAGTGGCGAATCTCTTTTTTGGGCTATGCAATCAGCCTCAAATCAATTAAACCCTCCTTTTGTTTTATCTTTAATTTTTATAAATTGTTTATTGCTTTTAATTTTAAATAAAAAAATAAATCAAAAACTTAAATTAGGTTTAATTTTTTTTATTCTGGTTTTTACTCCAATTACCAAAGCCTATGGGGGAGTAGTCGTTTATCTTATCTTTGGTTTATATAGTCTTTTATCTTTTAAAATTAATAAAAAATCATTAGTTTTATTATTAATTTCACTTCCATTTTCTTATTTAATTTTTAGGCTTTACAACCCCCTTTCTATCAGTCTTTTCTTGTTTCAACCGTTTTGGTTTACTAATAGTTTAATTGAAGCTCCAGACAGATTTTTCCTCCCCAAAATAGTTAGTATGCGTTATAGTCTTGAAAATACCGGAATAATTGGATTAAGACTAATAGTTATTTATTTATTTTCGACTATTATCTTTTATCTTGGAAACTTTTCTTGGCGGATTTTAGGTTTTTTCTCTTTTAGAAATTTTAAAAATAAACTTAAATGGCCATTAATAATAACTATCCTTTTAATTTCTCTAATTCCCCTATTTTTTGTTCAAAAGGGGACAGCTTGGAATACTATTCAATTTTTATATTATTCACTCTTTTTATCAAACATATTTTTAGTTATTTTTTTACTAAAACTCAAATCAAGCTTTCTTAAAAAAATCATTTTTATTTTCATTATTATTACCACCTTAGTTTCCAATTGGGAAACAGTTAAACGTTATTTATCAAACCCAGCTCCAGCTACTCTTCCAACAAGTGAAATTGAAGCTTTAAATAAATTAAAAAATCTACCTGATGGTGTTGTTTTAACTTTTCCTTATGATAAATACCAAAAAAAGAGTATGTCCACCCCAATTTCTCTCTATGCTTATGAGACAACCGCTTATGTTTCCGCCTTTTCAGGTAAAAATACTTTTCTAGAAGATCAAATGAATTTAGATATTACCGGTTTTAATTGGCAAGATCGTCGGTCAGAAGAAGAATTATTTTTCAACAGTCTTGATAAATTTTTTGCCCGAGGCTTTTTATTAAATAATAATATCGATTATATTTATCTAGTTGATAATCAATCTTTTAAACTTGATCCAAATGATCTTCAAATTAATTTAATTTTTGATAATTCCTCTGTAAAAATTTATCAAGTTAGAAAATGATAAACTATCTCTATGAAACACAAACTTGATATTTCAGTAGTTATTAATGTTAGGAATGAAGCTGAAAACTTAATTAAATGTCTTAAATCAATAAAAGATTTTGCCGATGAAATTATTGTTGTCGACATGAAATCAACTGATAATAGTCAAGAAATAGCAAAAAATGCTCATGCTAAAGTTTTTTCTTACAAACCCATGAAGTTTGTTGAACCAGCTAGAAATTTTGCTATTTCAAAAGCTACCGGTAAATGGATTCTTCTTCTTGATCCAGATGAATATGTTAATAAAACTTTAAAAAAAGAATTATTAAGCATAACCAAAAGAAATGATATCGATTATGTCCGTATTCCTCGTCAAAATATAATTTTTGGTAAATGGGTTAAACACTCTAACTGTTGGCCTGATTATTTAATTAGGTTTTTCAAAAATAACAGTGTTACTTGGCAAAAAGAAATTCATAGTCAGCCTATTACTAAAGGTAATAGCTTAACTTTACTAGATTCTGACCAACTTGCTATCAAACATAATAATTATGAAAATGTTACTCAATTTATTACTCGAGCTATTCGTTATAGTTCTATTCAAGCCGATGAATTAAATAGTCAAGACTATAAGCTTAAAATTAGTGATTTTATTTTAAAACCAATCCAAGAATTTAATAGTCGTTTCTTTTTTGCCGAAGGCTATAAAGATGGATTTCATGGGTTAATATTTTGTTTACTTCAAGGTTTTGCCATCGGTTTAATCTATATTAGATTATGGGAAAAACAAGGTTCTCAAGATAAACAAATTTTAAAAGAATCTTTTATCTCTGCCAGCCAAGAATCAACCTTTGAATATGATCATTGGTTTACTAAATTCTTTAAAAATGAATATTCTAGTAATCCTTTTAAAAATATGTTTATTAAATTAAGACATTACTTAAATTATCTTACTAAAAATTTTTAAATGATATCAATTGCTTTAATTGTTTTAAATTGGAAACAGCCAAAATTAACTTTAGATACTATAGATTCAATTCTAAAGATTAAGACCGATTCTTTTAAATATAAAATATTTTTAGTTGACAATGCCTCTCCGGATAATTCTATTGATATTTTTCAAAAAAAATATTCTCAAAATAAACAAATAGAAATTATTCAAACTGGAGCTAATTTGGGTTATGTTGGTAATAATATCGGTATCAAAAAAGCTTTAAAAGAGAAATTTGACTATATTCTTTTAATTAATAATGATGTCTTGGTCGACCCATTCTTTTTACAAGAGTTAGTTTCTGAAACTAAAAATGGTTATGATCTACTTGGTCCTAAAATTTATTTTGCTCCCCATTTTGAATACCATAAAGATAGATATTCTAAAGAAGAAATTGGTAAAGTAATTTGGTCTGCTGGAGGTCAAATGGATTGGGACAATGTTTATGGTAGTAATATTGGGGTTGATGAAGTAGATCGCGGTCAACGTGATCAAATAACTACCAATTTGGACTTTCTTACTGGCTGCTGTCTTTTAGTCAATTCTAAAGTATTTAAAAAAATAGGTTTACTTGATGAAAAATTCTTTATGTATCTTGAAGATGTTGATTTTTGTCAGAGAGCCAAGCAATTTGGATTTAAATTAGCTTATATTCCTAAATCAAAAATTTGGCATGTCAATTCTGGTTCTTCAAAAAGTGGAGGAGATTTACATGATTACTTTATTACTCGAAATCGGCTTCTTTTTGGGTTCAAATATGCAAAATTAAAAACAAAATTTGCTTTACTTAGGGAATCATTTAGATTTTTATTAAATCCTTCAACTTCATCATGGAAAAAGAAAGCTGTAATTGATTTTTATTTTAAAAAATTAGGTAAAGGATCATGGAAATAAATAAAAGTAATTTATCTATTATTATCCTTGCTGGTAATGAAGAAAAGACCATTATTGATTGCCTCAAATCTTGTTCTTGGGCTAAAGAAATTATTTTAGTAGCTGCCAATTCCACTGACAACACTATTACTTTGGCTCGAAAAACGATTTCTACTATTAAAATCATTAAAACCAATGATGAATATAATAAAAACTTTTCCAAATGGCGTAATTTAGGGTTTAAACAGACTACCAATAAATGGATTTTGTATATTGATTCAGATGAAAGGATTACTCAGTCACTTAAACAAGAAATTATTAAAATCATTTCAACTAAAAGTATTGAATATTCCCACTTTGCTATCCCTAGGGCCAATTTTTATTTAGGTAAAAGAGTTAAATATGGTGGTTCTTATCCTGATTATGTCATTAGACTCTTTCAAAAGAAAGAATTTAAAGGGTATCAAGGTATTCTTCATGAACAACCAATCGTTGTTGGTAAATTGGCTTATTTAAAATCAGATTTACTTCATTTTACTCATCGCGATCTTTCTTCTATGCTTCAAAAAAGTTTAGTGTGGACTGATATGGAGGCCTATGCTCTTTATCAAAGTCATCATCCACCAATAGTTTGGTGGCGCATTATTCGAATGATGTTCACCAAGATTTGGGAAAGACTAATAAAACAACAAATGTGGCGTGATAAAACTGTCGGTTGGATTTCAGTAATTTTTGAGACTTTTAATTCTTTTATGATCTATGCCAGGTTGTGGGAAATTCAACAAAAAAACAAAAAATAATGTATTATTAGATCAATGCAGAAACGAGTTGCAATCTACGACCCTTATTTAGATACCTTGGGCGGTGGTGAAAGATATTGTCTCACAATTGCTGAAATTCTTCTAAAAAAAGGTTATAAAGTTGATTTATTTTGGTCTGGTAATAAATCTTTAGTTGAAAAAGCAGAAAAAAGATTTTCACTTGATTTAACTAATATTAAAATTGTTCCAGATATATTTGAAATTAAACCACAGCGGTTGGAATTAATCGAGGAAAGTCGAATTTTTTCTAAATTTATTAATCATGCTATTAATCCCCAAAAAATTCATTTTAAATTTAAAAAACTTTTTAAAAAATTAAAAACAACCAATAAATACGAAATTATTTTTTATTTAAGTGATGGAAGTGTTCCTTTTCTTTTTGGTAAAAAAAATTATCTTCATATCCAAGTTCCCTTTGTTCAAACACCTAGTTATCTTAAAAATGTATTAAATCAACCAAAATTAAAGCTTATTTCTAATGTTATTTGTAATTCACAATTCACTTCTAAATTTCAAATCGGTGCTTTAAAAAACAAAGCTTTAGTCTTATATCCACCTGTTGATGTTGATAAATTTAAAGTATCTCATCAAAAAGAAAATATTATTTTATCAGTTGGTCGATTTGATAATATTTTAAACGCCAAAAAACAAGATGTCTTAATTGATGCTTTTAAAAATTTAGTAGACAAAAATGGAGTTAGGGATTGGAAGTTAGTTTTAGTTGGTGGTAGTCTTATTGATCCAGAAAAAAATCTTTATCTTAAATATCTCTATGAAAAAGCTAAAGATCTTTCGGTTAATTTTGTAGTTAATCCTCAATTTAATGATCTTCAAAAAATTTATTCTGAATCTAAAATATATTGGCACGCCGCTGGATTTGAAGTCAATCAAGATATTCATCCTGAAAATACCGAACATTTTGGTATAACTATAGTCGAAGCCATGGCCTCTGGTTTAGTTCCAGTAGTTATCGCTAAAGGTGGTATTCCAGAAATTATAGAAAATGGGGTTAATGGATTTTTATGGAATTCTCTTGATGAATTAGTTTTAAAAACTAAAAAATTAATTGAAAATCCAGAAAATTTAAAACTTATGTCTCAACAATCAATCATCAATTGTCGTGCTTTTTCAAAAGAAAACTTCGAAAAACGTCTATTAGCTATTATTGAAGATTAGTTTATGAAAGTATCAGTTATTGTTACCAATTGGAATGGAAAAGATATTCTTCAAAAAAATCTAGAATCAATTATAAAATTAAGTCCTGAGGCTCAAGAAATTATTTTAACAGATGATGCTTCTCAAGATGATAGTGTTTCTTTTGCTAAATCACTTCAAAAAAAATATCCCAAACTAAAAATAATTAGTCATAAAAATAATCAAGGTTTTGGTGCCAATTCCAATAATGCAGTTAAACAAGCGGTAGGTGATTTAGTTGTTTTACTTAACAACGATATTTATCCTCATCCAAAATATATTACTAATAGTCTCAAACATTTTAAAGATCCAAATGTTTTTGGAGTTGGTTTTGCTGAATATGGTCATGAAAATTGGGCTCGTATTTTTTGGGAAAATGGTTATCTTCAACATGAGCCTGGGACTGAAATTAAAACTACCCATATATCTGCATGGGTATCTGGTGGTAGTTCTATTATTAGAAAAAGTATTTTTCAAAAACTAGGTGGTTTTGATCCAATCTATGCTCCATTTTATTGCGAAGATTTAGATCTTGGGTTTAGAGCTTGGAAATCCGGTTATAACCTTCTTTGGGAACCCAAAAGTGTTGTTGAACACCATCATGAAACCACTATGTCTAAATTTTCACCCAATCTTCTAAATTACATTAAAGAAAGAAATCGATTATTAAACACTTGGCGTAACATTACTGATCCAAATTTACTAAGGTTAAACAAATTAGCCCTTATAGGCAGAATTTTTTCTGGTCCAAATTATATAAAAATTATTAGAGCTGCAAAAAAACAAATCCAAAAATTTCCTCCACCAATTGTTTTCTCCAAAAAAACTGACCAACAAATATTAGATTTATTCAAATAATTAAGTGATGGAAAATATAGATCGTATTTCTATTATTATAGTCACTTGGAATACTGCCAAAATCACTAAAGAATGTGTTGATACAATTAATAAATTTATCCCAAGGCAGGAAATAATTGTCGTTGATAATGGTTCAAGTGATAATACTATCGAGATTTTATCCAAAATCAAAAATGTCAAAATTGTAGCCAATAATGCTAATCTTGGCTTTGCCAAAGCTAATAATATCGGATTTAAATATGTTACGTCCAATTATGTCATTTTTATGAATTCTGATATGAAAATTCTAGATTCCAAATTTTTAAATATGGTTGAGTACCTTAAGGTCAATCCCAACATAGGAATTATTGGACCGAAGTTTCTAAATCCAGATCTTTCTCCTCAAGCTTCTGTTTTTCCCCGACAATCAATTTTAAATGCTTTCAAAGAGTTTTGGTTAAATCAAAAAGGTGCTTATTCTAAATATATTCCCGATTCTCAAAAACCAATTAAAGTTTGGTCAATTTCTGGTGGTTGTATCCTCACCCGCAAATCATTTTTTAAATCAATCGGTGGTTGGAATGAAAAATATTTCTTTTATTTTGAAGATATGGATTTATGTCGAAAAATAAACCAAATCAATAAAGAGGTAATTTATTACCCAGAATGCCAAATCATTCATTATCATGGCGCTAGTGGTATCAAATTAGCTGACTCAAAGAATCAGTGGCGCCGTTTAATTCCCAGTAGTAAAAAATATCATGGCCTATTAAACCATTATTTAATCAATCTAATCATTTGGTCAAGTCAAAAATGGCAAAAACTATTTTCAAAAAAATAAAAATTATTTTATTTTACTTTTTATTAGCTACAGCCTTAGCATTATTTTTTTCCTACAAAATATTAGATGTCCCTATGGGTTTGACTGCTGACGAAACCGCTCTTGGTTATAATGCTACCTTATTATCCAAAACCGGACACGACGAAAACGGTCGAGTTATGCCAATTTTTGTTTTATCTAATGATGGTGTTGATTGGAAACAGCCAGTCCCTCAATATTACATTACTTTATTGTTTAAAATTTTTTCTCCTTCAATCTTTTTGCTTCGTTTTAGTTCGGTAATTATAACTATAATTAGTGTCTTTTTAATTTTTAAACTTTCTCAAAATGAGAATCATCATAAATTTTATTTTTTTACAGCTTTTCTTTTTTTAACCACTCCACTTATAATGATCCAAAGCCATATGGGTTTGGATAATATTATACCCATTCCTTTCACTATCATTTGGCTTTTGTTTCTTTTTCGTTATGATAAAAGTCATAAAAACAAGTTTCTTATAATTTCTGCTATTTCTTTAGGAATTACTTTCTATACCTACAAGGGTATGAGAGCTGTTTTCCCAATTTGGTATTTATTATCATTGATCTATTTAATCAAACCAAAAATAAAACTTTTTCCACTTTTTATTTTTAGTTGTTTTTCTTTACCATTTATTTTAATCTCACCTTTTCTAAATCATCTTTATCCAGGATCAATTCTCGGGGGTGTTGGTGTTAAATTTGATTCAATTTATAATTTCATGTATCCTTATCTTTCCAGTTTTGATCCCACTTTTCTTTTTATAAAAGGGGATGATACCTTGTATCACTCAACTGGGATCCATGGTATGTTCCTTCTCTCTACTTTACCTATATTTTTAATTGGGATTTATACTTCCATTTCCAAAAATAAAAATTCTCGTTTTTTACTTACTGCTTTTTTCTTCGGCCCTTTACTCTATGGAACAGTCAATTCAATTCATCGAGCTAGTCGATTAATGTGTTTGATACCTATTTATGTATTAATTTGTACTAATGGTCTAATTTATCTAAAATCAATTTTAAACAAATATTATATCCTCGCCATTTCATTATTGATAATATTGATGACTCTAAATTATTTTAGTTTTCTTTCTTATTATTATTCTACTTATGCCAAATTAACATTCAGTATAGTTGGTGATTTAAAAGAATATACCTCTTTTAAATATTTAAGCCAACAATCTAAAAAACTCAATCTCACCCCTTATGTTGCTAAAAATATTTCTAAACCATTTTATGAAGCAATCTATTTTCCAAATGGTATAAAAGAAATTCATGAAGATTTAACTCCTCCATCAGGGAGTATTTTATTAACCAATCGTGAGGATATAGATAGTATGGTAAATATCAAAGCCCCAATAGATTATTATCAAATTCAAATAAATTAAATTCCTTTAGGATATATTTTGCCACCAAAAATCAAGAGTAATACTGTTTAAATATTTTAAATTTGTGTATATTATCAAGATTATTATTACTACCAATAATAATCTAAAAAATAAATTTTTTCTAAATTTGAAAAATGACATCAAAATTAAAACAAAAAATCCTAAAGATACCCCAATTCGCCACCAATTAGCCAAAGGTTGAAACTGAAATATATCGATTATTCTGGCTATATTCGCTCCTAAAATTAGTAAGGCTACAAAAAAAACAGCTATCAAATTTTTGCTTTGTTTAATTCCGTCTGATAAAAACTTTGATAATACAATTATTAACAACGGCCAAAATGGGAATGCATACCAACCATAAGGTTGACTTCCAAAAAATATATAAATAATCAAATAAGAAAATATACTTAAAATTACTAATTTGGTTCCTAGTTTTTTTGGTTTATTAATTATCCATCCCAAAAAAATAAGCCAACCACTGATAATCGAAACCTCCGGCAAAAATTTATGTTGAGTTAACCGTTGGTTTCTAATTAGTTCTATTAGTGAATTTGGCCCGATTCCATAAAAACGATTATAGTTTGAAAACAAAATATTTTTAAAATTTTCAATTCCATAGACCGATCCATAAATTACAAACAAAAAACTAATTGGCAAACTTACTATCAAAAAAAATCCAAAATCTTTTATAAATTTACCTTTAAAACTTTTGTAATTATTTAACAACACTAACAATACAAAAAGATGGCAAACTACTCCACTTAATTTAAACAATGTGGCTATCCCCGCAATCAAAGCCGACCCCAACAACCAATAATCTTTTTTCTTTTTTAAATACAAACTTATACAAATCATACAAGCCAATAAACAGGGAATAATCGCATTTTCAGCTTGAATCATTCGTCCACTTAAAACCACTAGGGGAATTGTGGCATAAGTTAATCCTCCTATTATCATCGTTAAAAAATTAAAATTAATCCAACAATATATCATCAGTAAAGCCACTGAAATAGTACTAATAACAATTATTGGTTTACGAATAATTGAAGTTACTGTATCTTCAAAAACCCTAACTCCAGAAAGGTAAGCATAACCGCCAGTAATTAATCCCAAAAGTGGAGGATGATCCATCCAAGGATAATTAATTGTCAACGGATCTCCCGTCGATACTGTTTGAAAAAATCTATCTACATTAATATATCTAGGCCATGAATTCTGATAACCATCAATCCCTGATACTCCTGTTGGCATTCCATTTTCAATTAGTGACAGCCCCACCCATGAATAACTATATTCATCAACCGATTGTCCTGGAATTGGTATTTCTGCGTAATTTCTTTTTCTTACTATCAAAGCCAAAACTAATATAGATATAAACAATAAAATCTTTAGAATATTTAAAATTTTATTTTTCATAATTCTTTAATATCACTACAATTGATAGTACTCGTCGGACGAATATTTTCACTCATCATCTGATCAGTTAAAAGTTTTCCATCTAAATAACAAACAAAGTTTTCTTCCTTAAATAATTTCTCCTCAAAACCAATAATCCTGGCATATTCCTTTAAAAAACCAGCTACAGTTTTATCCTCAATTGCTGACAAAGACAAAGTACTACTAGCTTTTTTACCATTATTACAATGAATTTCAATCTTGACATAATTCCCAATTTCTTTTGGATCCCCAATAATTTGATATTTACACAAATCAGTTGTTGTATCTCTAAAAACAGATTTTCCTGATATCGTCTCTTTTAATTTAGTTTCAGAAAATTTATTTTTTAAATTAATTTTCAAACCAAAGTATATAAACAGAGCAAAAATCACGTAAATAATTCCAAACCAAACTAATATTTTATTTCTTTGTGTCACTAATATATAGTATATATTGAAATGCTTAAAAATATATATCAAAAGTTAAATATTACTAGAATTATAATTCTAGGTTTATTAATTAGGCTTGTTTCTTGGCCCTGGGTTTATCATGGTGATGTAAATTGGACTTATTGGTGGGGTAAATTTGCTACTGATTTTACTTGGCGTGGTTACTATGATTGGCTTAATTTTGGTGGCCATGGCCGACCAGATTTACCAATGTTAAACATTTACTATCTTTGGGTAGTTCGTCAAACATATTTATTTTTTTATAATATTTTTTGGTATTTAAACACTCATATTCCTCTCTTTCCTTCCAATTTTATGCAGTGGTATTTCATCAACGGTAACCAATATTTTATAAAATTACCCATGATTATTGCTGATATTATTATTGTTTATCTATGTTACAAATTTACCAAATCCAAAAAAATAGCTTTAATTTTAGCCCTATATCCTCCTTTAATTTACAACAGTGCTGTTTGGGGAAGTGGAGATATCATTGTCAATTTATTTGCTTTATTAGGTATTTATTTTCTCTGGAAAGCAAAATATATCCCAGCAATACTGTTTTATAGTTTTTCTGTTCTCTATAAACCATCACTTTTAATTTGGGCTCCCATAATTCTTATTATTTTAATTAAAAACAAAATTAGTCTTCAAAAGATAATTACTTCAATCATTTTTTTACTAGCTCTAATTTATTTAATTTCTTCCCCTTTTAATCCTGTAGAAATTAATCCCTTAATTTGGTTTTATCAAACTATGACTACTAAAATTTTACCTGGAGTTATGGATCAAGTAACTGCCAATGCTATGAATTTTTGGGGTTTAATTTTTGGACTCAAACCCAAACTTGATGAATTTCTTATTTTCAATTTTATCAGTGCCAGATCTTTTTCTCTAATACTTTGTGGCATTTTTTATTTATTTATAATGTTTAAATTAATAAAAAACTATTCTCTAAAAAATTTATTACTATCATTAGTAAATATTTCTTTAGTCACTTTTACTTTTATGACTCGGATGCATGAACGTTATTCTTTCCCTGCTCTTATTCCTCTTTTACTACTCTGTCACTACGATCGTCGTTTTATTAAATATTTTATTATCTTATCTATCACTCACATGATAAATGTTTACAGCGGTTGGTGGACTCCTAATATCCCTTTTTTAGTAAATATTCTCAAAAGTGAAATTATTGTTCGTAGTGTCAGTTTTATAAATATTTTTATTACTCTAAAACTAGTCTTTTTTAATCTTAATATAAAAAATAATTACCCCAGCTATCATCAACCACCACCACCAAAAATTAAATAATTTATTAAAAATATCAACGGTTGACAACCTTTCTGAGTTATAAAAATTTATTGCCCATCGACCATTATTATCTAATCCAACTTTCAACAACCCATCTTTTATAACTATGTCTTTTGTTTCTACATATAAAGTTTTACTATTTGACATTTCTTGAGGAATATCTACTCTCAACCAACTATTTACTCCAGCATTAAAACCACTAAATTCTTTTTCTAGTTTATTATTATATTCATCAGTAACTACTAATATTCCTTTATCTTGAGAATTTAATCCAGCATTATCCAAAAATACTTCAAAATATTTTAAATTATTTTCATTTTCATATGACCATTTATAGCCAGATATCTCTTTTAAATATATCTTCTCATTAGACATTTGAGAGTATGTTTTATTTTCAACTTTAAAAATCAAACAAACTGAAATTGTAAATATAATCAAAAAACAGGGGATAAAAACAAACCAATTTTTTATTTTAAAATCTTTATTTTGATCTTTTTTTATTTTAATTTTTTTAGTTAAAAACCATAAAGCTATTCCAGCCAAAACACTTTGACTTAAATTTATTATTCCAGAAATATCAATTCCCTTATTTTTAATAAATTCCACCAAACTTGGAAAATTGATTAAATTTGGATTAATTGGAGTAAACAATCCCCATGTCAAAAACTTATCATCAAACCCCAAAATTAATCCCACCCATACTACTAAAATAATCAATAAAGCCAATAAATCAGTTTTATTAATTCCTACGATAAACCACCAAATTGATAAAAATGGAATTGTCCACAACATCCATTGAGGGTTAAAATGACTAAATCCCAAAATAATTAAACAACTTTGAAAAATGGCCAAACAAGCTATAGCCATTTTGTTAACACTTTTGTTTTTCCAAGTATTTAACCCAATTATTATCAAAAATAAGGGGATAATTAAAATCTGTTTATCAAATCCAATTGGAATATTGGCAATAAACATTCTTTGCGATAGTCCCGAATTTAATACCGATTCAGTAAAATAGCTTTTCCCCAACCAAGGCAATAATATTAAAACATAAATCCCTATCACTGACCCTATTTTTAATATTAATTTAATTATATTCTTTTCCCAAGCCAACAAAAACATTACTGACCAAATTATTGGATAACTCTTTACTCCACTAGCTAATCCCCAAAACAAAGCCACTAACCACCATCTTTTATAAAAAACTATTCCCATCAAAAATAAAAATATAGCCACAATATCATTTTGGCCCATTATTACCAAAGAAAACAATGTCACTGGGTTAAAATACCAAAACAAAGCTGCTTTTTTAGCTTTAACTTCACTATTAGTAGCTTTTTTGACGATCAAAAATATTAACCATCCAGAAACTAACCCCAATATTAACAATGGTAATTTTGCTGCCAAATTATACCTCAACACATTTTGGTCAAAACTAGCTTGAGCACTTCCCGAAGACAACCATTCAGTAAAACCTTTTCCTCCAACAATTTTTGAAATTGGATAATGAATCTTAAGCCACCAATAATGTGCTGGTGGATAATGAAAATCAGGGATATCCAATTTGTGTCCATTAATATATCCATAAATATCCCACACTTTATTATTTTCCAAAGCAGGATATCTTAATGTTAATTTTGTATCCGGATGATAAGTAAATGGAGCAATCAAAAAATAAGCCGCAATTGCTAATAATATGATCTTTTTCATAACTTTAGTATAAAATAGATTATAAACTAATGAAAACAAAATATTTATTATTGGTCATAATTATTCTTTTTGGTTCTTTTATTAGACTTTTCAAAATCAGTAATCTACCCCCCTCACTCTATTATGATGAAGTTGATGCTGGTTATCAGGCTATGGTTTTTAACCAAAATCAAACTGATTATTATGGCAACAAATTTCCGATTCATTTTCATTCTTTTGGAGATTATAGAACCTCACTCCATATCTATTCAATTGCCCTTTTCCAAAAAATAACCAACAATCCAGAACTTTCAATTAGATTACCATCGGCCATATATGGGATTGTTTCTATATTCATTTTATTTTTAATTACCAAATCTCTCATCCCTAGTTTTTTATTAGCTATATCTCCCTGGGCTATTCATTATAGTCGCATTGGCTTTGAAGCCTCTGGTATGCTTTTATGCCTTCTTTTGGCCATATATTTCTGGCAAATTTTTATTAAAAATAATCGTTTTAAATATCTTTATTTAACTGTTTTGTTTCTTTGTCTAACTCCTTATTTTTATAGTACTGCCAAATTTTTTATTATTATAATTGTCATTTTATTTGCCCTAATTTGGCGTCAAGAAATTTTCAAAATAGGTTTTAAAAAATTAATTTTACCCTTTTTATTCGCTGTTTTACTTTTATTGCCTATGACTAAAGACACTCTAACTGGTAAGGCTGGTTTTCGTTTTTCTTACATAAGTATATTTACTTTGCCTCATCGCGAACAAATAGTAGATACCCTCCGTTATCAAGATGCCTCAATTGACCATCCAGATCAAATTGGTATTTCCACCTCTTTTTTATCATCTATTTTTCATAATAAATATCAATTAGTTGCTCAAAAATTTATTTCTAATTATATTAATTCATTTTCTCCAGAATTTTTATTTCTAAAAGGAGATCTTAATGCTCGTCATGGATTTGGAAATCATGGTTTAGTCTATATTGTTGATTTTGTTTTTATTGTCTTTGGTCTCTTTATTACTTTTAAAACTAAACAAAAAAATAAGCTTTCTTTATTTTTCTTTTGGTTATTAATTCTTTCCCCAATTCCATATTCTTTGACTCGTGATAGTGATTCTCCAAATGCCACTCGTTTAATTTTAATGTCGCCCTCAATAATATATTTTGCTTATTTGGGTATTAAATATATTCAACAAAAGTATAAAGGTTCTATCTTTCTAATTATTTTAATTTACGGGTTATCTTGTTTTAGTTTTTGGCACTATTACTATTATCACTATCCTCAAGAATCAGCTGCTGTCTGGAATACTGGAATGAAAGAAGTTATTGCTGTTACCAATAACTATCCTCAAAAAACATTGATATTTTCCGATAGTTATTTATCTTTTGTTTCTCATTTTCTTTTTTACCATCCCTATACTTTGACTCCTAATATTTCTCTGATGAATAATCTTCAAAAAATAGAAAATCGGTCTTTTTCTGGCCAAGTTTTAGATGATAAATATTTTTTCGGCAAAATAAATTGGAATAATTTTGAATTGATTCCTCAAAATAGTTTAATAATTATTCCTGAAACCGAAAAATCCCAAATTCCCGAGTCTTTTAAATTAATTGAAAAAATTAATAAAAAATATGAAATGGCTCAGAATTTTTATATCTACC
Organism: Candidatus Shapirobacteria bacterium; assembly: GCA_028710865.1. Next base: position 15,816 of record JAQTUF010000013.1, read on the forward strand.
AATTTGATAATCAATGAAATCTAAAAAAAATATTATTATTCTAATCTGTCTTTTCCTAATTTCTATCTTTACTTTTTATCGCCTCCTTCGTCCCGGTTATCCATCAATGATGGACGATATGCATGTTTTCCGCCTCGACCAATTCGATAAATGTCTAAAAGATGGCCAAATCCCTTGCCGTTTTATCCAAGATGGGGGAATGGGTTATGGTTACCCTCTATTTAATTATTATCCGCCATTGTCATATGGTATTGCCGAAGGTTTTCACCTCACTGGTTTTAGTCTTATTAATAGTCTAAAAATTACTTTTGCTCTTTGCCATATTATTGGAATTTTTGGTATGTATTTTTTTGCTAGTCTTTTTTGGGGAAAATTAGGTGGTTTTATTTCCGCCATCATCTTTCTTTTAGCTCCTTATCAAGCCACTGATAGTTTTGTCCGTGGTGCTATTGCTGAATTACTGGCAATTAATCTTATTCCTTGGGTATTTTATTTTTTAACCAAATTTATAAATTTTCACAAAAACAAAATTTTTTTAATTTTATCTCTAACAGCTCTTTTATTAAGCCATAATTTAATCAGTCTTGCTATTGCCCCAGTTTTAATTATTTATTCTCTTCTTCTTTTATTTAAAAACAAAAATTTAAATTTTAAATCAATTTTAAATCTAATTATTCCAGTTTTATTTTCCTTAGGTCTTTCTTCGTTTTTTATTCTTCCAGCTATTTTTGAAAAAAATCTAGTTACTGTCGACACTATGACTCAAGGTTATTTTCAATATATTATTCATTTTGCTACCTTAAATCAGCTCTTTATTTCTCGATTTTGGGGTTTTGGAGCTTCCTTATGGGGCCCAGTTGATGATATGGCCTTTTCCATTGGTTTAGTTCAATGGTTATTACCCCTAATTTCTATTCTATTTTTATTATTCAAAAAAACCAAGAAAAGTTTTGCTTTTGCATTTTTATTCTTTCTTATTTTTCTTTTTTCTGTCTTTTTAACCCATAATCAATCGACCTTTATTTGGAAAATATTTCCTATTATGGCTTTTTATCAATTTCCTTGGCGGTTTTTATCCATTGCTATTTTTGCCTCATCTTTTGTTGCTGGTTCTATTATTTTATTAATCAAAAAAAAATTTCAAGTTTTAATCGTTGTTTTTATTTCTTTATTTACTATTCTTTTAAATTTTTCTTACTTTAAGGAAGATATCTGGTATTCCAATTTAACTGATAATCAAAAACTTTCAACCGAAAATATAATTGCCCAAAGCGGTGCTGGTCTAAAAGATTATTGGCCGAAATTTGGTCAAAACTTTCCCACTTCCTTTGCTTCAAATCAACCAATTACCTCTCCAGGTGTAATTATTAACGATTACGTCAAAAAAAGTAACCGAGTTACACTAATCGCTTCCACTGATTCTGATTCCCAAATTACCTTGCCTTTAGTCTATTTCCCAAATTGGGAACTTACTATTGATGGCCAAAAAACCGATTTTGAAATTGATAAAGATCTAGGTTTAATTAAATTTAATTTACCATCAGGCAGTCATTCTATTGTTTTAAGACTAAACAATACCCCTATTAGGAATATGGCTAATTTAATCAGTTTAATCAGTCTTATTTTAATTATAATTATTGGTGTTAAACCAAAAATAAAAAATGAAAAATAAAAATTTGCTTTTATTTATTTTCATTGCCTTGATTGCTTTTTTTCTCAGATTTTATCAACTCAACAAATTTCCAGTTGCCCTAAATTGGGATGAAGTTAGTCATGGTTATAACGCTTATAGTCTTTTAAAAACCGGCCAAGATCAATGGTCTGTTTCTTGGCCAATTTTTAATTTTAGAGCCTATGGCGACTATCCAACCACTCTTAATATGTATCTTTCTATACCTTTTATCTATTTATTTGGCCTTAATGAGTGGTCAATTCGAATTGTTTCAGCTCTTTGTGGATTTGGATTAGTGATTATTGCCTACTTTTTTGGTCAAGAAATTTTTAAAAATCAAAAAAAATCACTTCTATTAATGCTATTAGTTGCCTTGTCTCCTTGGACATTCTTTCCCTCCCGTGGTGTTTTTCAATCTACTGTCGCTCAATTTTTTTTCTCCCTTGGAATTTTATTTTTAATTAAAGCTATTAAAAAAATAAAATTTCTTCCTTTTGGTATTTTCTTTATTTCCATCTCCACCTATGCTTATCACAATACTAAAATTGTTGTTCCAATTTTACTTTTAACCTACTTTTTAATCTTTTTTAAAGAAATAAAATCAAAATTTATAAAAAACAAAAAATTTTTTATCACTAGTTTACTAATTTTTTCTGTTTTAATAGTTCCTTTAGTAATTAATTCATTTAATAAAGATGCCCAAGCTCGAAGTCGTTGGGTATTTGCCATCAACCCCTCAACTATTAATCAAATTGAAGTTAATCGCAACAATTATCAAGGTAGTCAACTAATTGCCAAATTAAAATATAACCGACCAATAACATTTTTAACTATCGTTACCAAAAATTATCTTGGGTTTTTAAATCCAAAAATGATTTTTTTTAATAGTACCCAAAATTTTCAATTTAATATTCCCAATAATGGTGTTCTTTATTCTGTTTGTCTGCCATTTTTCTATATCGGTTTAATAATTCTAATTTTTAAATTTTTTCAAAAAGATAAACTTTCTATATTTTTAATTTTTTGGTTTCTGATTGGCTTAATACCAGCAGTTATTACCGTTGGTGATTTTCCTATCATTCGAGCCATGACTATTCTGCCTTTACCTCAAATATTTATTGTCTATGGTCTATTTAAAACTATTTATTTTCTTAAAAAGAAAAAAATAAAATCAATTATTATTTCTCTTTTTTTATTAATTCTGTTTATTCAATCATTTTTATATTTAAAAAATTATTTTAATGATTATGCAAAAAATTATTCCAGTTCTTGGCAATATGGTTATAAAGAAGTTGTTGGTTATTTAAAAGAAAATTATTCTAATTATGATCAAATTATTTTTACCAAAAAATATGGTGAAGCCCACGAATTTGTTTTATTCTATTGGCCATGGTCTCCAAAATCTTATCAAAATGATTCCAACTTAAGTTGGGATTTTCATACCAATTGGTACTGGGTCAATGCTTTTAATAAATTTAAATTTATTAATGATTGGGAAATCAAAGATTTAACCAAAAATCTACCTAAAGACCAAAAAATACTTTTAATTACCTCTCCCAACAACTACAATCAAGATAATACTAATTTAATAAAAACTATTAATTTTTTAGATCAAACTCCGGCTTTTCAAATTTTAGAAATTAAACCATGACTTTAAAAACTAAAACTACTCTATTTTTAGTTGTAATTTTTTTAATCAGTTTTCTAATTAGAATTGCTTTTTACAAAACCACTCCATTACTTTGGGATGAGGCTAGTCTTGGTTATAATGCTTATTCCATTATTAATACCGGCAAAGATGAATATGGTCAAATATTACCTATTATTTTTAAGTCTTTTGGAGATTATAAGCCAGGGTTTTATGTTTATTTGGCTATCCCTTTTATAAAATTTATTGGATTAAATGAACTTTCTATTAGACTACCTTCAATTTTAATTGGCTCTCTTATTCCTATATTTTTATTTTTCTTAATTAAAGAAATCAATCCAAAATCTCATAAGATTGCTTTATTAGCCACCATTATTACTACCTTTAACCCTTACAATATTCATTTTAGTCGGGGAGCTTGGGAGACCAATATTCTCACTTTTGAACTAATTCTAGCTAGTTTTTTGTTTTTTAAATATATCAATTCCCAAAAATCTAAATTTTTATTTTTATCCAGCTTAATTTTTGGAACTACACTTTTTACCTATCAGGCTGGAAAAATGATTAGTTTATTTTTAATTATTATTTTAGTTTTGATAAATTTCAAATCAATTAATTTTAAAAAAATATTTTTAAGTTTTATTATCCCTTTAGGTATTTTTTCTATCCCCATTATCTTTGGTTTATTTTTTAACCACAATAGTAATCGCCTTCAAGTTGTTAGCCTCTTTTCTTATCCTCAAACAAATTCTGAAATTCAAACCATTATTTCTGAAACCAATCAATTAGACTATCAAATTTTTTACAACCCAATTATCTACTTTAGTAGGAGTTTTATTTCTCGTTATTTCAATCATTTTTCACCTCAATTTTTAACATTCGTTGGTGATTGGCAAAATGCTAGACAATCTGCTCCTTATATTGGTGTTATTTTGTATCCTAGTTTATTTTTTTTAGTTTTAGGTGTATTTTTTGCTCTTACCAAATCAAAACTAGAAAAAATAAATTTATTTTTTCTTTGTTGGTTATTAGTGGCACCACTACCAGCTGCCTTTACTCGCGATGCGGTTCAATCAGTTAGATCTATGTCTTTTTCTATTCCTTTAGTCTATTTCATTTCTCTGGGAATATTTTTTATATTAAATAAATACCAAAGTAAACTACTTCGCTTGACTATTATTTTTGTCTATTTCATTTCTTTTTGGTACTATAGTGATCTTTATCTTAATCATATGATTATAAAAAATCCTATTGATTTTCTTTATGGTTATCGCCAAGCTATGGACTATGTCATCAAAAATAAAGATAAATTTAATAAAATTTATATCACTGACTATTATGGTCAACCTTATATTTTTTATCTTTTTTATTCTTCATATCCACCTCAAAACTACCAAAAACAAGCCAAACTCGACAATAGTTATTTAGATGTTGGTAATGTTAAATCTATTGATAATATCAATTTTGAAACTGCTCAATATTCTTTTATCAAAGATCATCCAGGGACTTTGGGAATTTTTTCTCAAGAAGAAATTTATCGACAGGGGATTGACCAACAACCTGATTTTAAAAATTTTATTCCTTTAAGTCCTATTGGTAATATTTCCACTTTTTACGCTTATGAAAATCCATAAACTTTTACTCATATCTATTATCTTAATTGCTTTTACAATCAGATTTATCAATATTGATTCAACTCCAGCTCTTAATCCTGATGAGGCTTCTTTGGGCTATGATGCTTACTCCCTTATTTTAACCAGCAAAGATCAACATGGAGTTTCTTGGCCAATCCATTTTAAATCTTTTGGTGATTATAAACCCGGCGGTTACGTTTATCTTGCTATACCTTTTATAAAAATTTTAGGATTAACCCCATTAGCTGTCAGATTACCCAATTTAATTCTTTCTCTATTAACTATTTTTTTCTTATATAAATTAATTTTACTTTTATCAAAATCACCCACATTAGCCCTTCTTAGCTCTGCTGTTTTAGCCTTATCGCCCTGGCATATTCACTTTAGTCGTGGTGCTTGGGAATCACAAACTGCTCTTTCATTTATTATCATTGGCACCTATTTCTTTTTTAAATCAATTCAAAAGAAATTTTTATTAAATTTCTTTCTTTTTGTTTTCTTCTATATAGTTTCTCTTTATTTTTATCATTCTGCCCGTATTATTGCTCCACTTTTAGCCCTAAGTTTATGTATTTTATATTTTAAATTTTTAATAAAAAAATTACCTCACATCTTATGGCCAATTTTATTTGGTATTACTTTGGCTATCCCTGTAGCTATCTCTTTTCTTAACAATGGTGGTGCTGCTCGTTTTGGTGGTGTTGGCCTTACTGCCGATTTAGGCCCAATTAATCGTGCTCAAGAGCTTATCAATCAACATCCAAATAATCAAATAATTGTTAAAATTATACACAACAAAAGAATACTTTATTTTATTTCTTGGGGTGAAAAATATACTTCTCATTTTAATTTAAATTTTTTAACTATTAATGGCGATGAAGTCCCTCGATCAAAAGTTCCTCAAATGGGTCAAATTTATTTACTTGAGCTACCATTTTTAATTTTAGGCATCATTTTTCTCATCAAAACTCAACTTTTTTCCAAAAAATCAAAAACTTTTATTTTTTTATTTTTATTCATTGCTCCACTCGCTTCATCTCTGACTTTTCAAGCTCCATCAGCCCTTCGTGCCTTACCTATGGTAATTCCACTTTCAATTTTAATTTCATTAGGAATTTATTCATTTTTTATTTTTATTCATAAAACAAAATTTACAAAACTTATCTTAATAATATTTATACTTTCATATATTTATTCTATTTCTTATTATTTTGATTCTTATTTTTTCCATTATGCCAAACGTTATCCTTTTGCTTGGCAATATGGTTTTGACCAACTTGTTCCATATCTAGAATCCCAAAAAAATCAATATCAAAATATTTATATTACTAATAAATATGATCAACCATACATTCTATTTTTATTTTATTCCAAATATTCACCTACTAAAATTCAATCCCAAATTCAATTAACTCAACCTGATAATTTTGGGTTTTCAACTGTCTTAGGCTATGACAACTATCATTTTGGTAAAATTGATTGGGGGAGTATTCCTGTCAATTCATTAGTAATTGCTAGTGATGAAGAAATACCCGCCAATCCAACAAAAATTATTGATTTTCCAAATGGAAAACCAGCTTTTAAAATTTATCAAAAAATATGAGCCAACAATCAACTCTTTCTGTCACTCTAGCTGTCTACAATGAATCTAAAAACATTACTCGTTGTCTAGAAGCTATCAAAGACATTGCTGATGAAATTATAGTGGTTGATGGCCAATCTCAAGATGACACAGTTGTTTTAGTCAAAAAATTTAAAAAAGCTCGAGTCATTTCTACTACCAACAAACCCATGTTTCATATCAATAAACAAATGGGAATTTCCGCTTGTAAAAGTGATTGGATACTTCAACTTGATGCTGATGAAATAGTTACCCCAGAACTAAAAAAAGAAATTCAAAGTTTTCTTAAACAAGATCCAAATAATATTAAAGAAAATGCTTTCTGGATTCCTCGTAAAAACTACTTTTTAGGTACTTTTCTTAAAAAAGGCGGTCAATACCCAGATCCAACTATTAGATTTTATAAAAATGGTAAAGCTCATTTGCCCTGTAAAGATGTCCACGAACAAGCCAAAGTTGATGACAACCTAATTGGCTGGCTTAAAAATGATTTAGAGCATTACGCTGATACTTCTTTTTCTCTTTATTTACTTCGAGCTAATCGATATACCACTCTTTTAGCTGATGAACTCAAATCAAAAAATATTCCTGTCAATTTTTCTAGTTTCCTAAAATTTTATCTTTTTAAGCCAGTTTGGTGGTTTTTAAAAACTTTTTTTCGTCATCGCGGTTATGTTGATGGATTTCCTGGTTTTGTTTTTTCATTTTATTCAGCTCTAAGATTTCCTATTGCTTATACAAAATATTATGAACTTGTAAAAACCAATCGAAATATTAATTTATCTCAAGATTGGGACAAAAAATAATGCCTAAAGTAGCTATAAATATATCACCAATTTTTGACGG
>JAQTUF010000027.1 GCA_028710865.1 Candidatus Shapirobacteria bacterium
CTTGGTATTTTTGGTATTAATAAAAAATCATCCTCAAAACAGCAAATTAATTTCAATCGATTAATTATTCCTTTATTTTTCATTTCATTTTTAATTCCTTTACTTTTTGTCCAAAAAGGAACAGCTTGGAACACTATTCAATTTTTCTATTATTTTTTATTTTTCGCCAACTTTTATTTCGCTCAATTTCTTTCTCGACTTTGGAAAAAGAATAAAATTTTAGTTATAACCCTACTCTTAATTTCTTCAATTACTACTTTTTCTACCCTCAAAGATTATTTTGGCAATCCTCCCCCCAGTGCCTTACCCAATTCAGAAATGGAAGCTCTCAATTTTCTCAAAAAACAGTCATTCGGTTATATTTTGACCTATCCTTATGATGGATTTATTAAAAATAATATGTCCACTCCAATTCCTCTTTATGCCTATGAAACTACTGCCTATGTTTCAGCCTTTAGTCAAAAACCTACCTTTTTAGAGGACGAAATGAACCTTAACATTACTGGTTTTAATTGGCAAAACAGAAGGGTCGAGGAAGAAAAATTTTTTACTACTAATGATAAGTTTTTTGCCAGAGGGTTTCTTCTCAACAACCAAATTGATTATATTTATCTCTTAAAAGATCAGAGTTTTAGTCTTGATAATAATGACCTTCAAATTGACTTAATTTTTCAAAATGATGAGGTTAAAATTTTTAAAGTTAGAAAGTGATAAACTATACCATCTTATGAAATCAAAAACCTTAATTTCTGTTGTCGTAAACGTTCGTAACGAAGCTGAAAATCTTGCCAAATGTCTTCGTTCTATCAAAGATTTTGCCGACGAAATCATAGTTGTTGACATGAAGTCAACCGATAACAGTGTCGCTATTGCCAAGAGTGCTGGCGCCAAGGTTTTTAGCCACAAACCTTTAAAGTATGTTGAGCCAGCCAGAAACTATGGATTAAGTAAGGCTATCGGTAAATGGATTCTTTTACTTGATCCTGATGAATTTTTAAATAAAACTCTAAAAAAAGATTTAAAAGCGGTTATTCAAAGAACTGATATTAATTTTGTTAAAATTCCTCGACAAAATATAATTTTTGGTAAATGGATAAAACATGCCAATTGTTGGCCAGATTATTTAATTCGCTTTTTTAAAAAAGGTGCTGTAACCTGGCAAAACGAGATTCACAGTCAACCAGTCACCACTGGAAATGGTTTAACTCTTCTTGATTCTGATAAATTAGCCATAAAACATAATAATTACCAGTCAGTTGCCCAATTTATTACTCGAGCTGTTCGCTACAGTAATATTCAAGCAGAAGAATTAAATGCCCAAGATTATAAATTAAAAATAAGTGATTTTATTTTGAAACCAATTCAAGAGTTTAATAGTCGCTTTTTCTTTGCTGAGGGCTATAAAGATGGATTTCATGGTCTTGTCTTTTGTCTTTTACAAGCTTTTGCAATTGGCTTAATTTATATTCGTCTTTGGGAAATCCAAGGTAGTCAGGATAAACAAATTTTAAAAGAATCTTTTGTTTCAGCTAGCCAGGAAGCCACTTTTGAATATGATCATTGGTTTATAAAGTTTTTTAAACAAGAATATTCTCCAAATATTTTTAAAAAAATTCTGATTAAAATCAGACATTGGTTTAATTACTTAACCAAGAATTTCTAAGATGATTAAAGTTGCTGTTATAGTCTTAAACTGGAAACAACCTCAATTAACTCTTGATACCATCAATTCTCTTCTTAAAATTAAACACAAGAGTTTTGACTATCAAATCGTCTTGGTTGACAATAATTCTCCTGACGATTCAGTAAAAATATTTAAAAAAACTTTTTCTAAGAATAAGGAGATTAAATTACTTAAAACAAATTCTAATTTAGGCTATGCTGGAGGAAATAACTTTGGAATTAAATATGCCCTAAAAAATGATTTTGATTACTGTCTTTTAATAAATAATGATGTTCTTGTTGATCCTAATTTTTTAGAAGAATTAGTCCAGCAAGGCAAAAATTATGATCTACTTGGACCAAAAATTTATTTTGCTCCTGGTTTTGAGTATCATCAAGATCGTTATTCCAAAAAAGAACTTGGTCGTGTCATCTGGTCAGCTGGTGGCCAAATGGATTGGAATAATATTTATGGGAGTAATATTGGTGTCGATGAAGTAGATCAAGGCCAATTTAATCAAATTAATCAAAATATAGACTTTCTCACTGGTTGTTGTCTTTTAGTAAAAAATAATGTTTTTAAAAAAATAGGCTTATTGGATGAAAAATATTTTATGTATTTAGAGGATGTTGATTTTTGTCGTCGAGCTAAAGTTTCTAACTTCAAAATGGCTTACATCCCCAAATCAAAAATTTGGCACGTGAATTCTGGTTCATCAAAGAGTGGGGGAGATCTTCATGATTATTTTATAACCAGAAATCGGCTTCTTTTTGGATTCAAATATGCCACTCTTAGAACTAAATTTGCTCTTTTCCGTGAGTCATTAAAAATGTTATTTATTTATCCTTCAATCTGGAAAAAAAGAGCAATTTTAGATTTTTATTTTAAAAAACTAAATAAAGGATCTTGGAAATAAATGACCAAAAATAATCTCTCAATTATTATTCTTGCCGGAAACGAGGAAAAAGTAATCACTGATTGTCTCGAGTCTTGTAAATGGGCACAAGAAATTATTTTGGTGGCCGCTAATTCTACAGACAATACTTCACAATTAGCTCAAAAAAATATCCCTAAAATAAAAATTATTAAAATAACTGATGAATATAACAAGAATTTTTCCAAATGGAGAAATGCTGGTTTTAAGCAAAGCACTCAAGAATGGATTTTTTATGTTGATGCTGATGAACGAATTACATCAAATCTAAAAAAAGAAGTTGAAACAATTATTAAAAAAAAGGGTAGTAAATTTACTCATTTCGCTATTCCTAGAGCCAATTATTATTTAGGTAAAAGAGTAAAATATGGTGGATCTTATCCGGACTACGTTAAAAGATTATTTAGTAAAAAAAACTTTAATGGTTACCAAGGTTTTCTCCATGAAGAACCTTTAGTTGTTGGAGAATTAGGCTATCTCAAGTCAGATTTACTTCATTACACCCATAGAGATCTTAATTCTATGCTTCAAAAAACTCTAGTCTGGTCTGATATGGAAGCCCGAGCTTTATTTAAAAATGATCATCCGCCTGTAGTTTGGTGGCGAATAATTCGTATGATGTTTACCAAAACATGGGAAAGACTAATTAAGCAAAAAATGTGGAAAGACGGAACTGTTGGTTGGATATCAGTTATTTTTGAATCTTTTAATACCTTTTTGATCTATGCCAGGCTTTGGGAAATTCAACAAAAGAAAAAAATAAAGTTTTGATGTATTATAGACTTAATGATAAGAAAAGCCGCTATTTATGACCCTTATCTAGATACTTTGGGTGGCGGTGAAAGATACTGTCTTACTGTCGCTGAAATTCTCCTCAAGCACAAATACCATGTAGATCTTTTTTGGTCTGGAGACTCATCATTAGTCAAAAAAGCAGAAAAACGTTTTTCTCTTAAAATTAATAAGCTAAAAGTTGTTGAGGATATTTTTGGTGAAAAACCAAGAAGATTGGAATTTTTAGAAAGTAGTGAGAATCTATTAAAATTTATTAATCGAGCCATAAACCCTCAACATGTTCACTTTAAATTTAAAAATATAGTTAATAAAATTAAAAACACTCGGAAATACGATATACTTTTTTATTTAAGTGATGGGAGTACTCCTCTAATCTTTGCTAAGAAAAATTTTCTTCACGTTCAAGTTCCATTTGCTGTTAAACAACGTTCTTTTCGTCAAATAATCGACAAACCAAAGATGAGGTTTATTTCCAATGTTGTTTGTAATTCTGAATTTACTGCCAGGTTTCAAAAAGATATTTATAAAAATAAAGTTTTAGTTTTATATCCACCGGTTGATGTCGATAAATTTAAACCAAGCGAAAAAAAAGAAAATATAATTCTTTCTGTTGGCCGTTTTGATAATATTCTCAATGCAAAAAAACAAGACGTCCTTATTGATGTTTTTAAAAAATTAATTAAAGAAGAAAAAATTAATAATTGGAAATTAGTTTTAGCAGGAGGAAGTCTTTCAGACCCTTCTAAAAATTTATATCTTCAACATCTTCAAAAAAAATCCAAAAAGCTTCCTATAGATTTTCTTGTAAATCCATCTTTTGAGGAACTTCAAAGAACCTATTCTAAATCAAAAATCTATTGGCATGCTGCTGGATTTGAGGTTAATGAAGATGTTCACCCGGAAAATACGGAACATTTTGGTATTACTGTTGTTGAATCAATGGCCTCTGGATTAGTTCCAATTGTTATCTCAAAAGGAGGAATTCCTGAAATTATTGATGATGGTATTGATGGGTTTTTATGGAACTCTATAGAAGAATTAGTTTTAAAAACCAGAGATTTAATTAATAGTCCAGACAAATTAGAATTAATGGGTAAACAAGCTATTCTAAATTGTCAAAGATTTTCTAAAGAAAATTTTGAAAAATCATTACTTAGTATCTTTAATATTAACAAGTGAAAATTTCAGTAATTGTTACCAATTGGAATGGGTTGCCTATTCTCCAAAAAAATTTGGAAAAAATAATTTTAACTTCTCCAGAGGCTCAAGAAATAATTGTTGCTGATGATGCCTCCGAAGACGATAGTATTGATTTTATCAAGCAACTTCAAAAAAAATATTCCAAATTAAAATTAATTGCCCACAAAAAAAATCAAGGCTTCGGTGCCAATTCAAATGATGCAGTCAATAAAAGTAAAGGAGACTTGGTTGTTCTTTTAAACAATGATATTATTCCGCACAAAAAATATATTACCAATTCATTAAAACACTTCAAGGACAAAAACGTGTTTGGTGTTGGATTTGCCGAACTTGGTCACGAAAACTGGGCTAAAATTTTTTGGAAAAATGGCTACTTACAACACTCCCCAGGTGAAGAAAATAAAAGAGTTCATATTTCAGGTTGGGTATCAGGGGGAAGTTCTATTATCAATAAAAATATTTTTCAGAAATTAGGCGGATTTGACCCAGTTTACGCTCCTTTTTATTCAGAAGATTTGGATTTAGGTTATCGCGCTTGGAAATCAGGCTACACTTTACTTTGGGAACCAAAAAGTATCGTTGTTCATCAGCATGAGACTACTATATCTAAATTTTCT
>JAQTUF010000028.1 GCA_028710865.1 Candidatus Shapirobacteria bacterium
AAATTGAGGGTGTTTATTTGTTTGTTTGCAAAACATGGAATCGAATTATCGAATAGGTGAATACATTACAGACTTTGTCAGTATTTATGAGATTACTTCTATTGGTACTGAAAAAGAAAATAGACTAATTCATTATCGGCCTATTAAAGGGACTGATAAGGTTTTTATTGCTTCGATACCAGAAAAAAATCTGGAAAAAGCTAGTTTAAGAAAGTTATTAACCAAAAAGGAAATTAAAGTTCTTTTGGATAAATTAAAAACTCCTTTAGATGATTATGTGTTTGATGCCCGTCAAATTAAGGAAGATATTTATTCTAATAACCCGGAAAAATTAATTGACTATTTGAAATATTTTTACAGGAAGGAAGAAGAATTAATTAAACTTGAAAATGATCTTAAAGAAGAAATTTTAAATCATCTTTGTATGGAGATATCTTTTGTGACTGATAAAAATAATTCTTCGATAAAAAAAATGATTGAATCCGATCTTGTTGGTAAAAAAGCATAAGAGTGATATACTACCCAGATTTGTATTAGGCTAATAATCATAGTCTGCCCAAAGTCTACTTGAAGACATTTTTAATAAAGTTAGGGCATATTAGTCCATTGAGATGGACAGCCGTAATTTTTATTAAAAATATGTATAACAACAAACGTCGTCATAGTTTTGGTGGTTATGACCATCAAAAAAGAAATAATTTCCCCCGTAAATCCGGTTTTATTAGAAGTAAAATTAATCCTTCTCTTTATATTAAAGAGGCTCAAGAGTTAGTTAAAATTGAAGATGAGGCTACTTTAAATAGCTTTAGTGATTTTAATTTTCACCCAAATTTATTGGCCAACATAAAATCAAAGGGCTACATTAAACCGACTCAAATTCAAGACAAGGTTATTCCTCATATCACTAACAATATTGATATTTTAGGTATTGCCAACACTGGAACTGGTAAAACGGCTGCTTTTGTTCTACCTTTGATCGATAAAATTATTAATAATCCAAACAAAAGAATAATTGTTTTGACTCCAACTCGAGAATTAGCTCTTCAAATTAAAGAAGAATTTCGTTCGTTTACAATGGGTTTAAAAGTTTATTTAGCTTTGGCTATTGGCGGAGCTTATATTCGGGAACAAATTATCCAAATTAAACGTGGTCCCAATGTTATTATTGGTACTCCTGGGAGAATTGTTGATTTGGGTAAACGAAATGTTATTAACTTTAATCAATTTGATACTGTAGTCTTGGATGAAGTTGACCGAATGTTGGATATGGGTTTTATCAACGATGTCCGATTTATTGTTGATCAAACTCCAAGAAGTCGCCAGACTCTTTTCTTTTCAGCAACTATTGATAAACGAGTTGAATCATTAGTTGATGGATTTTTGAAAAATCCAGTTAAAATATCGATTAAAACTCAAGATGCTTCTTCACACGTTGAACAAGATATTGTAAAAGTTCCTAGATTTGCCAAGGAAGATAAATTACAACAATTAGTCGCCCACCCTGACTTTAAGAAAGTTTTGGTTTTTGGTTCGACTCAAAGAATTGTAGAAAAATTGTCTATTTTACTTAGTAGAAATGGCTTTAATGCCCAAGGTTTACATGGTGGTAAAAGACAACAACAGCGTCAACGAATAGTAAAAAGTTTTCGTGAAAACCAATTTTCAATTTTAGTAGCTACCGATGTGGCTGCTCGTGGTTTGGATATTACCGACATTACCCATGTCATAAATTACGATGAGCCAAATAATTATCAGGAATATATCCATCGAATAGGGAGAACCGGTAGAGGGAATAATAAGGGGTTTGCTTTGACATTTGTGGAATAAAGACATTTTTGGATATTAAAATGTGAAGTGTATAGGTTTAGAATTAGTTATGAGATTAGATATTCCTAAACTTGGTTTAGGTACATGGCAATCGGTTAAGAATGAAGTTGGTGACGCTGTCAAATACGCTATTACTCAGGCAAATTATCAACATATAGATTGCGCCAGTATCTATGGCAATCAAAAAGAAATTGGTTTTGTTTTCAAATCTATTTTTAGTTCGGATTCCAATATTTCTCGATCGGATATTTTTATAACTAGTAAACTTTGGAACACTGATCACCACCCTAAAAAAGTTTTAAAAGCCTGTCAAAAAACATTATCTGATTTAAAACTTGACTATCTTGATCTTTATCTAATCCATTGGGGATTATCTTTTAAAGATAATTTAACTTCAGAAATTGATCCTGTTCCTATACAAAATACTTGGAGGGCAATGGAAGATTTAGTTAAAAAAGGACTTGTCAAAAATATTGGTGTTTCTAATTTTACAACCGCAATGCTTATAGATATTTTGTCTTATGCAAAAATTCTACCTGCTAACAATCAGATTGAAGTTCATCCTTATAACTCTCAGGCTGAACTAATTAAATTTTGTCATTCCAAAAATATTACTGTTACCGCTTATTCCCCACTTGGTGGTCAACCAAAAAAAGGTAGTCCACATCTTTTAGAAAATCCTATTATTAATAAAATAGCTAAAAAACATAACAAGAATCCTGCTCAAATAATCCTCAAATGGAATATTGATCGAAACGTGATTGTAATTCCAAAAAGTACGCACCTAAATAGAATCTTAGAAAACTCACAAATATTTGATTATAAACTTAGTTCTAGTGAGACTGAACAAATCAATCAATTGAATATTAACCATCGTACTTGTGATCCAATTGATTTTTGGGGAATACCTTATTTTAGGTAGATAAAAAATGAAGGCGAAGTGCGGAGCTTGTGGGTCTGGAACCTTTCTATCCCTATAACTCCTTAAGACGCTTTGTTTAATCTTTCTTTTACTCTCTGAGTCCTAATTTTTAACATTGTAAGCATTTTTTCTGTAATATTAGATCTATCAAACTCTTCTTCATTCAAATAACCATAACCTAATTGTTTTAGCTGGTCAGCATAATAATCATAAACAGCAATTGTATATTTTTTATAAATATCAGTTTCTGCTTCTAAAACTGACGGATCTATTTTTACATCACTAAATTTAGGAAATAATTGGCCTACTCTCTTCTTACCCACTGCTTGTATGTCAATGACTTTTCGTTTTTTATCGTTCTCTAAAGACTCTTGCCATTTTTGATTTATAAGATAACTGGTCTGTTCTGGGGAATAAACTGAACTTTTTATTTCTCCTTCTACTATATCAGTTGCTTCCCTAACGGCTGCTCGAATATCTGTAACTTTTTCCGAGTTATCATCTTTAAGTACTATTGCTTTAATATATTTTTTATCTAAACAGCCTTTATATTCAACCTCTTTACTATCGGGATTAATATCAGAATTGGGGTTAAATAAAGCTTCTATTTTTGAAAGAGGAACATCCATAATTAATATGCCACCAAGGTCTGAACCATGGGAAGTGAACATCGTTGCCGTTTCTGGAGTAAGAGCCATTGAGATGTAAGGACTATAAGCACCCATACCAACATGTGATGCAAATGAGTAATGATCAATTCTCAGATCAGATAAAAAACTAAAATCACCTTCTAGAATATTATCTTCTATTGTGTTTAACCTTGTCTGATACCAGTTTTTTTGTTCTTTGTTTAAAAATGGACTGACTGTATTTATGTAATTTGAGAAATTTTCATAAGTTGGATTTTCTCCTAGCCTATCTACTGATTCTTTTACTTCATCATTATTTATGATATTTTCTCCAAGTTTTTGATCACTATCAATTCTCATAGCGTAGGGCACTTGGTTTAGAATACTCTCATCTAGCTTAGTTACACCCCTATAAACCCTAACTGTTTTTTCATCAGAATTTTCTTGTTTAGAATTTAAAATAATAGCTTCAGAAAAACCTTCTGTCCCAGTTGGCATTACTTTTGTGGGAATATTTTCTTTTTCTAAAATACCAACAAGTTTTTCTGTCTTATTTTGTTTTTGAACAAATTCAGATTGTGGTTGGAAATCAAAACCAGTCTCACTCATATAATGAGTTTACCATCTCTATGTATCGATCATTACAGGCTGCGGAGGAGGTGAGTCTGGGATCTTTATATCCCTATAACATTATAATTTATAAAATTCTATCTCCAGGTTCCTTGGAGTTTTAAAATCACTTAAATTAATACTATGATCACTCACAATAATCAGCTTTATAACTAATTTCTTACCAGCTGATGGGCCAAACTTTGTTAATACTAGTTCTAAATAATTTAGTGTATTACGAATTATATTTTTGGCAAGTTTTGGATTTGAAATATATTTAACTTCAAAAAATACAAGTTCATTATCAGTTTGTGTTGCAGCATCAGGTGTATATAAAAATTCAGGATTTTTAGGATCACCATAAACGAAGTGTATTTGTTTTTTAAATTCACCACCAATTCTTTGTTGTATTTCACCTAAAACTCTTTCTTCTATTGTCTTAAATTTTTTAAAAGTTGTTTTAGTTACTAATTCATTATTTTCTTTAATATTTTCTTTAATCTTTCCTTCGATTTCGTCAAAATCAGCCTCAATAGTCATATCACCTTTTTTAAAAATTAGTTTTTTAAGAACATCAATCCTTAATAAAATTAATAGCAAGACTAAGCAGAAAAATGATTGCCAATACTGCTTTACAATAAAAAAACAAACAGTCGCTAACAAAATAACAGTGTTGGTAATATCTTTTCTTTTATCTTTCATGGAACATGAGTAATCTATTTTACCAATTGTCAAAAATTAAATAATAATTCAGATGGTGTAAAATAATACTATGTGGAAGTGGTCACCTATAAAATCTTTTTTGCTAGGATTATTATCTATATCAATTCTTTATTTTGCAGGAATAGGATTATTTGGAGCTGTGATTATCGGTTTGCCTTTTACTATATTTGCAAGTTGGGTTATCGGTGAAATAAATTTCATAAGAAATTCCCATGGTTCTAATTTAGAAGAGATAGAAACAAAATTAGACGAATTTAAGAGTAAAAAATAAGGACAATTCTTTTGACTATTACAGGCTGTAAAA
>JAQTUF010000029.1 GCA_028710865.1 Candidatus Shapirobacteria bacterium
CTAAAGATGAAGCCTTGCCGGCAATAGTATAATCACGCTCATCAGCAATGACTTCTTTGACCCGACGACGAAGTAAAATTAATCCCAAAGAAACTATTACTAAAGTAGCCAATGGAATCAAGTAATTTCGATAAATAATTGACTGACTAAAAATAATAGCAGTTATTACTACAGAGATAAGTTTAATTTGTTGATATTTTTTTATAGTCATAAATATGTTAACTAATTCTAACTATATGTTAGAACTAGTTAACATATTTGTCAAGAGGAAGAAAAAAGGAGGGGTCTTTTATGGCATGAATAGTTGACCCCTCCTGGCGTGCAAATATAATGTTTGTTTTGATTTAATTAATTTTAGTGTAGACAGAATCCGGGAATAGTAGAAAGAATATCAATTACTTGATACAGCTTAAGGCTAATGTCCAACATTTCATCTAAATGATGGACTAAGTAGAGATTATTTGGGTGCAATCTTTGAATATGTTCTACAACTAATCTCCGTTGTTTAATTGATTCCTGGTAAAGTCGAAGATCTTTTTTAAGTTCTTCATAAGGGAACGGTTCAATTAAAACTACACAAAATCTGGTTTTATCGTTTCTTAATGTATTTAAAATGAAGCCTAATTCACACAAGCTACCTAGTGAATATTCTTCTTTTGTTATTGCAAGTAATAAAATTCTGTCATTGGCTAGGTGGTAAGATTCTCCGATTGATAGCTCCGGTTGCCACTGGTCAACACCTACTTTGGAATTGAAGAATGGAATCTGTCTCTTGGTATAGACTTCGATAAATGACTTTCGCCACTCAGAAACACCACAACTACCGAATAGCCCAATACATTTATCTTTAGTAGAGTCTTCTCTACTAAACACAAAAAACCTCCTAATAATTTAATAGCAAACACTATATTAAGGTGCAGCGGTGGAATTATAGCACAAGATTGGGAAAAAATTTTTAATTTGTATTAAAATGAATTATGAAAAAAGAATTGAAATTTAATAATGGCGAAATTGTTCCTATAATCGGACTAGGGACTTGGCAATCAGAACCTAATGTTGTTGCCCAGGCCGTGGAGTATGCTATAACCCAAGCCGGATATAAACATATCGATTGTGCCAGCGCTTATCAAAATCAAGCTGAAATTGGCCAGGTTTTTGGTAAAATTATCGGCAATAAAATAAAGAGAAAAGATCTGTTTGTTACAAGTAAATTGTGGAACACTGATCATCATCCGGACAAGGTTTTATTAGCCTGCAAAAAAACTTTAACTGAACTTCAGTTAGATTACCTTGACCTTTATCTTGTTCATTGGGGTCTGCCTTTTAAAAATGAAACTGGATCAAAATTTGAGAATGTTTCTATTAGGGAAACCTGGCAAGCGATGGAGCAATTGGTTAAAAAGGGATTAGTTAAATCAATTGGTGTTTCCAATTTTACAACTATGATGATTTTTGACCTTTTGACTTATGCCGAAATTAAACCAGTTAATAATCAGATAGAACTTCATCCTTACAATAGCCAGCAAGAGTTAGTTGATTATTGTCAAAACCAAGGACTTACCATTACGGCTTATTCACCTCTTGGCGGTAGGATAGGCCATGAAACTGTCCATTTGTTGGAAAACAAAATTATTATGGATATCGCTAATAAGTACAAAAAATCGCCGAGCCAAATCCTGATTAACTGGGCTATTAACCGAGAAACTATCGTTATTCCCAAGAGTACTCATTTTCAACGAATTTCTGAAAACTTCCAAGTTTTTGACTTTAATTTAACAAATAAAGAAATGAAGATGATAAACGATTTAAATCAAAACTATCGAACTTGCAATCCAGCTAATTTTTGGGGCATTCCTTATTTTCAATAAATAGAAATACTAAAAATGTGAAGTGCGGAGCAGTCGGGTCTGGGATTAATCCATCTCTATTATCATTTTTATTTTTGTTATATTTATTTATGTCAAATTTTCAATTAGAGTCGAAGAAAAAATCAAAAATAATTTATTTGATTTTGCTTATTTTATTTCTAATTTTTGCCGGATTACTTTTTAAAAGTTACTTTTTTAGAAAAAATAATGCCATTATTTCTAGTGGTAATTTTTTTGAAGAAAAAAATAAACACGGTTTTGCAACTTTTAAAAGTGGTATAGGAGAAGATAATCAAATTGAATTCTGGTTTAGTGACCAAAAATATAGATTAACCTGGTTTAGGCCGGATGGGTCGAAAAGGATTCACATGATATGTCCTGATGGAAAACGTCTTTATTTTTCGGAAGTTGATAAAAAGGAAACTAAATTGGCTTATATCAACCCGATTATGCATTTTTCCATCTTTAATGGCTTAAGTGAGTATAAAAACAAGAGCGAGAATGAAGAAGATGGTTACCAAATTACCACTTATGAAATTGACCAACTTTGGGATATTGAAGGAGCAGATCAAAAATTTTATCTTAAGGATTTAACGGTATATCGTAAAAATGATAATGTAGAAAAAATAATAGCCCGAACTTCGAGTAAAAAACCGGATTCTGAAGATAAACTGACTACCAGTGTCTACACCATTAAGTCAGTAGACTATCCATCAAAAATTGATTCGAAAATTTTTGACTTTCCTTACCCACTGAATAATCAAGAATAATTTTTTAGCGGAGCATGTGGGTCTGGGAACATTTTGTCCTTATAATTCTCTGTCTCTAATCTTATACCCTTTCTGCTCGATATAGCTTAAAAATTCCTCTCCTAAACTAGTGATACTAAAAAAATTATTATTTACAATTACAATACCTTTTTCTTGTATATAAGCGACAATAAATGGAGTGATCCACCCACGGTATCTATCTGTCATTCCCCCAATTATATTTTGAAAATAGTTACTAACATAACCACAATCCATACCCTTACTATTATTTCTCATGGATTCTCTTAATACTTCTAAAAATCTAAGTTGAGCTCCTGTGGTTTTTAACCATATCTCTTCAAAAATAAGTATTTTATCCTTCTGTAACAGTTTTGACTTTCCACCAGATGCGGAAACTTTACCTTTAAAATTGTTGTTGTCTGAGATCATATGAACCTCTCCTCCACTACCACCAACTGACCCGTCACCACCGTTAGCACTAATCAAACCATCGCCATTAATATTTTTTGCAAATATAAATATTTTTCCGCCATTTCCTCCTATATAATTTTGTTGACAATTTGAATAATTTTTTATTCTTTCTTTATTAATAAAATTATCATGAATAGATTTCCAATTTAATAAAACCTCTTTTGTATATTTCCCAGTATCCTTATCTACTAAATCGCTACAACTATGACATAACCAAATTGCATTTTTAATAGATGATCTTTCTTCTTTGGTTTGGTTAGAATTAAATCTTGGGCCACCTTTTGATGCAGCACAAATATGAGCAGCAATACCAGTTTTTAAAGATTTTTTTTCATCACTGTGTGGTCCAGTAGTTATCATTCTACAATCTGGATTACTACATAAATATGCCGCTCTTTCTGCGATTGTTTTAATTACTTCTTTATTAAAATCGTCTCTTGCCATAATAAGTACGGAGTTTGTGGATCTGGAAATTTTTTCCCTATAATTTAAATAGCTAAATTTAAATCAACCTTAAGACCAGCAGTTTTAAGTTCTTTAGCAAGTTCTAATTTCCAAGCACCAGACCGATCAATTTGAATATAAACTACTCCAGAATAATCAGATGGAATTTCAACTCCATCTTCAACTAAAGCAACAACTTTTGATCTACCCATTTTTCCCATAAAATAACCAAACTCAAATATAACATTTTGTCGAGCTCGTAGTTTTAAAGTTTGAGAATCACTTATTTCAGAACCCTGATCATCAGCAGTTAGTAAAATTACAGCAAAATCTGTCTGTGATGATTCATCTTCGAATTTCTCAACAATAGTTTTTCCGCTATTTGGTCTTTCATGTAATATAACGGTAGTAAGTTCAAGTTTTTCTAAATAACGTGCCACTTCATTTTTTATTCCATTATTATGACCATGTACCACGAATACTTTTTCCGTATTTTTTTGTTTTGGTTTTTGAATATTATTCTCATCTTTAATAGTTAAAGTATCATTTTCAGAACCAAAGATAGAAACCTCCTCACTCATTGTGTTATATAAATTTTTTAATTGGGTAATTCCATTTGACCAAGCTTTCATATAATATGATTCTTCGGCAGGATATACAGATGGGCTAAAACGTATTTTATTTAAATCATCAAGATATTTACTTGATTCACCAAAAATATTTCTAATATACATTTCCGATCTTTTCTTTAATGCATCAAGGGCACTATTATCACGGTAAGGCACTGTTTTTACCTGATCAATTAATTGTTCAATTAACTTTTGTTTATTCGTAATTTTAAAAAACTTTAATTTAAAAACACTTTGGCGGAAGGGATGGGAGTCGAACCCACATGCCATTTTATTGACGCAGGTTTAGCAAACCTGTGGCTTACCATTCGCCGCACCCTTCCAGGTTGGGAATAACGATAAAGTATACCAAATTTCTGGGTTT
>JAQTUF010000003.1:0-46347 GCA_028710865.1 Candidatus Shapirobacteria bacterium
CATTATTCTTCTGGTATGTACATGCGTCTGGCCTTTGCTGTTGCTGTCCATACTCATCCCCAAATTCTAATTGTTGATGAAATTCTAGCTGTTGGCGATACTGCCTTCCAAGCCAAATGTTTCGCCCGTATGGAAGAGTTCAAAAAATCAAAAGAAGTCACCATCGTCTTCGTTTCTCATAATCTAGAACAAATTAAAAAATTCTGCACTAAAGTAATTTCTATAAATCATTCAAAAATTACTTCTATAGGTGAAACAAAAAAAATAATTAAAACATATATTAAAATATCTAAAATTAATAAAAAAACTACATAATTAAAATGGGTAAAATAATAAAAATACTTGATAGTCAAAACATTAGTATTAAAACTGTTTTTAGTAAAAGGATATCCATTGAAAAAGCAGAAACATTTCATCTACACTATCGAAATATAAGATTTGAATTTAATGAAAAAAATTTTAAAAACTTTGCATTAGCAATTAAAAGAGCTTATTCAAATTATATTTCCAACAAAGGTATAAAATATCCAGGACAAGTTTTTTTAGAATATAATTCTGGGATAAAAGAAAAAGAAATAATTTCACCCGATAAACTTCAAATTGAATTATGTGAAAATTTATATCCAAAAAATAGAAACTCTTTATTTGGAAAAAATGCAGAATTTTATAATGAAAATCTGTATATTCATTTTCATTATCGAAATATAAGACTAGAATTACCAATTTCAGAATTTGAAATATTATCAAAATCTTTTATATTTTCTTATCTTAATTATAATCAAACACTTCCTTCAAATACTTTTAATTCTTTTAATCATCTATTTAAAACTTTATCTGATAATAAGATAGATTATTTAGTAATCAGAAATTGGGATGAAATTATTAAAAATTCAATTGATAAAGAACATCCAGATGTAGATATCCTTATAAACCCAAAAGATATTCCAATATTTAATCATCTAACTAACGCTAGCTCAACAAATTTAGAAACTTATAGAGTTCAAAGAAAAATTTTAATAAAAATACATAATGAGATCAGACCTATTTTCTTTGATGTTAGAACCACTACCGATAATTATTTTCCAAAAAAATTATCTGAAATGATATTAAAATCAAAACAAAAATATAAATATATTTTTATACCAAATAAAAAATATTACTTTTTATCACTTTTATATCATGCTCATTTTCATAAACCAGAATTAAATATTAATTACATTAATATACTAAAAAAACTATATCAAAAATCCTGGTTTCAATTTAATATTAAACAAATTAAAGATATAAATTATGTAACAAAATTTTTTTTATTACAAAATATCAATATAGTAGAACCTTTTGATAAAAGTGTTTATTATAATACAACAAAAAAAATCATAATTTAATCTATGCTCACTGACACACAAATAGATACCATAAAAAAATATATTTCAAAAAAATTCAACGCAAAAAAAATTCTTTTAATTCCAATTTCTTCTACCTATGGAATTAAAAGAAACCATAATATTAGAATTTTTCAAATAAAATTAGATTCAAAATCTTATATATTAAGGATTTTAAAATCAAAAAATAATACTCTATTTATTCCAAAACAAATTTCTAATACTAAATTAAAAAAATATTATCCAAAATTAATTTTTCACAATAAAATTAATGATTTAGATTTAACAATAGAAACAATTATAATAGGAAATTCATTAGCTAAAACTATATCTTCTAAAAAAAATAAAAAAAAACTTCTAATAGAAAAAAACATTTTAATTAAGATTGGGAAATATATTAATATCAAAAATAAAATTTTAGGAGAAAAATGTAATAAGGTAAAAATAGTAAAAGAACTTAAAAAAATAAAATTAGAATTTCTAAAAATCTATCCATTATCTAAAAAAACTAAAAAAATAATAAATAAAAAATTAAATGAATTAAAAGAAGAAATACCAAAAAAATTAATTATATCTAGAGAAGTTAATTTTGATATCAATCCAGAAAATATATTAATTAATAAAACAAATTTTAAAATTATCGACTTCGAATTTTTTAATAATTCAACTTTATGGATAGTCGAACCAATGAGAATAATATATATGTTAGCAAGAACAGAATTTAATTTAATACAAAATACAAAATACACATTTTGGGAATATTTTATATCAGAAACTTTAACCATAGGTGGTAAATATAATTTAAAATTAAAATTTCTATTACAACCATTTAATATATCTCAAGGATTAATTCCTAATCTAATTTTAATTAACCTTATTTTAGAAGAATTATTACAATACCAAATCTATAAAAAACCAATTATATATAATGATGTAAAAAATATTGAAAACCAAATAAAATTAATAAATAAACCAACTATCATATTTAAAAATAAATTAAAATCAACTACAAAGAATGTTATAGAAAAAAATCAGTCATTTTTTTTAGAATTAGAAAAAATAAAATCATCAAAGACTTTTAAGGTCTGGCAAAAATTTTGCAATACAAGAAAAAAAATTAAATACTTTTTAAAAATCTAATATGAAAATAATTAAAAAAACAAAAAGAAAATTATTATACTATTACCGTCATTTTTTAAAAAAATTAGTAAGCTTTAATAAAATATGTAAATGTATTTTTCTTCATCCAATTAGAATAATAAAAGGATTAATTATTCTAATTACAAAAGGACCAAAAGCACTAAAAAGAAAATACAATAAAGCCCAAAAAGAAGATAATAGAAATTTTCTAAAAAAAAATAAACCAATAAATTTAATAAAAAAGCTTTTTATAGCAATTATTTATTTCATTTTAATCTCCATTTTTTTTATGGTTAGTTCAACTATAAAATTTATTTATTCTTTTTTTTCCAAAAAAATTTCCATAAAAAATAATAAAAAAAATATTAATGGAGTCAGTTTTATTATCCCCACTTGGAACAAAAAAAAATTAGTTATAAATTGCGTTAAACTTCTTGATTTATACCTATCTCAAGAAAAACCTAATATTAAAAAAGAAATTATTGTCATCGAAAATGGTTCTATCGATGGTAGTTTCAAAGCTTTATCAAATCTAAAAACTAAAATACCATTAGTCATATTAAAAAAAGAAACCAATATCGGTTTTGCTAGGGCTATTAATCTTGGGTTAAAACATTCCCAATATAATTATGTCTATCTGATTAATAATGATATGGAAGTACAAAAAAACTTTTTTAATTCTATTATTGATACGGCTCAAAATTTATTAAAACAAAAAAAAGATTTTTTTGGTATTTCTTCCCAAATTTTTTTCTTCGATCCCAACAAAAGAAGAGAAGAATCAGGGAAAACATATTCTTTGCCAAATACTGGGTTTATTTCTATTGCCCACCATGTTCATAAAGAAGCTTTAAAAGAACTTTCTTTAACTTTATATCCTGGAGGTGGATCATCTTTAATCAATAAACATTATTTTGAAGAAATAGGTGGCTACGATTACAAATCGTACACCCCACTTTATTGTGAAGATCTTGACGCTGGTTTTATTACTTGGAAACTAGGATTACCTTCTTATTTTGATCCCAATTCAAAAGTCATTCACCACCATCGCTCTAGTTCTGTTAATTTAATTCAAGATCCTAGTTATTTCATGTATAAAAATTGGTTAGTTTTAATTTTGAAAAATTTTGACTCATGCCAAAATATTTTAAGTCATCTTTTTATATATCCCTTTAAAATTATTTTCTCTAATTCACATGCAAAATATACTACAGAAGCCATCAAAAATTTAAAAAATATTTTTATATCAAAAATAAAATTATATAAATATACAATCATCAACTCAGATAAAATTTTGATAAACTTTCCTAAATTTAAAAATAGCCGAAAATGAAAAAAAGAACATTACTTTTAATTACTGCCATTTGCCCTTTCCCTCAAGACAGTGGGGGAGCCACTAGAATCAAAAATACTATAAAAGAACTTTCAAAAAAATTTAAAATATATTTAATCTCTTTCAAAAATCCAAATTATCAATTTAATAACCAAGAAAAAAATCAACTCCAAAAATGGTGTAAAAAAAGTATTTTTATTCCATTAAGCGAACAAAAAACTCTAGGATCATTTTTTAATGTCGGCCAGCCTTATTGGTTTTCAAATTGGTATTCACCTGAATTAATAGCCATAACCAAATCCATTCTCAAACAGGAAAAAATAGATCTAATTCAAGTTGAATTCTCTCAACTTTTATATTTAATCGACTATCTAATCAAAAAAAACCAAAAAAAATGCGTTTTTACCTCTCATGATATTTCCACTATTTCTTTTTTTAGACGACTTTCAGAAGTCAAAAATCTCAAATATAAAATAATTCATTTTTTAAGATTTATTGAAATATATCTATATGAAAAAAAATATCTACCTAAATACAAAGTAATCAATGCTGTATCAAAAAATGACTCTATTTTACTTAAAAAATATTTTAAACCTCAAAAAGTAATTACTATCCCAAATGGTATAGAAAAAATAGAATTTTTAAAACCAATTAAAAAACAAAATAATAGCATCGTATTAGGATATATTGGCTCCTTCTCACACCCTCCAAACAAAACCGCTTTTATTTATTTTGTCAAAAAAATTGCTCCAGAATTAGAAAAAGAAAAAATTAATTATAAATATATTCTTGCTGGAAAAAATGATAACAGTGAAGTAGATAAAATTCTTTCAAAGATTAAACCAACCATAAAAAATAATATAAACAATATTGGTTTCGTTGACAGTCCAAAAGATTTTTTTAATCAAATTGACATTTTAATTACCCCTATATTTGCCGGCTCTGGTAGTCGAATTAAAATACTAGAAGCACTCGGATATGGTAAAAAGATTATCAGCTCTCCAGTGGGCGCTGAGGGTATAAATATAACCACAAATTTAATTTCAATATGTCATTCTCCAAAAGAATATACAGGTAAAATTAAAGATTTTTTATTAAAAGTAGAAAAGATAGATATCAAAAAAGAAAAAACACATATCTCTCAATTAACTTGGGAACATATATTTAAAAACTACTAAAATTTCAATTTCAAAAGTTAAATAAATTATTTAACTTCAATTTTATTAATTATTACCCCTAGTTCCCTTGAATCTTTCCCTAAATTATAATCAGATGGAATAAAAGATTTATCCAATTTTAAATCAAGATTCAATTCTGTTTTCTTTGGAATATCAAAAATTACTTCTACAGGTCCATTATCAAAAGAACCTTCTAAAAACTCTCGCTGTCCTATTGTTTTTTCACTATCCATAATTTGTAACACAATTGAATTTTTATAAACATTAGTAAATATATCTATAGGTATATAAAGATTCATTGATAAAATTCCTTCTTTAGAATCAACAACCATTATCTTTGCATTTTTACCAATCCAACCATCAGAATTCCAACCAGATAATTTAATTAAACCTTTTTGTTTACTCAAAAATCCATTTTCCTTAAAAACATTCAATTTATATTTTTTTAAAATAGCAAAAGTATTATATATATAATCAATATTTTTAGCTTGAAACAAAGATAAATCGTCTTTTGAATAATTATCAAGATTCAAAGCCATAATTTCTAATTTTTTATAAAAATTTTTTCTATATGGAGATATCACCCATTCATTTGTAATTGTCATTATTTGGCAAGATATTACAAATAAAAATATTACAATAATAGAAAAATTTTTTAAAGAAATAATTTTTATTTTTTCCAAAGTTTTTCTTCTAAAAAGAAAATAAAAAAGAATAATGAAACAACCCACCAAACCAAGCATTGTAGAAGTTGTATATCTTGAAGAAAGACCATAATTTATTCCATATTTAAATCTAGAAATAAAAATAATACCAATAGTAACTACAGAATAAATTATCATCATTAAAGGAACTATTGTTTTTTTAAACATTTTTGATTTATAGTAAATAATCAAACTATATAAATATATTAAAATAACAACTAAACCAATAATACTTCCAAAATCGACACTAATATTTAAACGATTAAATAAATCAACACCGATCAAAACACCAGAAAAAGTTAAAAATATAAATTTAAAACTAGAAATTGGATCTTTAAAAAGATTAAAAATACCACTATTACCTATAGCAACATTGCTACCAAATATAGAAAAGTAAAACAAAAAATATGCAACAACAAATATTGTTACCAACAATATTATCTTAATAAAACTAATTTTTTTATTTTTATTAATTACTTTTTCCAAAAAAACAGTTATTAATAATGAAACAATTAAACCAAAGGTATATTGACCACCCCAAATTGTAGAAAAAAATACTACAACTAAATATTTTAAAAAATCTTTTTTTTTAAAACCAGAAAAAATAAATTTATCATATATAATCATTATTAAAAGAAACGGCAAAATAGACATTATATGTATTGACCCACCATTAAAAACAATATTTTCCCATTGGTTAAGACTAAAATAAATTAATATAATTAGAGCAAACAAAAGTTGAATAATATTATTTTTAGTAAATTTTTGAACTAATTTTCTAAAATACTCAAATGTTATTAAAGAAACAATAAACATTGAAAAAATCGATAATAATATTTCAAATCTTGTATTTAATTTAAAAAGAGCAATATTTATTAAAGTTATAGTTAAACTACCAAAAATATTAATACCATTATGCTCTTTCCAAAGGTTATTAAAAGTTAATTTCTTCCCATAAAAATTTTCAATTAAGTCTGTATTTATAGGGTTCAAATTATCTTGATAAACAATATTTTCTGTAGAGTTATAAATATAAAATAATATTAATAATACTTGTATCAACAATACAAAAAATAATATTTTTCTATCCTTCATTTTATTAAAAATAAAATGTATCTTTTTTTTCATTATATTAATCAAATTTTATATCTTTAACCAACACACCCAATTCTCTCACATCAGAATTAACACCTACTTCTAATGGCGATTTAATATTATCAATACTAATTTTTAAATCAATAATTTTATTTTTAGGTACCACTATTTCCAAATAAATATCACTCTTTTTAATATTTATTTTTGAAACTAATTTATTATCAACAAAAAAACTTAGATTGTTAGGCAAATTATATTTTGGAATATACCCATCAAAAATCATTTTACCTTTATCATCAGTTTTGAATAATACTTCTGCTTCTTTTCCAGTCCAAATAGAAACTTTATTCATATCCCATCCATACCAACCGTCTTTTAATTTTGCCTCCCTTAAATTTTTACCCAACTCTAAATCAACAAATCTACTCTGTTGTTGATCATACATCAAAATTAAGGTTTTACTTTTATTTAAGTCAATTTTTGAAACATCATCTGTCAAGATAATATTACTTTTATTATCTTTATATTCGAACTGTTTAAATAATAAATTTACATTACCATGATCAACACAACCAAGCATAAAAGAAGACGTTTTTTCTGAACAAATAATATAAGTTTTATAAGTCCAAAAATCATTTCCATATTTTTCTAAAGTATTTTCATATAAAGAATTAGCAAACGTCTGCCATCCCCAAAAATAAATATTTCCATAATAAGTTCGATAAAACAATTCAATTGGAACAGTTACTCCAGTCCATATTATTACAGCAATAAAACCAATCTTAACCAGTATATTTTGTTTTCTAATCAATCTATATATATACGCTAATAAAAAAAACAATCCTACTAATGGTACATACAACCACCTCATCTCCAATCTTATTGTCACCGATGCTGCTATTAGCGTAAAAAATATAAAAGAAAAAAATAAAATAAAATTAGATAAATATTTTTTTAATGTTTTTTTATTTTGTTTTACCAAATATAAAACGAATAACCCCAAAATTAACAACAAACATCCTATCCCAATCCAAATTAGTATATTTATATTTGGTGGCACAGCCTCTTTCGGGATTCCATTTAAATAAGCTGGTCCAGCATTTATCCCTAATAAATAGAGCCAACCAGAAAAAAATAACTCTTTAAAATTAAAAAAATCAAAAGTTTGTATAATATTAGTTCCACCAGTTCCATCCAAAGATCTTATTTGTAAAACAAATATTTTTAAATAAAAATTTAATACTACTGGCAAAGATGATAATAAAAATAACCAAATATTTTTACATTTATTAAATCCCAAAATAAAAAATAATACAAAATATAAACCCAATAAAGTTACAAACCGTTCATGAGTAAATATAAGCATTAAAAACATAATCCAACTAAACCAAAAATATTTTATCTCCTCAGTATTAAAGTATTTCCATACCCAATATATTAACAAGATAGAAAAAAATAATGCCATTGCTTCCATTACCCCTAATGCTTGACCAATATCATAATATGCAAATCTTGAAACAATAAAAACAATACTTAAACAAAAAGAAATAACCCCATTTTTAGATAGTTTATGAAATAAAAAAAATAATAATATAGCAATTAAAAAACTAAATAATAAATTAAAAAGACCAAACATCTTTATATTTGTTCCAAAAAAAGTAAATAAATAAAAGAAAATAATATTAAAAACTGGTCTAAATTTATTAGCACCGGTATTTAATACATAACTCCAAAAATTATTTCGATTAGTATCAAAAAAATTCCAAGTACCTAAATCATCAAGCACTAAAGTTTTTAACTTTATCTGTCCATTTATTTTCCAATTAATAAAAAACAAAATTACTACACAAATTATTACCCCAAAAAACCTAACCCATTTATTTTTACTTATCTTTTGTAAAAACAAATTATTTTTTTTAGCCGATGTTTTAACCTTTTTTTTTAAAAAAATTAATAACTTTTTAAAGTCTATTAATTTTAAAATTACCCCAAAAACTAAAGATGAAAATATTATCCAAAAATATTCTATTAATTTAATATGAGTTAAAAAAGATCTAATCTTAGTAAACATAAATACAGGTATTTCTCTTTTATTTTGTAAAAGATATGTCTTTGAAAAACCATACTTACTTAAAAAAGGAATACCATCAACCATCACTTTAACTGAATTTCCCTCGATTCCATTTAAAGACTCAATTTCTATTTGATATATTTTACCTTTAGAATCAATCAACTCTGGAAAACCGAAAGGGAAGTATTTTTTATTTTGAAATTGATCAACTTTATATTTATTAGAGTAATACCATTCATTTTTACCTTTTTCCTTAATACTAAATTGAAGGTAATCATCATTTATGATGTTATGGGTATTAAAATTAACTGCAATTATTCCCAAATTATTATTTCTAGCCTTAAATTCTCCAACTATTTTGTCTCCCTTTAATAACTCTTTATCTTCTTTATCAAAAAAATAATTAGTTTCTACAACTACAGTTGAACCATAATCTTCAAAAAAATCTAACTTCTTAAATCCCACCACTAACACCAATATTATAAACAATAAAAAAACTATTTTATTTTTTATTTTCACTGCTACTTTTATCAAAACTTTTTATAAATCTTTTCAAAATCATCTTTATATAGTCCATTCTTTGTTTATCAATTCCCGGCCATACTCCTAACCAAAAAGCATTATTCATAATTAAATCAGAATTATCCATCCTCCCAATAATTCTAAAATTATTTCTAATTTTTATATAAGCTGGATGATGAAGTAAATTACCAGCAAATACATTTCTTGTCCCAATCTTATTTTCTTCTAAATATTGAGTCAATTCATTTCGACTAAAAGGCGCTGTTTCTTTTACTACCAATGGAAAACCAAAAGGGGATAAATCTACTTTTTTATCTTCTTTCATTAAAATAAAATATTTTTCATATTTTTTTAAAAAAGTATATAAAGTTTTATAATTTTCTTTTCTTTTTTTTATAAATTTTGGTAATTTTTTTAATTGAGCCAAACCAATTGCTGCCTGAAAATCAGTTAATTTTAAGTTATACCCAACTTCAGAATAAATATATTTATGATCATAACCATAAGGAAGCTCTCCTAGTTTCCATTTAAATCTTTTACCACAAGTATCATCTTTACCTGTTCCACACCAACAATCTCTCCCCCAATCTCTAAAACGTCTTACAGACTTATTAATTAATAGGTTATTGGTAGCAATAGCTCCACCTTCTCCCATAGTAATATGATGAGCTGGGTAAAAACTAAAGGTAGCAATATGGCCAAAAGTTCCCAAAAGTTTATCATTATATTTTGATCCTAAAGCATCACAACAATCCTCAATCAACCACAAATCATATTTCTTAACCAATTTCATAATTTTGGTTAGATCAAACGGTTTGCCCAAAGTATGAGCAATCATTATTAACCTAGTTTTTTTAGTTATAGCTTTTTCTATTTTTGAAACATCAATATTTAGAGTATCAATCTCAGCATCAATAACTACTGGTTTTAAACCATATTGAATCCCTGGATTTATAGTTGTTGGAAAAGATACTGGAGTAGTAATAAATTCATCTCCAGGTTTTAATCTTTTTTCTCCAAAAATATCTGAAGTTAGTGCCGCTAAGGCCAATAAATTTGCTGAAGATCCAGAATTAACCAATGACACATATTTCATTCCCAAAAACTTTTTAAATTCCTCTTCAAATTTTAATGAGAATTCACCTTCTGTCCACCAACCATCCTTAGCCACCTTTATCGCATTATTTATTTCTTCTTTATCAAAAACTTTTCCAGAAACAGGTATATAAGTCTTACCAACTATAAATTTATTTTTCATAAATTAGTTTTTAAAATTTATTTTTTTATCAACTATATAAACTGGTCTATTCTTTGTTTCTTCTACTATAACTTGGATATATTTACCAATAATACTTAGAGCCATCAAATTAACTCCACCAAAGAATACTATTGCCAATAAAATTGGTATTGATGCATTTATTGGATTTCCAAAAACAAAAACCATAAACAAATATCCAATAATAAATAAAAATGATAATAAAGTAATTATTAAACCAATATAAACAATCAAATCTAATGGTAAATAGGAAAATCCAAACACACCCCTCTCTGAATGTTTTAAATAATCAAAAAAATTATAAGAACTCTTACCATTTTTTCTATCTCTCCTCTGATAAGAAACAAAAGTCTTTTTAAAACCTACCCACATCATTAAACCACGACTAAAACGGTATTTTTCCGGCAAATTTTTTAAAGCTTCAACCACATTTCGACTTATCAAACCAAAACCAGTTACGTTCGTGGGTACATCTATATTAGAAATTTTTTTAAAAAGACCATAAAAAGATTTCCTCATAAATGTCATAAAGATAGAATCTTTTGTCTCTTTATATTGACCCAAAACAATATCAAACCCTTGATTCCATCTTTCTATAAATTTTGGAATTAATTCTGGTGGATCTTGTAAGTCACAAGCCAACAATATAATCGCATTACCAGTCGAATTGTCTATACATGCTTGAGCAGATGCCTCTGGACCAAAATTTCGTGATAAAAAAACACCTTTTACGTTTTTGTCTTTTTTTATTACTTTTTCTATTTCCAACCTCGTTTTATCCTCACTACCATTATCTACAAAAACAAATTCAAAATCATTTTTTTTATCCTTTAAAATTATTTTTTTAATTGTTTCATAAGCCCACACTACATTCTTTTCTTCATTAAAACACGGAATTCCTATTGTTATTAAACTTCTTTTATCCATAATTAGCCTATTTTACTATTTCTAATAAAGAATAGATAATAGGGAAAGAGACAATATTATTATTCCACTTACTATTTCTATTAGTTTGCATACCGATAAAATTACAACCAATCTTTTTAGCTATTAAACATCCACTCTCCTGGTCGTCTACATATAAACATTCTTCCGATTTTATTTTTTCTCTTTCAACAATTAATCTCATATTTTCCATTTTTGTCTCTGGTCGACCATAAATATCTTTAAAAAACTTTAAAATATCTAAATCTCTTAATATATCTTTTGCTTGGTCTTTTGGTGTTGCGGTATTTACGTAAATTGGTATTTTTTTTGAAATTAAATCCAATGCTTTTTTATTGTCATTAGACACTCCAATTTTTAAAATACCTTTTTTAACTATTTCACTAAAAAATTTACATCTTTTTTCTATATCTTTCTCTGTTTCTGGCAAATCAAAAAATTTACAAACTTTCAAAACAATATCTTTTCTATCTCCTTTTCCACCTGCAAGTTCTGTTTCTATTTTATCTAAAACCAGTTCTAGTTTTTTTCTATCACATTCACTAAAGACATCAAACCAAGCCTCATCCTTAACTTCTTCCGATCCTTTTCTAGTCTTTTCATCCAAAAAAAGACAATTATCAAGATCAACAACCAAAACCTTTTCTTTCATAATCAAAAAGTCAAAATTTTATTAGAATATTTTTTAATCCTTATATTTTTCACTATTTCTTTACTAAAATTATATGACGACACCAAAATAGGGAATTTATTATCAATAATAACATCTGGTGAATAAATAGGTATTTTACCTAATTTTGCCCCTTGTAATTTTGGATTAGAATCAACAAAAAATAATATTTTATCTTTTATATTTGTAGTTGACAATAATCTTTGAGATAAAGCTCCAGCTCCCCAAACTATTACTTTTTCAGATAAAGAGTCTATCTTTTTTTGTATTTTTTTTAATTTAGAGTCAGACAAATCAATATATTTTTTTATACTTCTAACACCAGCATCACCATTTTGCCAAATAGAATGTAAACCATTATTAGCCGATTTCATTAATATATTAGTAAAACCACGCATTAAAAAAAATAAAGAAGATTCAGTAAAAAAATTAATATGTTCTGTAGAAAATTCCCCAAAAGGCTCTATAGTATTTAAATAAAAACTTGAAGTATTTGGGACACTAATATACAAATAACCACCTTCATTTAATAAACATTTTATTTTATTAATACTTTTTTTTATATCTACTAAATGTTCCAACACCATTGAAAAAATAATCAAGTCATATTTTATTGATGTAGAAAAATTACTTAAATTAGTTGTTTCTACTTTTAAACCATATTTTTCTTTCGCTATTTTTTTACATTTAGGAGCAGGTTCCACCCCTAATAAATTTTTATAACCTTCACTTTTAAGAACTGATAATAAATAACCAATAGAACAGCCAATATCAAGTATTCTTGACTTTTTAGAAACATATTTTTTAACAAAACAAAGCAATTCTCTAATTGCTTGATTTTCATGAGCTTCATGCTCTCTAACACCTTCATACTTAGATTCGTTTTTATAATATTCTTCATAATATTTTTTAGGAGGGATATTTCCAACAAAAATAAAATTACATTTTTTACAACACACAATTTTATGATTAAAATGAGATGTATATTTTTGGTTATATACAAGTGAACAAATTTTATTACCACACAAAGGACATTTTCTTATTTTATTCATAATTAAACTGCATAACAAACAGTATCAAACAAAAACTGATTATAATGTCTTAAATAAATTTTATAATCAGGTCTTATATTCTTAATCAATAATGGAATTTCCCACAAATCAGCTAAATTATGATAAACACATATTGCCAATTTTGGTTTATATTTAAGAATAGTTTCTTTAGAACCAATCAAAGCATTTTGTTCACAACCCTCTATATCCATTTTTATCAATGTAATCTTGTCTTTTAAAATACTATCCATGTTTTTTATCTCTATTTTATCTCCACTATTAGATACTTTAGATCCCAAGCCACCATCATTTGAAAAATATACAGTTTCCGATTTTAATCCTAACCCATATTTAAAAATCTCTATTCTTTTGTCATTTTTTTTACTAACAAATTTTTTCAAATCCAAATAAGATTTATTGTCCGGCTCAAAACAATATATTTTTTTAAATTTATTATTATTAACATCAATAAATAATTTAACTGTATCACCATCAAAAGCACCAACATCAACAAATGTCTCATTTTTAGAAAGTTTATAAACACTATCATCAAAATAAATATCTCTAATATCGTCAGCAGCTGATTTTAAATGTTTTCTATCTAAAGTTAGTCTAAATTTAATAATATTTAAAAACACTTTCTTAGACTTTATATCACCTAATATTTCAAAAAGTTCAATTAATTTTAATCTATTAGAGTTTATAGAGTTTATATAATTAGTCCAAGCCAAAACACTAAATTTTTTAGCAAACAATGTCGAAAAAAATGTATGACTCCAAACATTCTTAAAACCTAATTTATTCAACTGTTCTTTTATTTCTTCATCATATAAAGAAGTAATTATTATCTGTACATCTCCACCATATTTATTTTTTAAATCATCAATGGAACCTACCTTAATATTTTTAATTAATATACCATGCTTTAATTTATCATTATCGCCAAAAGCCAATACTTTTATTTTATTTTTTTTACACAAATCAGCGTATATAATCCCCATCTTAGCTGCCCCAAAAAGAACTACTGGTTTTTTAAAATCAAATTTTTTATTTTTTTCTAAAATTTTTTTTATATAATAATTGGTCGGTTTAGAAATTAATTTAATAAATTGACTCTCTATCTTTTTTCCATCTAAAGAATTAGTTTTATTTGACATTTCTATACCAATTATACAAACTCTTAATTGAATTCCTAATATCGTTAAATTCAAAATTATCTAATTCACTCATTAATCTTTCATTATTACAAGTATATTCATTATTTAAACCTTTATTTTTTACTATTATTTTTGACTTTTTATCAGCTACTTCATTAATTAAATTTGCGATAGTTACCAAATCAATTTTTTTACCAGTGCCAATATTATAAAACTTATGTTTTACATCATTATCAATAAAATAATCAACAATTTTTACAAAATCATCAATAAAAACATAATCAAAAAAAACATTTTGATTAATAGTAATAGGGGATCCAGACAAATTTTGACAAATTGCATTTGAAATAAATCTATACCTATAATCTTCGTATTTTCCAAACATTCCAAAAATTCTCAAACTAATAATATTATCCTGTTCTTCTATATATTTTGAACAAATATATTTAAAAAATCCATATTCATCACTAGGGATTGTTTTTCCAAAATCAGTTTCTTTCACCTCTATTATTGGTTTAATTTTATTATATTCCGCTCCTGATCCTAGATAAATCATTTTTTTAAAATATTTTTTATTTTTTAAAATATTAAAAAACATTCTCAAATTTTGAGACAAAGCCAAATCAATTTGTTCCTCTTTTCGACTTCCACCAACTACAGCCGCATGAACAACTACATCAATATTATTTTTTTGAAAAAAATTATCTACCTTAACTTCATTTAATAAATCTAATTCTGATCTTGATGGAGTCAATAAATTATATTTATCTTTTAATTGTTCTGAAAAATTCTTACCGATAAATCCATTTGCCCCAGTTATTAAAACATTTTTCTTTAACCCTCCCATAATGGTATATACATATTTTCTTTTAATTCTTCTCGCGATAAGAAAGGATACATATCTTCAAGTGGTCTAGAAACAAAAGATCCATCTTTAAGTTGCATACTTGCCGATTTTGGTAAAAATTTCATGTCAGGGGAAACAACAATTTCACAAACTACTGGTCCATCTATTTTAAAAACTTCTTCAATCTTTTTATTTAAATCTTTATTCGAATCAATTTTTACCGTCGATATTCCATAAGCTTTAGCAACTTTTAAAATATCAGGAAAACCAACTCCACTTTTTGGACAAGAAGCTACGACATTACCATTAAATAAAGAATTTTGAGTTAAACGAATTGACACATAACCACCATTATTATAAACAAAAACTTTCAAAGGTAGTTTATTATAAAAAATTGTTTGAAATTCTTGAATATTCATTTGAATACTTCCATCTCCCTCTATACAAATAGTTTTCCCTTTTGTATTTGCAACTAAAGCTCCCATTCCAGCTGGTAGACCATATCCCATAGAAGCACAACCTGAATTAGTTAATATTCTTGTTCCTTGAGAAAATTTTAAAGCTTGATAAGTACAAATAGATGCTGTTGCATTAGACAATGCCAAAACGTCTGTTTTTTTAAGATACTTTGACAACACATCTATAAAACAATATGGATTTACAAAATCTTTTTCCTGCCAATATTCCGATAAAACTGGCAAATATTTATTTTTCCAAAAATCTATTTTATTTAACCATTCTTTTCTAAAAAAATTTAACTTTTTTTTCTTTAATTGATTTATCACTTCTTCTATAAAATCTTTTGCGTCGTAATTCAATTTCCAATCAATAGAAATTGTTTTTTTAACCATTTCCTCTCTATCAATATCCACCATCATTTTAAAAGTGTTTCTGGCAAAAGACTTAAAATTATACCCTGTCATTCTAATATTTAATCTTGATCCTATTACTAATAGTACATCTGCATTTTGAACCGCAAAATTACCTGCTCTTTGCCCTATTGTTCCAGGCCTCCCAGCAAAAAATTTATTTTCATTAGAAACAAGATCAAAACCAGCAAAACCAGTTACTACAGGCATCTTAAGAAGATTAATTAATTCCAACATTTGGTCAACTGCTCCGGCCAATCTCACTCCATTACCAACAAAAAATAAAGGTCTTTTTGATTTTTCAAATTTTTCTAAAACTAAAGAAACATCTTTTTTAAGATTGTTATTATAATCTTTTTTTAATTTATTTTTTTTCTTAACATATTTTTTTAATTTATTTTTTTCAATAAATGAACCTTGTATATCTAATGGAATATTTACCCAAACAGGGCCTTTTCTTCCAGTCATAGCTATATCTACAGCTTTTTCTAAATAGAACAAAGCTTTCTCTGGTTTATCAATAGTTACTGCATATTTAGTTACCGGTTTTACCATATCAATAATATTAATTTCTTGATCTCCAAGTTGTCTTAGTTTTGAATAATCAGCAATCGTTTCTCTCTTTACTTGACCAGAAATAAATAAAACAGGAATTGAATCTAACCAAGCTCCAATTAAACCAGTCAAAGCATTGGTACTTCCAGGCCCAGTAGTTAAGAGACAAACCCCTAAACTTTCATTAGTTCTAGCATATGCTTCAGCTGCTATTGCTGATGCTTGTTCATGAGCATTACATATAAATTTAATTTTTTTGTTTTTACTTATTGAATCAATTAAATGAATACAACCTCCACCAGAAATTAAAAAAACATCCTTAATTCCCAAAGATTCTATATAAGAAAACACTAAATCTGAAATTTTACTTTTTTTAGTCATAAAACAAAAGATAAACCATTATATAACAATAAAATTACAAATCAGTATTCATTTACCATTACGTTTTTTCAAATTTTGTAGTATTATTATCCCATAATAACTTTTCTTAAATTATGAATAATAATTCTATTTTCGACGATCTTTTTGTTCTGGAACTAGCCAATAACCATTTAGGTGATATAAATAGAGGACTAAAAATCATCAGCGATTTTTCTAAAATTGTTAGATTCAATAATGTACGTGCTGCCATAAAACTTCAATTTCGTGATGTTGATAATTTTATCCATCCAGACTATTTAAATAGAACAGATGTTCGATATATAGGAAAAACATTAAGCACTAAATTAGTGAATCAAGATCTTGATGTTTTAGTAAAAGCTAGTAAAAAAAGCGGTTGCATTACTATGGCAACTCCTTTTGATGAAAAATCTGTCGATTTATGTACTGAATTAAATATTGAAATAATTAAAATTGCCAGTTCTGATATTAACGACTG
Organism: Candidatus Shapirobacteria bacterium; assembly: GCA_028710865.1. Next base: position 17,674 of record JAQTUF010000003.1, read on the forward strand.
GGTTCTAATTGAAAAAATAGCCACCACAAAAAAACCTGTAATTATTTCTACTGGAGGATCATCTTTAAAAGATATGGATGATTTAGTTAAATTTTTTGAAAATCGCAATATTCCATTAGCTATTAATCATTGTGTCTCTCTTTATCCATCCGAAGATAATGATCTTGAATTAAACCAAATTGACTTTCTTAAAAACAGATACCCTGGCCATGTTATTGGATTATCAACTCATGAATATCATGATTGGGAATCATCAATGATGATCGCTTATGCCAAAGGTGCCAGAACTTTCGAAAGACATGTTGATATAAATAGTGATGGTAAAGTAGTTAGTGTATATTGCTCATTACCTTATCAAATAGACCATTGGTTTAAGGCTTTCCATAAAGCCAGAGAAATGTGTGGCGGTAGTAGTGACACCAAAAGAATTCCACCTAAAAAAGAAATTGATTATTTAGATCAATTAGTTAGGGGTGTTTACGCCAAAGAAGATTTACCAATAGGACATGTTTTATCGGATACTGATATTTTTTTAGCTATTCCTCTTCTAAAAGGTCAAATTTCTTGCCGAGAACTAATGGCCGGAGAAGTCCTCATAAAACCTGTCGAAAAAAATAAACCAATATTTATAGATATGATAGATAGCCCTTATGCTTATAATGAAGAACTCAAAAAAACAATTTATGAAAGAGGTATTGAGGTGACTCCACCAGAAACAATAGTAGAAAATAGTAATAAAATTTAAAAAACAATAATAAAATTAGTCTTCTTCAATTAATTGCTCATACCACTTAAAAATCCTCTTTGCAGTTGTTTTTACACTTTCTTCATTTTTCCAGCCCATTCTTTTAATCTTTTCGTAACTCAAAGATTGATAAGGGATTTCATTTTTAGCAATATTTAAAATTTTGTAAGGGACCTTTTCTTTCAAAACCTTTTCTATTTCCTTAATTAATTCTATTACTGATAAAGTATCATTTGATCCAAAATTAAAAGCTTCACCTTTTGTTTCCTCAATTTTTTCTGCCAGCATTAGATAACCTCTTACTACATCCTTAACATATAAATAATCTCTAACAGCTTTACCGTCACTTCTTAATTCTAATGTCTTATCTTTAATAATAGACATCATAATTCCAGGTATTATTCGAGAAAAATTATTATCACCTTCACCATATATATTTCCAAAGCGGGATGTCACTACAGGTACTTGATAAGTTTTAGTATACATATTAGCAATTAAATCAGTTGCCGATTTTGACACATCATATGGATGATCACCTCTAAGTGGATCAACTTCAGAATAAGTATATTTACCAACTTCTAATTTTCCATAAGCCTTATCCGATGACGCTACTACTACTGCTTTTACTTTTGGATAAAGCCTAGCACTTTCTAATATATTAGTAGTTCCCATTATATTCGATTCTAAAGTTCTTCTAGGATTCGCATAAGCAGTGGTTACTATTGCCTGAGCCGCTAAATGAAAAATATATTCAACCTCAAATTTAGTTACCAAATCAAACACCTTAAAAAACTCTCCTATATCAATATTAGCCACAGTCACTTTTTTATCTAACTCTTTAACTTTAAAATATGAATAAGGATCTGTATATTCAAAAGTTGTTACCACGTTAGCACCTAAATTAATCAATTCTTCCACTAAATGAGATCCCACAAAACCTGTTCCACCAGTTACAAAAACATTTTTCCCAAAAAACTTATCAATTATTTCCATATCTTCCATGGTGGATTTGGCTCACTCCACCAAGTGTTCAAATCTTTTAATTCTTTATTAGTATCCATACATGCCCAAAATCCTTCATGTTTATAAAGTGAAAGCTTACCCTTTTTTGCCAATCTTCTTAAAGCTGGGTGTTCTGTTTCACCTGATTTTAAATACTTAAAAAATTCTTTATTAAATACCATATAACCACCATTAACCCAGTCATTCATTACTGGTTTTTCACTAAATTCCTCTACTATATTTTTTTTATTAACTAAAACAACACCAAATTTAGATATTGGGTGTATTCCAGTTATTGTGCCAATTGTTTTTTGCTTTTTATGAAACTTTAATAATTTTTTTATATCAATATCACTAACTCCATCCCCATAAGTCACCATAAATGTATCATCGTTTTTTGGTATGTATTTTTTACAACGCAATATTCTTTCACCAGGCATTGTTTCTAATCCAGTGTCGACAAAAGTTATTTTAAAATCATCAACCTCAGCTCTATTTTCTAAATGATATTCAGCTTCATAATTTTTTGTTTGTAAAGTAAAATCTGAAGTTAATGCTTTTTGATTTAAAAAAAATTGTTTAATATAATCTCCCTTATATCCCAAAGCTAATATAAATTCATTAAATCCATAATACGAATACATTTTCATAATATGCCACAAAATAGGATTATTCCCCACATACACCATTGGCTTCGGTTTAAATTCTGTTTCTTCTTTTAGTCTAGTACCCTGACCTCCACAGAGAATTATTACCTTCATGGCTCATGATAGCATATTTTGATACCTCTCTATAGGTATCATTTGATTTTTTCCCAAGGATATTCTTCATGTCCAAAATGACCATATTTTGCTGTATTTTTATATATCGGTCTCTTAAGATCAAATTTTTCAATAATACCCTTCACTGATAAATCCATTAAACTCCAAGCAAAATCTTCAATTTCCTTTATATCTTTTTTATGCGTTCCAAATGTTTCAATTGATTTTGAGATTGGATCTCTTACACCGATAGCATAAGCCAATTGGACTTCGCATCTATCAGCTAAACCAGCCGCCACAATATTTTTTGCCACATATCTAGCGGCGTAAGCTGCACTTCGATCAACTTTTGTAGGGTCTTTTCCAGAAAAACAACCACCACCAATCCTACCCATTCCACCATATGTATCAACCACTATTTTTCGACCAGTAACTCCAGTATCACTATCTGGTCCTCCAATTTCCCATATTCCAGTTCCATTTAAAATAACTTCATCAATTGATAATTTATTTAAATTATATTTATCCAAAAGTGGCAAAACCACCAAATTATATAAATCATTTTTTACTTTAGCGATATCATTTTCTATTCCAAAAGGTTTAGCTAAAATAATTTTCTCAACCCTTATTGGTTTTCCATTTTCATAAACTACACTTACCTCCGCTTTTCCGTCTGGTCTCAAATAATTTAATTCCTGCATTTGCAATTCATCCATTTTTTTACAAAGTTCATGAGATAACATTATTGGTAAAGGCATTAATTGAGGAGTTTCATTACAAGCATATCCAAACATCATTCCTTGATCACCAGCCCCATCATTATCAGCTCCTACAGCAATATCTTTTGACTGTTGATGTACTAATACTTCTATGTCTGCATTTTCATCAAAATTTAAAATTGGATTTGTATAACCAATCTCTTTAATTACACTTTTGGCAATTTTTTTATAATCCAATTGTTGGTTACAAGTTACTTCACCTGCCATCACAATCTTATTAGTGGTTACTAAAGTTTCTAAAGCCACTCTAGCATCTTTATCAACTGTTAAAGCTGCATCCAAAACTGCATCTGAAATTTGATCACAAACTTTATCTGGATGACCAAATCCAACTGACTCTGACGTAAATAGGGAATAATTCATATTTTTCCTTTAATTAATAAATAAAGGCTTGTCCTCCAAAAATTTGGAGATTGCACCGTGAGTCCGAAATTTCGAACCTCGGTTGCTAATCCCACTACTGTGGGACTCTCTTGACAAACAAACTAATATTAACAAAATTAAATATATTATGTCAACAATAATTACTATTTTTAATCAATGTTAAAATAAAAAGAAAACATATGAGTAAAAAATATATTGTAATTAGTGGGTCAATTGCCATTGATCGGATTATGAATTTTTCCAATCATTATAAAGATTTAATTAAACCAGACAAAATTCATGTCCTATCAATCAGTATTTTTTTAGATAAATTAAAAAACACCCATGGTGGAGTCGGTGCAAATATAGCCTACTCATTAGGATTATTAGGAGAAAAGCCCATCCTCATAGGATCAGTCGGACCAGATGCAAAAGAATATATTCAAAAACTTAATAAAATCGGTGTTAATACCGACTCAATTTTTTTTAGTCAACTTCCTACAGCTTCTTTCAATGTCATCACTGATCTAGACGATAATCAAATTGGTGGTTTTTATCCAGGAGCTATGTTTGATAATCAAAAATCATCTTTTAAAGATTGGAAAAATAAAAACGCTTTCTTTGTTATCTCACCTGATGATCCAAAACTCATGGATCGACTCACTGATGAATGTCAAAAATATAAATTAAAAATGCTCTACGATTTTGGTCAACAAGTCACTAATTCATCATCAGAATTTTTAGAAAAAGGTATTAAAACAGCTGAAGTTATTATTGCCAACGATTATGAAATGTCAGTCCTTTCAGAAAAAATTAAATTAACTTTAGATCAAATAAAAAAAATAGTTCCAATTTGTATTACTACTCTTGGAGCCAAAGGTTCCATAATAGAAGGCAAAAATATAAAAAATCCAATTAATATAAAGCCCGTCAAACCCAAAAAAATATTAGATCCAACTGGAGCCGGTGATGCTTTTAGATCAGGTTTTCTCTATGGTTATATCAGAAATCTAGATTTAAAAATTTGTGGACAAATTGGATCTTTACTTGCTACATACGCTATTGAAACTTATGGTACTCAAGAACATCATTTTACAAAAAATGAATTTGTAAAACGTTTCCATAAAAATTATAATCAAACATTAGTTATTTAATTATTAAAAAATGTTACCAAATAAAAAAGATTTTAAAGTCAAAGATTTATCTTTATCAAAATGGGGTAGAGCTGAAATAAAATTAGCCGAAAAAGAAATGCCAGGACTCATGAGTTTAAGACAAGAGTTTGGTAAAACTAAACCACTAAAAGGGGCTCGAATTGCTGGTTCTCTCCATATGACTATTCAAACTGCAGTTTTGATTGAAACACTTCAAATCCTAGGTGCAAAAGTTAGATGGGCTTCTTGTAATATATTTTCTACCCAAGATCACGCCGCTGCTGCTATTGCTGCCACTGGTACTCCAGTATTTGCTTGGAAAGGAGAAACCGAAAAAGAATATTGGTGGTGTACTCAACAAACTCTAAAATTTGAAAACGGACAAGGACCAAATATACTTTTAGATGATGGTGGAGATATAACTCATTTAGTCCATCAAAAATACCCAAAACTCCTAAAAAATATTAAAGGAGTCTCTGAAGAAACTACTACTGGAGTTCACCATCTTTATCAAATGTTTGAAAACAAAAAATTAAAGATTCCTGCCATTAATGTTAACGATAGTGTTACCAAATCAAAATTCGACAACCTTTATGGTTGTCGAGAATCCCTCTGTGATGGTATAAAACGAGCCACTGATATTATGTTATCTGGAAAAGTTGCTGTAGTTGCTGGTTATGGTGATGTTGGTAAAGGTTGTGTCCAATCTTTAAAAAGTTATCATTGCCAAATTTTAGTAACTGAAATTGATCCAATTTGTGCTCTTCAAGCAGCAGTTGAAGGTTTCAAAGTTGTTACTATGGAAGAAGCTGTCAAAACCGCTGATATTTTTGTCACTGCTACTGGATGTAAAGATATTATTACTATCGATCATATGAAAAAAATGAAAGATACTGCTATTGTTTGTAATATTGGCCATTTTGATGTTGAAATTCAAATTGATCAATTAAATAAATTTCCCAAAATTAAAAAGGAAGAAATTAAACCACAAGTCGACCTTTATACTTTCCCAGATGGTCATCGAATTATAGTTTTAGCTGAAGGTAGATTAGTAAATCTTGGTTGTGCCACTGGACATCCATCTTTTGTTATGTCCACTTCTTTTACCAACCAAGTATTAGCTCAAATAGAACTTTTTACCAAAAAATATGAAATTGGTGTTCATCGACTTCCTAAATATTTAGATGAAAAAGTTGCTTCTCTTCATCTCAATCATTTAGGAGCTAAATTAACTAAATTATCACCCCAACAAGCTAAATATATAGGAATCAAAGAAAATGGTCCATTTAAATCAGACCATTACCGATATTGATATTTTTATTCCACCTTAACTACAAAATCTATCACTATTTATATAGTTTGATATAATAAGATTGATGCCAAATAATAAAGAAGGAATACCAAAACAATTAGAACAATTTCCTACAGATGGTCTTACTCTAAAAGAAGATCAACAACTAACTGACTTACTTTCAAAATGGAATGGTGGAAGAATTTCAACACCAGTTTTTACCGAACTAGCAAAAATGATTCCTCAATCTATTGTAGAATTAGTAATCTTTAGACAAAATAATGATGTATTAGAAACATTACTTATTCCCAGACCTAAAGATGATATTGTCTGGCCTGGAATGTTACACAATCCAGGTTCTGCCATTCGTAATTCAGATTTTAAAAATAATGCTCAACAACCAGAAAAAAGTTTATTTGAAAGATTACAAAATAGTGAAGTTAAAGCACCATTTGCTTCCCCAATTTTTGTAGATCTTCATAGAGGAATAGGACAACGTGGATCCGAAGTCGCCCAAATATATTTTACAGAGATGTTATCAGAACCTAATCAAGAAGGTTGTCAGTGGTGTCCAGTAGATCAACTTGCTCAAAATCCTAAATTTATTCAAGATCAACTCGAACATATAAAACTTGCCGCAGAACAGTACAAAGTTTTCATTTCTTCAGATAAAACATTTCGCTCAAATTTAATATAAAAATATTTAGTATTTTTTTAATTTACTAATTACTTATTCCACACCAATAGTCTCTTTTAAAGAGAACCTTAAAAAAAGGTATAATTAGTCTGTAACAAAACAAATTTCAAATATGAAATATAAATTTTTAATTACTGGTGCTTCTGGATTTATTGGTTCAGTTTTACTTAGGAAATTAATTAAAGCCGGGAATGAAACCCATATTATCTTAAGACCACAATCAAACACTTGGAGAATTAAAGATCTTCTTTCAAAAACAACTATTCATTATTCTGATTTATCAAACGTTAGAGATCTGACCAAAATAGTCAAAAAAATTAATCCCGATATTATCTATCACTTAGCCACTAATGGAGCTTATTCGTATCAAAAAGATGCCAACCAAATAATCCAAACTAATATTTTAGGCACTTGGAATCTACTTCAAGCCTGCAACAGCATTAAATATCAATTATTTGTAAATACTGGCAGTTCTTCTGAATATGGCTTTAAACAATTTGCCATGAGAGAAACCGATATTGTCGAACCAGCCAGTTACTATGCTGTTACCAAATGTGCTCAAACTTTACTCTGTAGTCATATCGCCAAACAAGAAAACAGACCAATCGTTACTATTAGACCATTTTCTGTCTATGGCCCATATGAAGAACCAAAAAGATTTTTTCCTACTTTAATGAAAGCCCTATTATATAAAGAGGAAATGAATTTAGTTTCTCCAAAAACCGCCAGAGACCAAATATACATTGACGATATGGTTGATGCTTATTTAAAAATCGAGGAGCTCAAAAAAAATCCTGGAGAATATTTTAATATTGGTACTGGAACTCAATCAACCATCAAAGAAGTAGTTGATACTGCCATCAAAATAACCAAACAAAAAACTAATTTTAAGTGGGGGAGTATGAAAAACAGATCTTGGGACACCAATGTTTGGGTAGCCGATATCTCCAAAGCTAGACAATTATTAAATTGGAATCCCAAAACTAGTCTAGAAAAAGGCATCAAATTGACTTGGGAATGGTTTCAAAAAAATAACAAGTTTTATTTAGATAAATAAACCCTTATAATCAAACAGATATATGGAATTGAAATTAGATCAAAACCAAAAGAAAAATAGACGTCGACTTCTTGAAATGATTTACAACTCGCATATGTCTCATATTGGATCCAGTCTGAGTATTATCGACATTATCGATGGTATTTATTCAATCAAAAAAAGAAACGAAAAATTTATTTTATCAAACGGCCATGCCGCTGCTGCCCTATATATAGTTTTGGAAAAATATAAATATTTAAAAAATCCCAATCTAGAAAAATTAGGAGTACATCCAGATAGAGATCCAAAAAAGGGGATTGATGTTTCCACTGGAAGTCTTGGTCAAGGATTACCTATCGCCATCGGTATGGCTCTAGCCAACAAAACTAAAAATGTCTATTGTTTAATCTCTGATGGCGAATGTGCCGAAGGCAGTATTTGGGAAGGATTAAGAATTGTTCATGATTTAAAAATAACTAATTTAAAAATAATTGCCTCTGTAAATGGTTGGGGAGCTTATGATCCAATTTCATCAACTGACCTTGAAAAAAGATTTGCTGGATTTGGTTTTAAATTAATTAAAATTAATGGTCATGATCCAAAACAAATTATTAAAGCTTTAAAAACTAATAATAAAAATCCTACTATTATATTTGCCAAAACCATATCTACTCAACTACCTTTTTTGAAAGATCTTGATGCTCATTACTACACTATGCAAGAATCAGATTATCAATTAGCTCAAAAAATTTTAAAATGACAGATTTTAGCCAAAATTTAAGACGACGTTTTGCTGATGAGGTTTATAAAGCCATGACTAAAAACAAAAATATATATTTGGTTACTGGCGACCTTGGTTATAAAATGTGGGATCAAGTCAGAAAAGATTTTCCCAAAAGGTTTATAAACACCGGAGCTGCTGAACAAAGTCTCATAGGAATTTGTGTTGGTTTAGCTCTAGAAGGGAAAATTCCTATTGCCTCTTCTATTACTCCATTTATTCTTTACCGCCCTTTTGAAACCATCAGAAATTATATTGACCATGAAAAAATCCCCGTAAAACTGATTGGTGGTGGCCGAGATAAAGATTATCTTCATGATGGATTTTCTCATTGGGCCGAGGAAGATAAACAGGTTATGAAAATCTTTAAAAATATAAAATCTACCTGGCCAGAAACTGCTGATGAAGTTTCCCAAATAGTACCCAAAATACTTACTGATAACAATCCTTGGTATATCAATCTAAAAAGATAATGAAGTCAACCAAAATTTCCGCTATCATAGCCTGCTACAAAGACGAAAAAGCTATCCCTATAATGCATCAGCGCCTAACTAAAGTTTTTCAAAAAATCAAAACTAATTATGAAATAATTTTTGTCAATGATGGCAGTCCTGATAATAGTGAAGCCATTTTAAAAGATATTGTAAAAAAAGATTCCCACACTATTGCCGTTACTCATTCTCGAAATTTTAGTTCTCAAATGGCTTTTACTAGTGGTATGGATATTTCTACTGGAGACGCTATTGTTTTTTTGGATGGAGATCTCCAAGACCCGCCAGAAATAATCGAAAAATTTTATCAAAAATGGCTTGAAGGCTACGATGTCGTCTATGGCGTTCGCAACAAAAGAGAAGCTCCAGTTTTAATGCAATTTGCTTATAAACTTTTTTACCGAATATTCCACAAAATTTCTTATATATCTATTCCCCTTGATGCTGGTGATTTTTCTCTAATTGACCGTAAAGTTGTCGATGTCCTCAAAACTTTCCCTGAAAGAGATAGATTTTTAAGAGGTCTTAGAGCGTGGGTCGGCTTTAAACAGATAGGAGTCACTTATACTAGACCAGAAAGAATGTTTGGCAAAACCACCAATAATTTTTTAAAAAATTTCAATTGGGCCACCAAAGGTATTTTTTCTTTTTCCTACGTTCCCTTAAAAATGATTACTATGCTTTCTTTGGTTGTATTTGTGTTATCTATCATTGGTATGATTTACCAAATCACTGTCAGACTCGCTTTTCCTGATTCAACTCCCAAAGGTATCACCACCATCCTTGTCTCCATTCTATTTCTTGGCTCAATCCAATTGTTAGGTATCAGTATTCTTGGCGAATATATTGGTAAAATATTTGAAGAGGTTAAACAAAGACCAAAATATGTCGTTAAAAAAACATACAAGCACCAAAATTAAGATCGGAATACTGTCTTTTTTTCTTTTAATCTCTATTTGTATCATCCAAAAGGTTTATCAATTTCAAGATTTTAGCCCCACGGCTATTATTGATAATCATTCTTTAACCCAAAACGACAACAAAATTAAATTCGAATTTAAGGCCAAATATAACCACCTAGGAACTATCGCTGCTAGACTTGACGCCACTCATAATGAAGATAAATATAATTATATTATTTTTAGAATAAAAGATAAAAATCAAGACAATTGGTTTTATGAAAATAAATACGAAATAGATCCATCCCAATATAATCATTATTTTCCTTTTGGTTTCCCTGAAATTGACACTTCCCAAAACCAAATTTATCAAGTGGAAATCACCACCGCCAACAACAACTTAAATACTATTACTTCTGACAAAGTCGACCACTATCCACTTTTGAGTAAATACAATTTTCCCAAATCATTTCTACTCCAAAATAAATCTGAAATACCTAAGTTTTTATTCCAAAAATTTAAATCTATCTTAGACCATGTCAGTCTATTAAATCTCTTAGTTATATTTATAATTTCACTCATTCTTACCAAAATTCCTTTTACTAATATTTATAAAAAAATATATCAAGCCATCACTGCCAATAATCACAAAAGCATCAACCCAACTCAAAAATTGATTTTTTCTTTTCCTCTTTTTTTAGGATTAATTATTTTAATTTTATTAATTACTGTTTTTCTTAAAAACCACACAGAATCAAATGAATGGTTTGTTTATGAAATATCTACCATTCTAACTTTTATTGGTTCTATTTTATTTTTTAATTTCTTTACCAAAATCAAACACATTACTTTCAAAAAAATTTCAATAATTTTATTTTTAATATTTTCTCTTACCAATTTCAGCTTTTGGTATATTTTTAGACTTATTAGTTTTAGATACATATTACTTATTTTTATCCTCGGTTTACTCCCATCAATAATTTTTAATAAAAAAAACCCCATATCTTTAGTCAAAAACTACATGATAAACACTTTTTTAATTTTCAACGTTGTTTATTTCTTTATTATTGATATTGACAATCTAAAACCTTTTACATTTATAACTATCCTAGTCACTACTGCTCTTTCATTTATTTTTTTAAAAAAATATAAATTCTCCCAACCAAAACCCCTAAAAAGCAAAATAATTGCCTTTATCCTTTTTGCCAGCATCACTATCGTAGCTTGTCTTTTCAAAAAAGATATTGAATTCCATCATTATTCCTTTTATATCGGTCCAGCCTACGAAATACTTCATCACAAAAGTCTTTTAAATGATTTTCCTTCACAGTACGGTTATTTATCAATTCATTTTATCGCTGAATTATTAAAACCATTTGGTGTTACTTTCCAATCATTTCACATACTAAATACTTCACTATATATGGTTTACTTTTTTATCTTCTTTTTAATATATTTAAAATTAACCAAAAATCCATTACTAACTTTTATCCTGTCAACCGTCACTTCTCTCACTCAATGTATTTTTTCCATCCACAGTTTTTATCTCCCCCCATCCAGCGGTTTTCTAAGGTTTGGTCCTGGACTTATCATAATTTTATTTCTTCTTTATTTACCCAAAAAAATAAAAATTCCTCTCACCTCTCTTATTAGCTCCATAGCTCTTTTTTGGTCTATTGAAACCGCTATCTATGTTATACCTGCTTGGATATTTTTTATTTTTTACACCAATTTTCAACAAAAAAATCATCCAATCAAAGGAATATTAAAAGACCTTTTAATATTCCTTTTAACTAGTCTTTTAATTTTTTCCCTCATTTTCACTTATGAGTATCAACTAACCCATCAAATTCCCAATTTCAAAAATTATATCCAATTTGCCCTAATCTATAAAGACGGTTTCAGCTCCGAACTAGTCCCTTTAATTGGAAATTATTATATCGCCATAACTATTTTATTGACCGGTTTATTAATTACAAATTACTTTCTTTTCAAAAGAAAAACAGATAACTTTTTAAACACTCTCAGTTTTTTATCTATCCATAACATTGCTTTATTTAGTTATTTTGTCAGTCGATCGAATCAAAACAATCTAGTTAATATTTTTCCATTTTTACTTTTAGAATCAGTTTTTATTTGTCTTGTTGTTTACCATAGTTTTAAAATAAATTTATACAAATATTTAGCTCTCCCAATGGCAGTTTTTGTAATTCTTTTTTCAGTCAGATGTATTCAAAATTTCACTAACAAAACTAATGTCATCAAAGTTTATCAAACAGCCCCAATGGCTATCCAACAGTATGATTTAATTAAAAATATTTATGAACTAAATTCCCAAAATGTCATTATTCTCAGCAAAAATTGGGATACCCCTATTATCTTAGACAATAAAATAGAAACAATTTTACCCTTAAATCCCAATTTAATGTCTATTCTTTTGCCCGATTACCAAGAAAAATATATTATCCCTAATTTAAACAAAATTAATATTGGCACTACTATAGTGACCAGCAATGACACTCCAGGGCTTCTCGAATTTATAGAAAAATATTATAAAATAAAACCAGTAAATCAAAACTATAACCAAGTATTTAGCTTATACACTATCGAGTCTAAAATATAAAACCAAACTTTATCGCCCCACTGATATATATTCAAACCCTTTCTTTTTCATTTCCTTAACATCAAAAATATTTCTTCCATCTACCATAAATGGATTATTCATAATTGACTTTATTTCGTCTAAATCTACTTCCCTAAATTCTGGCCATTCAGTCACTATTACCAAACAGTCCGATTTTTCCACTGACTTTATTAAATCATCCTCATAAGTAATAATGTTTCCTAATATTTTTCTAGTCCCTTCTTTAGCAATTGGATCAAAAGCTTTAATATTTACCCCTCTATCTAATAATTGTTTGATTATCATCAATGATGGTGCCTCACGGATATCATCTGTGTGCGGCTTAAAAGCCAATCCCCAAATTGTAATATTCTTTCCACTTAAATCATTACCTAACAATTTTTGAATCTTGGCTAACAATGATTGTTTCTGAGCTAAATTAGTATCTTCCACCGCCTCAAGTATAGAAAATCTTACCCCATTTTCCTGAGATATTTGAATTAAACCCTTAACATCTTTGGGAAAACATGACCCACCATATCCTACTCCAGCGTGTAAAAACGCTTTTTTACCAATCCGTTCATCCAACATCATTCCATGGGCCACTTCTTTAACATCAGCGCCGATTCTCTCACAAATATTGGCTATGGAGTTAATAAAAGAAATTTCAGTCGCCAAAAAAGCATTAGAAGCATATTTAATCAGTTCAGATGTCTTAGTATCAGTCAACACCATTTCCGCCTTTAATCCATCATATAAACTTTTTACTATCTCTTCAGCTCTTTTTGATCCATTACCAATCACTATTCTATCAGGGTGTAAACAATCATAAACTGCCGTTCCTTCCCTCAAAAATTCAGGATTAGACACCACATCAAACTCACCATTATAATATTTAGAAATTGTTCTCTCTACATTTTCACCCGTCCCAATTGGCACCGTCGATTTATTAATTATCACTTTATATCCATTCATATTTTTCCCAATTATCTCTGCTGCCGATCTAACATATTCCAAATCAATTCCACCATCAGGCAACGATGGTGTTCCCACTGCAATAAATACTATCTCTGCCCATTTAATTGCCTTGGCTGCATCTAAAGTAAAAGATAATCTTTTTTGTTTTTTATTTTCCTTTACTAATTCTTCCAATCCTTGTTCATAAATCGGAATTATTCCTTTATTAAGGTTTTTAACTCTCTCTTTATCGATATCTACTCCTACTACTTCATTACCCATTTCAGCCAGACAAGTCCCTGTTACTAAACCTACATAACCAACTCCGATTACTGCTATTTTTTTCATATAAAGACATTATAATTGAAATCCAAAAGTTTACCAAGCTCTTAAAGTTATATAATAAACATCAGTGAAAAGTTATCAAAAAATCCTAAATAAATTATTTATAGTTTGTGAAATAATTTTGCCTTTTATCCTATCTTATCTTTGTCAAAGATTGGCAATTGGTAGGGGATATGAGTTTAATTCTATAAATCCCTATATTTTGATTATCAATTATATTCTTTGGGGGTCATTGTTATTATTTTCAATCAGTCTTTTCAAAAAAAACTATAAATCTATTTTTTTATACCTCATAATCTTTACTTTCTTTTCACTTATCAACCGCTACAAACTAAAATTACTAAATCAACCATTTCAGATTGGTGATCTAAATTTTGGCAAAACCATTTCCGATGTTATTCCTTTTATTCAAGGTAATCATCAAATCAGAAAAGAATTTATTACCATAATAATTGGATTAATTGGTTCATTTTTTATCATCAAAAAAACAATCAAATTAAAAATCAAAAATATTTTAATTCGTTTATCTTTTTTTATAATTTCTATTTTTATTATTAGTTTTTCCTTTTTCTTCCCTCAAAAATTCAACCAAATTTTAAATCAAACCAATATTCAATTTAATCAATGGGAACCATATTTAAATTGTCAAAAAAATGGCATGTTTTTATGTTTTATTTATGATTTTCAATTTTTGCGTCATACTCCTCCAGCCAATTACAATCAAAAAACTGTCAACAATATTTACCAATCAATTACTCCCAAAACTGAAATTAAATCTGACATTAAACCAAATATTATTTTGGTTCTTTCTGAAGCCCTTTGGGATACCACCAAACTTTCCAATACTATTTTATCTCAAGACCCCATTTCTCATATTCGTCCCGATATTAAGGGCACTTTTATTTCTCCTGCCTTTGGTGGTCAAACCGCCAATGTTGAATTTGAAATTCTAACTGGTCTTAGTAATTATTTATTTGAAAAAAATAGTTATCCTTATACTGAATTTATAAAAAGAGATATCCCTTCACTTTTTACTGTCTTTAAAGACAATGGTTATACCACTACTGCCATTCACCCTTATAGCCCTTGGTTTTATAATCGTAAAAATGTTTATCAAAATTTTGGATTAGATAAATTTACCAATCTAAGTAATATGACTGGTTATGAAAATGCCGGTCCTTTTGTCTCAGACAAATCATTTACTCAAGAAATAATTAAACAATTTAATTCCACTGATCAATCTCAATTTATTTTTGCTTTATCTATTCAAAATCATGCCCCTTATGAACCAAATCGATTTAAAGACCAACAAATCAATATTAAAAGTCCTCTAAACGAAAATGATAAAGCCATTCTTCAAAGTTACATCGAAGGAACCTATCTTAGCGACCAATATTATCAAATATTAAAAGAAGCAATTCAAAAAAGTGACAAACCCACTATAATTATTCTTTTTGGTGATCATCTGCCATTTTTAGGCAATAATTTTGATATCTATAAAAAATCCAGATTTGTCCCTTTTGACGAAACTCAATGGACTACCAACGATATTTTCAAAATGCAATCAACTCCTATTACTATTTGGAATAATTTTTCCCAAAAAATATCATCAATTGGAGATATTAGCCCTAATTTTCTATCAAATACTATCTTAGATTTAGCTTCCCTTTCACCAGAATATCAATTTAAATTCACCGACCAAATACATTCTAATATTTCTTATTTAACTAAAAAAATATCTTCCAATCTTTCCACTCAATCAGCTAATTTAAAAAACTATGATCTCATTCAATACGATTTACTTTTTGGTAAAGGCTATACTTGGAATTTTAAAAATTAATCACTTAATTTTTCTACAGAGATTACTCTCATAAAATATATATTTCCATCATTTCCCTCATATTGAAATTCATTCCCAACTGCTTTTTTTAATAAAGATTTACTTAAATTTTCCGTATCTGAAAGATAATAAATATCCCGATCTTCACTATCACCCCCAACTTTTTCTTCATCATTATCATCATTTATAATATTTTTTTCCTCATCATCTTTAAATTCTAAAATTTTACTAGCCATAATTTGTTTATCCTTAAAAGAAATAACACTAATCCAAAATGCCTTATCTTCCAAAGGAACACTTTTGTTGTCTATTTGTAAAACCTCTACTAAATCACCAAGACCCACCGTTTCCATACTTTCTGAAATATTTTCTTTATTCAAAATCTTTCTTTCTGCACTACCTATCATTTATAAATATTATTTATACACTAGAACAGGCAAAATTACAACAATAAAATTATATTTTATTTACCCATTTTCCGATGCCACTTCCAAGCACTATCAATAATAGTTTCTAAATCAGCATACTTCGGCTGCCAGTTTAAAATATTCTTTGCTTTGGTTGAATCAGCTACCAATATTGGCGGATCACCAACCCTTCTCTCAACCTCAGTTACTTTAAAATCAATTCCCGTTACTTTTTTAGCCACCTCAATTACTTGTTTTACCGAAAAACCACTACCATTTCCTAAATTAAATTGGTCACTTTCTCCACCTTCTACTAATTTTTTCAAAGCCAATATATGAGCTTGAGCCAAATCAGCCACATGAATATAATCACGAACACAAGTACCATCCGGAGTTGGATAATCAGTTCCAAAAATTTTAATGTCTTCTCTTTTCCCCGCTGCTGCATCTAATATTAAAGGAATTAAATGAGATTCAGGATTATGATTTTCTCCAATTTCTGTCTCCAAATCAGCTCCACAGGCATTAAAATATCTCAAAGCTATATATTTTAATCCATAAGCTGCATCATAATCAGCCAATATCTTTTCTACCATCAATTTTGCCTGTCCATAAGGATTAATTGGAATTTGTGGATGTTTTTCATCTATTGGAGTATATTTAGGATTGCCAAAAGTGGCCGCTGTTGAAGAAAAAATAATTTTTTTGACCTGAGTTTCCAACATCACTTGAAACAAATTTAAAGTATTTTTAACATTATTTTGATAATACTTTTGTGGATCAATTACCGATTCTCCTACTTCAATAAAAGCCGCAAAATGTAACACTGCCTCAATTGGATATTTCTTAAAAACCTCTCTAATATTTTCAATATTTCCCAAATCACCTTCAAAAAATTCTCCCCATTTAACTGCTTCTTTATGACCTTTAACTAAACTATCAAAAACCACTGTTTTATAACCTTGTTTATTTAATTCTTTATTTATATGGGATCCAATATATCCCGCTCCACCAACAATCAAAATCATAATTTATATTAATTAATTTTTAACTATCAAATTCTATCACTTTTTATCAATCTTCTTAAAATCACCAGTCAATGTCACTAAACCCCCAATCAATGAATTTATTATTGCCAATATTCCTCCAAAAGCAGAAGTTAGTAATATTCCTTCAGCTACCCCTCCCACTTTCAAAAAGAAAAATAAATAAAGTTGTTCTCTGGCTCCAAAACCAGCAATTGAGATAGGCAGTAATAAAATCAATGATATTATTGGAACATAAATAAGTATTGAAAAAATACTCAAATTAGCCCCAAAATAACGACTTATAAAATATATTTGTAATACCCAGCCAAATTCACTAAGGATTGAGATCAACATTCCTTTAATTATTTGTCCCAAATTTTCTTTTTTAACTAATTCACCTATACTGACAACTCTTTTAAAAATCTTTTTTTTAAAAATTGTTTTATTTACATCAAAAAAATAAATAAAAATATAAAAAGCTAAACAACCCACTACTAATCCCGTAATTCCATACAAAACCATATCTGGGATAAATACATTTTTACTTCTAGCTATAAAAATAAAAATTAATCCTACAAACATATAAGTTGATAAGCCTACAAATCTGTCTAAAAATACTGATCCTAATAATTTTGTTTTAGGAATTTGGGGATATTTTTGATCAATAATAATCCACTTCACTACATCAGCACCCGCCGCTGTTGGCAAAAATAAACCATAAAAAGAAGCGGCTAGACTAGATTTAAAAAAATTTAAAACATCACTTAATTTTGGTTTTTTAATCAAAAGTAAACTCCATCTATAAGAGATCAAAAAACTAAAACCAACAGATATTAAAATATTTACTGTTAAAAACCAAACTTTTACCCCAGCCAATTGATGCCACAAATTAACCATATTTACTTTTTTAAAAGCAAAATAAATTAATACCACTGAAAAAACTAATCTAAATATCCTTGATCTAAAAATTTTTTTCAAAAAATTCCACATAAAAATGTATACCAGTATACCAAGTATAATATAATTACCAATAATGAAAATACTTGCCATTAGTCATATCTTTCCGCCAGCCATTGATGGGGGATCAAAAGTAGTTTATAAACTTGGACAATATTTTGAATCCCAAAAACACCAAGTTCTTTATTTATCATCTAATTGTTTTAGCACCGATGATTTTGTTAATTCAAAATCTATTAAAACTGATTCCAGTTATAAAAATTTCATCAAGTTACCAGTTTATAATTATCTTCGTCGCCCTCTTAAATTTTTAAATTTTTTTTTACCCCAAAAGAGTTATCTTTATGAATTATCGAAAGTTTTTCAAAAAGGACCAATATTTAAATTAATTCCTTTTATTAAAACTATCATTAAAATTACCAAATTTAAACCTGACCTAATCATTGCTGGACCTCTTCCCACCACTATTATTCTTTATGCTCGTTTTTTAAAAAATTTAACCCGATCAAAACTTCTTATAAATGCTAGTTTCCATCAAACCGATCTTGATTTTTTTCAATTACCTTTAATTAAAACTCTTCAAAAAACTGATTTTCTTTGGACTCTAACTCAATATGAAACTAATTTTTTCATAAAAAAATTTAATATTAATCCTCAAAAAATAATTCTTGCCGGCAATGGCGTTGACCCTGAATTTATAATTAAAAAAAATAAAATTAAAAAATCTACAAACCACGATTCACCATCCACAATTTTATTTATTGGTAATCTCTCTTTCCATAAACGTGTTGATTTATTAATTAAATCTTTCTCTTCTTTAATATCTAAAAATCTAATAAACCAATTTACTAATAAACTAATTATAGTTGGCCAAAAAACCCTATTTTACCCTCAACTAAAAAAATTATATGATTCTCTAGATCCCCAAATAAAAAATAAAATAAAATTTAAATTTAATATCATCACTCAAAAACAATTAATAAAAACTATTGATGATTGCCAATTTTTAGTTCTTCCTTCAATTCAAGAAAGTTTTGGTCTAGTCTTAATTGAAGCTTGGGCCAGAAGTAAACCAGTTATTACCACCAATATCCCACCACTTCAGGAATTAGTTACTAAGTCAAAAGGGGGTTTAACTTTCAAAATAGATGATTCAGTTGACCTCCAAAAACAAATTCAAAAACTCCTCAATAATTCCAAACTTTGCAATAAACTCGGCCAAAATGGACTTGATTATGTTAAAAATAACTATACTTGGAAAAAAGTTGGTCAAAAAATATGTCAAAAAATCTAGTCATTATTTTAATAATCATTGTTCTCATCCCTCTAATTGTTTTTTTATTTTCCAAAAAAAATTCAACTATTAAGTTTTCCACCACTAAAATAAAATTAAACAATATTGAATACGAGATTGAAATTGCTCATACTATTTCTCAAAAATCTGCCGGTCTATCAAATCGAGACAAACTTTGCCAAACCTGTGGTATGATCTTTATTTTTAATAAAGACAGTATTATGCCTTTTTGGATGAAAAATACTTTTATTCCTCTAGATATAATTTGGATTAACTCAAATGGGCAAATTACCGACATTATTACTGCCACCAATATCAATTCCACCAAAATACTTCAAAACACTCAACCGGCCAAATATGTTTTAGAATTAAATGCCTTTGATGCTCAAAAAATAGGCCTTAACATCGGAGATACTATTCAATTACCAAATTTAAATGACTAAAAAAGATCCTTCCTTTTCTATTATCATTCCCAACTATAATGGTGCCCAATTTTTAGATGATTGTCTTTATTCACTCTATCAATCAATCAAACAATGCTCCAGCCATTTTGAAATTATTATTATTGACAATGCTTCTAAAGATAATAGTCTCAACCTTATCAAAAATTTCTTTAACCAATATAAGTCAACTAAAATGAGTGCCAAAATCAACCAACTTAATGGTAATCTCGGTTTTGCTAGTGCTGTCAATATAGGTATTAATCAAGCCAAATATAAATATATAGTAGTCTGTAATAATGATCTAACGCTCGAAAAAAATTGGTTTCAATTAATTTCTAATACTATTGCCCACAATAAAAACCCTAAAATAACCACTTTTTTTGGCACTGTTCTTAATAAAAATGGCACCAAATTTGAATCTCAAGGCTTAAAATTTTTTATAAATGGTAAAGCCAAAAATATTTCTAATGGTAAACCTTTTAATAAATCACTATTACCAAAATCCAATAAACTTATCTGGGGTGCTTCCGCTGCCTTAGTTGTCTATCAAAAAAACATTATTCAAAAAATCGGTCTCTTCGATAATGATTTTTTTGCCTATGAAGAAGATGTTGATATTTCTCTAAGATTAGCCAAATTAAATTATAAAACTTTTTATATACCACCAGCAATTTGTTATCACCTAGGTGGTGGTACTAGCAATAAAATGGGTAACTTTAGAAACCGCATGGATGCCAAAAATTGGCTCTATATAATTATAAAAAACTATTCAGCCAAAGAATTTTGGATCAACTTACCATCTATTTTTACAGAACGCCTTCGTAATTTATTTAGTCTTATCAAAATTACCATTAAAAACTACAAATTAATGTCAATTTACTACCTCCCAATCGACATTATCAAAACTTATGGCGAAGTTTTAATAAAACTTCCCAAAATGATTAAAAAAAGAAAGCAGATCCAAAAACTGGTAAAATCAATCAAACTATGATCATTGGCATTGATGTTTCTACAGTTAGCTATCAAACCGGAGTCAGTAACTACACTCTCAATTTAGTCAGAAATCTCCTAAAAATTGACAAAATTAACCAATACAAGCTTTTTTATTCTTCTATGAGGTTACCTTTACCAAATGAAATTAAAACCTTATCTTCAAATAAAAATGTTTCTATTTATCAATTCAAAATACCTCCAACTTTATTGCAACTAATTTGGAATCAATTAAGAATTTTGCCAATAGAATTTTTTATTGGTAAATGCAATATTTTTCACACCTCAGATTGGACCCAACCACCAACATTAAAAGCAAAAACTATCACCACCGTCCATGATTTAACCCCATTTTTATATCCCCAATGGCATCATCAAAAAGTTATTAAAGCCCACAAAAACAAAATGTATTGGGCTATCAAAAAATGTTTCCACTTTATTTGTGTCTCTCAAAACACCAAAAAAGATTTATTAAATTTATTTCCCCAAATTAATCCTCAAAAAATTACCGTTATTTATGAAGCCGCTGAAGACAAATTTAACAAGTTTTTAAAACTTTCTAAATCTCAACAACTTCATCAAAAGGAAAAAATTCAAAAACAATATGATTTAAAAAATTTTATACTAGCTCAGGGAACTAGAGAACCCAGAAAAAATTTAGATCGTCTTGTCAAAGCTTTTATTCTCTTTAAGGAAAAAAATCCAAAAAACAAAGTCGAATTAGCCATCACTGGCAAATACGGTTGGGGTAAGGATGTTCAATTAAATCACCCTGGAGTAAAAATATTAGGCTTTATCCCAGAAAAAGACATGGTCGCTCTTCATGCTAGTGCTATTTGTTTAGCTTATCCATCCCTATATGAAGGCTTTGGGCTCCCTTTAGTCAAATCACTCAAAGTTGGAGTCCCAATCATTACTAGCAACACTTCATCATTAGCAGAAATAACCCAAGGTTCAGCTATTTTAATCAATCCAACTTCAATTAATGAAATTACTAAAGCTATCGAAAAAATAATCAAATCACCCAAATTACGCCAAAATTTAATTCAAAAGGGAATTAAAATCAGTCAACAATTTAGTTGGACCAAAACTGCCACTCAGACTTTATCTGTTTATCAAAATTTATGTTAATTGGTATTGACGGCAACGAGGCTAATGTTTCTAATCGCGTTGGTGTTGGCCAATATGCTTATAATCTTTTGATAAATCTTTCCAAAATCGATCAAGATAATCAATATATTATATATCTGAAAAACCAACCAAGCTCTGATTTCCCCAAAAGTACCCCAAACTGGCAATACCGTGTTTTTGGACCCAAAAAACTTTGGAGCCGTTTTTCTCTCCCTCTTTACCTCTTTTTTCAAAATGAAAAATTAAACTTATTTTTTTCTCCTAGTCATTATTCCCCTAAATTTTGTCCTTGTCCTACTATTCCTACAATTCACGACCTAGGTTATCTTCAATTTAAAAGTCAATTTACCAAAAAAGATCTTTATCAATTAATAAATTGGACCAAACAATCTATTAACAAAGCAACTCATATTATAACTGTCTCCCAATTTTCCAAAGACGAAATTATCAAAAACTACCAAATTGATTCAACCAAAATCAGTATTGCCTACAACGGTGTCGATATTCCACCTACAATCAATTCTCAAACTCAACAGAAAATATTATCTAATTACAATTTAAAAACCAACAATTATTTTCTTTATCTTGGAACTCTGAAACCTAACAAAAATATTCCTTTTTTAGTCAGATCATTTTCTAAATTTTTAAAACAAATAACAAAAACTTCTCATCCTACCACCCCTAAATTAGTCATTGCTGGTAAAAAAGGTTGGCTCTTTGATGAAATCTTTCAAACTGTCAAAGAAGAAGGGATAGAAAAACAAGTTATTTTTACCGATTTTGTTAGTGAAACTCAAAAGTGGACCTTATACCAAAATGCTATTTGTTCAATTTTACCCAGTACTTATGAAGGTTTTGGTATCCCAGTTATTGAATCTATGAAAATCGGTACTCCAGTTATTGCTTCCACTATTCCCCCTTTAAAAGAAGTTATTGAAAATAATGGCCTTTTTATTGATCCCAAAAACGAAGCTGATTTAGTCAAAAAAATGATTGAAATTTCCAATTCTAAGATTAGAGAAAAATATTCTACTTTAGGGAAAAAACAAGCTGATAAATTCACCTGGGGGTCCACCGCCAAGTCAGTCTTACAAGTTTTTGAAAAATTGATAAACTAAACATATGAAAGATCGAACCGGAAAAATTTTAAATTCTCAAGATATTTTTCAAAAAGTTATTAATCGAATTAAAACCATCTGCCTTGAATTTTGGTTAATGATTTTACGTTTTGTTGGTTTTATCCCTATCCATATCATCAGAAAAATTTTTTATTGGGCTTCTGGCATCGATATGCCCCTAAGTTCAACCATCCATATTGGTGCCAACTTTTTCAAACCCAGCAATATTTCCATAGGTAAAGACACTATTGTTGGTGATCACTGTTTCTTAGACGGTCGTGCTCCTCTAAAAATTGGCAACCATGTTGGCATAGCCAGCCAAGTATTAATTTATAATGACGAACATGATATTAATTCCCCTGACTATGGCAATTCTTTTGGTCCAGTTGAAATAGGTGATTACGTTTTTATTGGCCCTCGAGCTATTATTCTACCTAATATCAAAATTGGCAAAGGCGCTGTTGTCGCTGCTGGAGCCGTTGTTACCAAAGATATTCCTGAATCTGAAATTTGGGGTGGAGTACCAGCCAAAAAAATAAGCAATCGATCAATAGACAATCCAAATTACAAACTTGGCCGACCCATGCTCTTTCAATAATGCTTAAAAAAATTCTTATTTCTATTTTTATAATCTTCAATGTTTTAGCCATTTTGTATTTAATTTCTCCCACTCCTAAATTACCAGACCTAAGTAATAGTGTTAAATCAGATTTACCCGGAGATACTATCCAAATACCCAATGTTTCAGGATATTTTACTAATATGACTAGAACCGAAGTTATGAATTTTTATAAAAGCTATTACTATGGTCTATTTAAAATTAATCTCAACCACCCTCCAGAAAAAGCCAAAGAAATTATTGTCGATACTATTCCCAGTTATTATTTTGAAGAATTTATTTTACCTTTTAAAGAATCACTTTATGTCAATGGTTTTGAATGGGAAAATGATGTTTTTACTAAACCAGAAAATCGAGCCAAAAATAAACTCATTTATCAAAATAAGGAATATAAAGCCAAAATTACCATCCGCACTTTTCCCACTTCTATTCCTTACCGTTTTTTTTCTTTCTTTTTTACTGAAACTTCAATTATAGTCATCTTTTATCTTCTTAAATCAACTTTCAAAAAATGACAAATCCTATTCTTTCAATCATCATCATTTCTTACAATACTGCCCAAATTACTCTAAATTGTATTAAATCAATTTTCCAGGATAAAGGTTTAAAAGAAACTCCTTTTGAAATTATTGTCATCGATAATAATTCTCACGATAATTCCATCAAAGAATTAAAAAAACTAGGTAATAAAATTATTTTAATTGAAAATAAAGATAATGCTGGTTTTGGCAAAGCCAATAATCAGGGATTAAAAATTGCTAAAGGCAACTATATCTTATTTTTAAACTCCGACACTATTATCCTTCATTCAGCTATCAGTCAAAGTCTTGACTGGCTCTGCTCTCACCCAGAAGCTTCTACTTGCACTGCTCAACTTTTAAATAAAGATCAAACCATTCAAGCCAGTGGAGGATTTTTCCCTAATCTTGCCAATGTTTTCACCTGGTGTCTTAGTCTTGATGATCTTCCTTTGGTTAATAAATTTATCAAACCAATCCACCCTCACACCCCCACCTTTTATACTAAAGATAGATTTTATTTAAAAGATCATCCTCAAGATTGGGTCACTGGAGCTTTTATGTTGACTCGAAAATCTCTTTTAGACAAAATTAAGGGTTTTGATGAAAATTATTTTATGTATGGCGAAGAAGTTGAATTATCATATCGAATCAGCAAAACCACTTCTAATAATCAAGTTTGGTATCTTATCGGACCTCAAATCATCCATCTTGGTGGTGCTTCAGCCATTAATCGAATTGATCCCATCATCAACGAATACAAAGGAATTCTTTCTTTTTTCAAAAAACATAAAAGCAATTTTCAATATCAAATTGTTAAAATTTTATTAAAAATCAATGCCTTTAGTCGCGCTATTATCCATTTTTCACCTCTTTATTTAAAAGCATGTTCAAAAATATAAATATTTTTAGACCAATTTTAGCTATTCTTATTTTATTTATTCCTTTATATCCAAAATTTCCTCTATTTAGCGTCACTGGTACCTATGTAGCTATCAGATTAGACGATATCATTGTTGCTCTGGCTGTTTTAATTTGGCTTATTTTTCAAATCAAAAACAAATTTCCTGTTTTTAAAATAAAAATAACGCGCACTTTTATTGCTTATTTTTTGGCTATTATTGCTAGTTTTGTCACTGCTTTTTTAGTTTATCAAACTGAAAGTTTAAATATTTTATTATTAAACTTATTTCGTCGTTTTGAATATATTTCTCTCTTTTTTATCACTCTTCCAGCCATCAAAACTCTTAAGGATTTAAAATTTACTTATCTCTTTTTACTTATTGCCACTGCTTTAGTTTGTGTTTACGGTTATGGTCAAAAATATTTTAGTTTCCCTGTAATTTCTACTATGAATTCCGAATTTTCCAAAGGCCAACTTCTTCAAATGAACATTTGGACTAGGATTAGTTCTACCTTTGCTGGTCATTATGATTTAGCTGCCTTTTTAAGTGTAGCTCTAATTATTATTGGTGTTGTTGCTATAATTACCAAAAATAAATTATTAAAAATAACTAGTCTAATTATTTGGTTAGCTGGATTTCAAATATTGTCTCTTACTGCTTCCCGAGTCTCTGTTTTTGCCTTCTGGGGAGGCATCTCTCTAACCTTGCTTTTAATCAGAAAATATTTATGGATTATCCCAGTTTCACTTTTAGTTTTATTTAGTATTTTCAATTCTAAAGATCTTAATCAACGGCTTTTAGCCACCATCCCAGCCCTAAAAAATCAAATCACTAATTCTAAAACAACTTCAGTCACTCCTACTCCAATTCCATCTATAGTCACTCCCACTCCTATCCCCATATCTACTACCAAAATCACCAATCCTACTCCTACTCCTACAATAGTCCGTCACCAATTAATCAACAATTATCCATCAGCTGATACTGATGTTGGAGTTGCCAGATCTGGTGAAATTCGTTTCAATGCTGAGTGGCCTCGAGCTATTAATGCCTACAAAAAAAATATTATTACCGGTACTGGATTAGGTTCAATTACCCTCGCTACAGATAATGACTATCTCCGTTGTTTAGGCGAAAGTGGTCTTCTTGGTTTAATTACCTTTGGTTCAATTATTTTATTTTTTATTATCAAAACTATTCCGTTTCTATTTAAAAAAGACAAAACTCCATCTCAAATTTTTGCTATCATTCTCTTTGGTGGTTTAATTACTACCCTAGCCAACGCTGTTTTTATAGATGTTTTTGAAGCCTCAAAAACCGCCTACTTATTTTGGATTATGATGGGTATATATTATCAATTACTAAACTTTTCTAATGAAAAAAAATAAAAGAAAAATTTTAATGATTACGCCTTATATCCCTCGGCTATCACAATCTGGTGGTCAAAATAGTTCTTTTTATTCCATAAAATATCTTTCTCCTGATAATAACATTACTCTTATTTGTCTTAGTCCCGACGAAGAAGGCTTAAAAGATATTAAACAATACTGTTCAAAAGTTATTGTTGTTAAAAGAGGAAAGACTTGGGATCCCAAAAAAGTTTTATTAACCGCCTTTAGCCCTTACCCTTTTTTGGTTATGAAACATATTAATAAAAATTTCCGAGCCGCTATTCAAAATGAATTAAATAACAATTCTTTTGACCTTATCCACTGCGATTGTTTTTATCCAATGCCTAATATTCCTAAAACCAAAATTCCTATTGTCTTAGTCGATTTAACCGTCGAATATAATGTTTACAAACATTATGTTGAAACCGTTACTGGCTGGAAAAAACTTTTAAAACCTTTCCTTTGGATAGATGTCCTAAAACTTAAATATTGGGAAACCTATTATTGGAAAAATACCCATACTGTCGTTGCTTTTGCTAAAGAAGATCAAGATTTAATTTCTCAAACTACCGGACGTACTGATATTGAACTCTTCCAAAATGGAGTCGATAATAAATTCTTTGAATCGCTTCCAAAAACACCTAAAAGTAAATTCCCTTCCATTCTTTTTGGTGTTTCCAATATGAAGTGGATGCAAAATCGAGAATCTGTAGAAATGATTATTAAAGATTCATGGCATCAAATTAAAAAGGTAATTCCTGATTGTAAATTTTATATCATCGGTCGCCATGCTCCTGATTATTATGGTCATTACCGATCAAGCGATATTATTGTTGAAGAAGCCGACTTTGATGGTCAACCACATGATCCCATGTATTATTATCAATATTGCTGGACTTTAATTGCTCCTATGGGTAGTGGAGGAGGCACCCGTAATAAATTTTTAGAAGCCATGGCTTGTCGTCTTCCTATTGTTACTACTCCTGAGGGTATGGGAGGAATTAAAATTGAAAATTTTAAACAATCAATTATTTGTGATTACGACAAAATTGCCGATTATACTATTGACTTACTTAAAAGTAATAAAAAAAGAACTACCATGGGTGATGAAGCTAATAAATTAATTAGTAGTAAATATTCATATCAAAGCAGTGTTAAAGGCCTTAATCGAATTTATCAAAAAATTACTAATGAAAAATAAATTGGATCTTTCAGTTGTTATTTTAAATTTTAACTCTCGGGACTATCTTCAAAAATGTCTTTCTAGTATTTATAGGTCAAAATTAAATAATTTTAATATTGAAGTTATTATCGTTGATAATAATTCTACCGACAACAGTACCCAACTAGCCCAAAACTTAACAAATAATGATCAAAAAATTTTCACTAAATATTTATTTCTAAAAGAGAATAAAGGCTTTGCTCACGGAAATAATCAAGGTATTAAAAAAATAAACCCATCTAGTCGTTATGTTCTTTTTTTAAACCCAGATACTATTGTTGATCCTAGTACACTCAAAAATATGATCGAATTTTTTGATCAAGACAAACAAGTCGATGCTGCTACTTGTTATATTAACTTAGCCATAACCAACAAAATGCAACCAGAATGTCATCGTGGCTTTCCTACACCTTGGCGTTCATTTTGTTATTTTATTGGACTTACTAAATTATTTCCTAAATCAAGATTTTTTAATGGTTATTTTCTTGGTAATCTAAATAAAGATACTATCCACCAAATAGAAGCCTGCGTCGGTGCCTTTTTAATGGTTAAAAAGAAAGTTGGTGAAAAAATCAACTGGTGGAGTGAAGATTATTTTTTTTATGGCGAGGATCTCGATTTTTGTTACCAACTTAAAGAAAATAATTTTAAATTATTTTTCAATCCAAACTGTAAAATAACCCATTTTCAGGGAGTATCTTCAGGAATAATTAATAAAAGTAAACATCTCTCCAAAGCTTCTCGAGAAACCAAAATGAAAGTAGCCCAAGCCAGCACCCAAGCTATGAGAATTTTTTATAAAAAATATTTACTCCAAAAATATCCCAAACTAGTCCAAAAAATAGTTTTATCTGGAATAAAATTATTGGAAATTAAAAGAGTCTTCA
>JAQTUF010000003.1:46447-80322 GCA_028710865.1 Candidatus Shapirobacteria bacterium
TACTCAACCCGGCTTTTCTAAATATAAATACACTCTTATTGTTTATAAAGACTTAGAAACCGAAATAAAAAAAGATCTTGGTGATAATTTCAACTATGTCTCCACCGATATTAAACATTATTCTATTTCTGAACAGTTATTTTTACCCTTCTTAATTTATAAACTTCACCCTAATCTAGTTCATTTTACCCATTTCAATAAACCCATTTTCTATTTTGGTAAATCAGTTGTTACTATCCATGATCTAATTAAACACTTTTTTAAAGGTCGTCTTAATACCACCAAAAGTGCTTCCATTTATTGGATCAAACACTTCTTTTATTTAATTGTTACCAATATTGCTATTAAAACCAGTTATATTATTGTTCCTAGTGATTTTTGGAAAAATTATCTAATTGATAATTTTCACATTAACCCAAAAAAAATTACTATCACTTATGAAGCTGTTGATCCTAATTTTTTAGCCAAAATTGATAATCTTCAAAAGATCAAATCATACAATAAAAAAAATCCCTACATTATTTATACCGGTAACCTTTATCCTCACAAAAATGCCTCAATCATTATTGAGGCATTAACTAAGTTACCATTTTTAAGCTTAAAAATTATTTGTGCTAGAAATTATTTTACCGACAGACTTCAACAATTAGTTAAAAAAAATAAACTAGTCAAAAGAGTTGAATTTTTGGGTTATATTCCCGACGAAGAGTTTAAAGAAATATATTCTCAAAGTTTGGCTTTAGTTCACCCTTCATTTATGGAAGGTTTTAGTCTTACTGGTTTAGAGGCTATGGCTCTAAATTGTCCAGTTATTTCATCAAATCATAGTTGTCTACCAGAAATCTATCAAAATTCAGTTCTTTATTTTGACCCCAATAATGTCACTGATCTAGTTGATCAAATTAAAAAACTTTACAAATCACCCAAACTTAGACAACAATTATTAAAATTAGGCCATCTTCAAGTAAAAAAATATTCTTGGAATAAAACTGCCAAACAAACCTTTTCTGTTTATAAAAGTCTTTTAAAATGAAACACCCCAAAATTGCCATTTTTTATGATTGGTTAAACCAATGGGGAGGAGCTGAAAGAGTTTTATTAAATATTCTAAAAATATTTCCTAATTCTCCTGTCTATACCATTATCTATAATCCAAAAAAAACCAAATGGCTTCCTAAAAAAATTCAAGTTATTCCATCTATATTAAATAGATTTTCTTTAACCAAAAAAAACAGTCTTTTCCACACTCCATTTTATGCCATTGCTTTAGAACAATTTGATTTTTCTCAATTTGATATTGTCATTTCTACTACTCAAATTAGTGGCCATTGTCTTTTAACTTCACCTAATACTCTTTTTATCTGTTATATGCACAATATCAATCGTTATGCTTATCAAACCCCTCCTCAATTTAAATTTTTAAAACCCTTACTTAACATCTATAAAAAAACTGATTTTATTTATGGACAACGCCCAGATTACCTTCTTTGTAATTCCCATACTGTCCAACAAAGAATTTTAGATAATTACCACCGACCTAGCCAAATAATTTACCCAGGAGTCAATATAAATTTTTTCCACCCCAAACCAAAAACTACTTCAGAAAAATATTTTTTAGTAGTTTCTCGCCTTGTTAATCATAAAAGAATTGATTTAGCTATTAAAGCTTGTCATAAACTTGACCTAAAACTTATTATTGTTGGCCAAGGTCGTGACAAAAAACAGTTATTAAAACTTAAAACTAAATTAAAAGACCCCAATATTACTTTTATGGGTAAAATAAATGCTCAAAAACTTCTCTCTATTTATCAAAATTGCCAAGCTTTAATTTGTCCTCAAATTGAAGATTTTGGTCTCACTCCCTTAGAAGCCCAAGCTTGTGGAAAACCAGTTATTGCCCTAAAGAAAGGTGGTATTACTGAAACTGTAATTGACCAAAAAACTGGACTTTTTTTTGAAAAACAAACTGTTAAATCATTAATTCATATTCTTAAACAATTTCATTCAAAAGATTTTAAAAAACAAGATTGTATTGATAATGCCCAGAAATTTTCCAATGAAATTTTTATGTTAAAATTTAAAGAAGTTATCAACCAACTATGGCAACAACACCAAACCATTATTTCGTAATTCTATGCGGCGGTACCGGACCACGCCTTTGGCCTCTTTCTCGAGCCAATCATCCCAAACAATTTTTAAGTTTATTTGGCAAAAAAACTTTATTAGAACAAACTCTTGATCGAGCCAAAAAAGTCTGTCCATCAAAAAACATTTTTATTGTCTCTAATCAAAAATATAAAGAAAAACTAGAAAAATTAATTAAAAATAAAATTCCCCAACAAAACTTTATATACGAACCAGCCAAAAAAAATACTGCCATGGCAATTATTTTGACTCTCAGTCATATTTACCAAACCGATCCTAATGCTATTATTACCACCAGTGCTGCCGATCAATACATCAAAAAAAATCTTAAATTCAAAAAAACTGTCAACAAAGCCTATGTTTTAGCCCAAAAATATCCCAATATTATTACCATTGGTATAAAAGCTACTTGGCCAAATCCATCTTTTGGCTACATTGTCCCTCAACAAAAAAGTTCTCAATATTCCAATGTCAGTTTTTTTATTGAAAAACCAGATAAAGATACTGCTGAAAAATTAATTAAAAAAAATAGTTTTTGGAATTCTGATATTCATACCTTCAACATCAACACTATGATTGAAGAATTTAAAAAAATTCAACCAGAATATTTTGAATTTTTTGAAAAATTAATTAAAAATCCTAGTCAAAAAGAAATAGAAAATATCTACCATAAGTCTCCAAATCTAAATATTAACCAAGCTATCTCCGAAAAATCGAAAAATATGATGGTTATTCCAGCCGAATTTGATTGGAGTGATGTTGGTGAATGGAAATCAATTTATAATCAGCTTGAAAAAAATATAAATGGAATTGCCCAATTAGATTCAACCACTCAATATTTAGAAGTTAATTCCAAAAACTGTCTTATTTCTGCTCCAAAAGATAAAATGATTGGTCTAGTTGATGTCAATAACTTAGCTATTATTGACACTCCAGATGCTCTATTAATTTGTAATATAGCTCATGATGGTAGTTCTCGAGTCAGAGAAATAGTTTCTCAAATTGTCAAAAAGAAAAAATATAAAAAATATTTTCTAAAATAGAATAATGAAAAAGACACTATTTGCCATCTTCAAAAGAACTATTGATATTATCTGTTCACTCACTCTTTTGATTATTTTTTCTCCAATTATATTAATCACTATGGTTTTAATTAAAACTGATTCACCAGGACCAATCTTCTTTAAACAAAAAAGAGTTGGCAAAAACAGCCATGAATTTTGGATGTATAAATTTCGTTCTATGTATATTGGTGACAATGACAAAAGACTAAGAGAAAATTATCCAAAGCTTTGGAAAAAATATAAAGAAAGTGGTTGGAAATTAGAAATGTCCGAAGACCCCCGTATTACTCCTGTTGGTAAAAAAATTAGATCTCTAACCATTGATGAATTCCCCCAACTTATAAATGTTCTAAAAGGGGATATGAGTCTAATTGGTCCTAGAGCTTATCGAGAGGAAGAACTTCAAGAACAAGAAAAAAAATATCCTAAAACCAAAAAAAATATCAAAATTATTAGATCAGCTAAACCCGGTATTACTGGTGTTTGGCAAACTTCTGGACGAAATGATATTTCCTTTGAACAACGAGCTCAAATGGATGCCGAATACATCCAAAAACAATCATTTTTAGAAGAGATTATCATTATTTTTAAAACTCCCATTTCTATGTTATCTCGCTGGTAATTATTTTTAATATTAGCTAAACTAATCTCATGGATATAATAAATCTTAATCAGTCGCCACCAATTAACCCCAAAATTGAACCTTTAAAAAAAAGTTATAAAATTTTTGGAAAAATTAAAATAAATAAAAAAATCGTTTCAATTCTCTCTGTTATTTTAATAATAATTACTGTTATTCTAACTATTTGCTTCTTTGTTTTTTTTATCCCCGGTAAAAAAATCATTAAACAAATTGAAATCGTTAAAAGTGAAGCTAATTTCATCCAACAAGCTATTAATGATAAAGATTTAGAAAAAGTTCAACAAGGTTTAACTAATATTAAAAACGATACTAAATCTATTGAATCAAATTACAAAAAAATGGGTTTATTTAAAATAATCCCTGGGCTTAGAAAATATTATCAAGATGGACAAAGAGCCATCAATATTGTTTATGAAAGTATTGACACTGGAGAAATAGTTTTAAAGGCCATTGATCCCTACAAAGACTTTTTAGGTATCCAAGGTAGTGCTTCTAGTAGTACTCAAACCACCGAAGATAGAATTACTTTTTTAACCGAATCAATTGAAGGGTTAATTCCATATTTAGATAGTATTGAAACCAAAATTACTGATATTGACAATAATCTAAGTCAAATTGATATCAACCGATATCCTCAAAGTTATAAAGGAGTAGAAATAAGATCAAATATTTCAAAAGCTCAAGATATTGTTAGCCAAGTTAAAACTTTAATTAAAGACGATAAACCTCTCTTGTCAAAAGTATCCTGGCTTTTAGGTAAAGATAGCCCTCGTAAATATTTAATGATTTTTCAAAATGATGGTGAACTTAGACCTAGCGGTGGATTTTGGACAGCCTACAGTA
The DNA here is from genome assembly GCA_028710865.1 of Candidatus Shapirobacteria bacterium. The sequence goes on from JAQTUF010000003.1 coordinate 51,143, forward strand.
CCTTAACTGTCAACAATGGCAAAGTCACCCCAGGTGTCGCCAGTAATATTTATGATCTTGATGATAAAATAAACAGCCGAGTACCTGCACCAAGATTAATTAAAAGTTACCATATTAATGTCCCTTATCTTAATCTTCGTGATAGTAATCTTTCTCCTGATTTTCCTACTGATGCTCAAATATTCTTAGAACAATATCTAAAAACAACTGGAGGTAAAGGTAGTTTTGATGGTGTTATCGCTATTGATACTCAATTATTAGTCGATATGGTTAAAGTTTTAGGTAAATTAGATACTCGAGTTGGTACTTTTACTGCTGACCCAGACAAACGTTGTGACGGCTGTCCCTCAATAATTTATGATTTACAATGGATGTCGGGACGTCCTCGCGACTACATCGAACCCAATCGAAAAGATTTTATGAATCCATTAATGTCCGCCTTGCTAACTAATGTCATGGGTTCAGAAAAATCAAAAATGGCTTCTTTAATTCAAGCCTTCTTTAAAAATATAAACGAAAAACATATAATGACCTATTTCCCAGATTCAGAAATGCAAAATATAGGGAATTTAGCCAATATTACCGGTAAAATAATTGATGTTGATAAAAATACTGATTATTTTCATCTAAATGATGCCAACTTTGCTAGTGCTAAAAGTAATATTTTTATCACTCAAAAAATTAAACACAATATAACTATTAAAAATGGAGTCGCCCAACATAAAATTTCAGTTACTTATATTAATCCAACCGCAGCCTCAAATTGTAACTTAGAGAAAGGGGATCTTTGTCTTAATGCATCTCAATATCGTGATTTGTTCCGATTCTATGTCCCTATTGGATCAAAACTTATAAAAATGACCGGATCAGAAATAGATCCAGTTCAATATGAAGAACTCAATAAACAAGTTTTTGAAGGTTTTTATGGTGATAAATATCCTCTTTATCCCAAATCTAATCTTATAACCTCTATTGAATACACCTCAGGAGCCACTATTGGTTCAACTTATACTTTAATTCTTCAAAAACAACCAGGAACTAAGGCAGTTGAGTATGAATTAACTATAAATGGTAAAAAACAACCTGAATTTCAATGGGCAGCTGACAAAACTATTAAATTATCCTTATAAATGGATAAATACAAAAGCACAGAGTGCATTGTCATTAACCACCGCAATCTAAAAGAAACTGATAGTTTAGTTACTCTTTTAACTCCTAGAAATGGCAAAATAGTCGCTCTGGCCAAAGGTGTCAAGAGTATTAAAAGCAGTCGTCTTGGCAGTCTCCAATTAGGTAATATAATAAAGGTTCATCTTTATCAAAAAAACGATTTTGCATGGATTTCAGAAGCCCAAACCATCAATCAATTTCTCCAAACCCCAAAAAGTTTAACTCAACTTAATCTTTTATTTTATTTTTTAGAAATTATCAACCAATTTATTGCCGAAAACCAGCAAATAGAAAATATTTATCAAATTTCTAAAAATATTATTGAATCAATCAATAAAAATTTAGTCAACCGTTATATTGAAAATGAAATCAAATTACTAGAAGTATTAGGCTTTGGTGTCCCACTAGAAATTAAAACTAATTTTTTAAAAAAAGATTATAAAACCAGTCAAAGTCTAATTAAAAAATTCTTTGAATCAATTATTGAAAAACCCCTAGAAAGCAATAAGCTTTTTAAGTAATCTCAGGTTATAATAATTCATGGCAGAAAAAAATCAAACTGATCTTGTTAGCAAAATTGTTAGCCTTTGTAAAAGAAGGGGAATAGTTTTTCAAAATTCAGAAATCTATGGTGGTGTTCAAGGTTTCTATGATTATGGTCCAGTTGGATCACTCATGAAAATGAATTGGAAAAATCTTTGGTGGACTGACAATGTCATTCGTCGCCGAGATGTTGTTGGTATTGATGGTGCTATTATTACTCACCCACAAGTCTGGAAAGCTTCTGGTCATGTCAAAAATTTTGCCGATATTATGGTTGAATGTAAAAAATGTCATAAACGATTTCGACCTGATTTGTTAGATGATCAAACTAAGTGTCCTGAATGTGGTGGTCAATTTACTCAAGGTCGTAAATATAATATATTATTTGAAACCGAAATTGGAGTTATTGAAGGTGAAAAACAACATGCCTATTTAAGAGGAGAGGCCTGTCAAACTATTTATTTAGACTTTAAAAACATCATTGACTCTACCCGTATCCAAATTCCTTTTGGTATTGCTCAAATTGGAAAAGCTTTTAGAAATGAAATTACTCCCAAAAACTTTTTATATCGTACTCGTGAGTTTGAACAATGGGATATTCAATATTTTGTCAATCCCAAAGATATGGATAAATGGTATGAATATTGGAAAGAAACCCGAATGACTTGGTATCAAAAAATGTTTAATAATCCAAAAAATTTAAGATTCCGTCAACATGAAAAAGATGAATTAGCTTTCTATGCCAAAAAAGCTTTTGATATCGAATATAATGCTCCTTGGGGTTGGGCTGAAATGGAAGGAATTCACTGGCGTTCTGATTATGATTTAACTCAACATGCCAAATTTAGTGGTCAAGATTTAAATTATATCGACCCAATTACTCACGAAAAATATATCCCTCACATTACTGAAACCTCTGGTGGGGTCGATCGTAGTTTTTTCTTTTTACTTCTCGATGCCTATACTGAAGAAGAGGTCAAAACAGGAGATACTCGTACTGTTTTAAAAATTAATCCTCAAATTTCTGCCTACAAAATGGCCATTTTTCCACTTGCTGCCAATAAACCAGAATTAATTGATAAAGCTGAAAAACTTTATAAAACCCTCTCATCCAAATATTCTATTGATTGGGATGATAGTAGTAATATTGGTAAAAAATATCGCCGTCAAGACGAAATTGGTACACCATGGTGTACTGTCGTTGATTATCAAACACTAGAAGATAATACTGTTTCTATTCGAGACCGAAATACTATGAAACAAATTCGTCTCGACATTGATAAAATTGACACCTGGCTCGAAAAGAAGTTAAATAATAATTATGAAAAATAAAATCGTTTTATACTCAGCTATCGGCATTGGAATTTTAATTGTTATTACTATTGTTATGGTAATAGTTAGTAAGAATAAAATTAATTCTTCAAAAAACACTACTACTAATTTATCTACCGATTCTAATGAAGAGCTAATTCTTAATGATGCTGAAAAACCTTATATCAATCTTATTCCCCAATCAGATGGCCATCGTCTAACTTTAAAAATTACTAATATCCCTCAATCTATAACCGAAGTTGAATATGACCTTATTTATAGTGCCCAAGATGAAGATTTAGAAATAGAAAAAGGTGTTGGTGGTACGGCTAAAATTGAAGGTTCTTCTCTTGAAAGAGAGCTGCTTTTAGGCACTGAAAGCTGCACTAATGGTTGTAAATATAAATATGATGAAGGTATCACTGGCGGCACTTTAACTCTAAATTTTACTAATAATGATGGTAAATCAGCTCTCTATGAAGCCCCATTTGTTTTTAAAAGCTCAGCTAATATTAATAAAGACGGCGGTCTTAGTTTAAAAACTGAAAATTTAAACATTAAAGCCTCTATTTCTTCAAAAAATGATTATTTTATTCTAATTAAGAATTACCCAGAGGTCTATTCAATTTTCTCCAGTGGCAACGGCTCAGGTAAAGTTTTATCGATTACTCCAGAAACTGTCACTAAGGAAAATACCAACCTTGTAACCGGCGATTATTCCATTAACTAATGAATTATCATCAACCGGTTTTGATTAAAGAAACTCTTAATCTTCTTGATATAAAACCCAAATCTATCTATGTTGATGCTACTCTAGGCAATGGCGGTCACACTTTAGAAATTCTCAAACTTGGAGGTATAGTTTATGGTATTGACCAAGACCCCATTAATATAGATATTGCCACCAAACGTATCCAAGACGCTAAACTAAATTCAAATTTTATCCCTATTCACTCAAACTTCAATCAGCTAGAAAAAATTATCACTTCTGTCATCAAACAAAAAATTGATGGTTTATTAGTAGATTTAGGTCTTAGTAAAAATCAACAAATATCACAAAATAGGGGCTTTTCTTTTAATGATTCCACTTCACTCGACATGCGCCTTGATAAAGATTCCGACCAAACCAATGCTGAAGAAATAATTAATACTGGTTCTTATGACGAACTTTATGAAATTTTTTCCAAAAATTGTCAAGAACTCTATAGTAAACCGCTTATCCAAAAAATTATTGTCGAAAGACAAAAAAAACCCATTACTGATGCTAAAAGATTAGCTGATATTATTAGAGATTATTATTTTCAAAATAAAATAAGAACTAAAACTGACCCTAGTACTAAAATATTTTTAGGTCTCAAAATCGCTGTCAATCAAGAATTCAACAATCTTAGACAAATTTTATTTCAAAGTCTAAATTCAATAAAATCAAACGGAACAGCTTGCTTTATTAGTTTTCACTCAGGCGAAGACAGAATTATTAAACAATTTATAAAATCTAGCTTTCTACAAAAAAAGATATTTTCTGTCTCCAAAGCTGTCCATCCATCGTTTTCAGAAGTAAAACTTAATCCTTTATCTCGCTCATCCATCCTTAGATCGTATAAAATAGTTTAATGCCAAAAATATTCAACTATATTCTCTTCACTTCCATCTTAATTCAAGTACTTTTTTCTTTTTTTTATTCCAGTGAAATTATCAACCAAAACAACCAGCTTTATCAAAACCAACAAGAATACCAAGAATTAAAAATTGAAAATCAAAATTTAGAAAAAATTTTTTCCAATCTAAGTTCAATTCATCATTTAACTCAAGAAAATCAAAATAAAAATCTTAATTTTATAAACCAAAAAATAAATTTGAAATGAATCCACCCAGAATTAAAACTATTTCAATAGTATTAACCAGTTGTTTTATTTTAATTCTTACTAGATTTTTTTATATTCAAATTATAAAAGGACCAGAACTAAGAGAAAAAGCTCTAACCCAAACCTATAAATTAATAAAAACTATTCCTAGTCGAGGTAAAATTTTTTCATCAGATAATTTCCCCCTAGTTTTAAATATAACTAGTTATCAACTCTCTATTTATAAACCTAATCTCAAAGATGATTTAACTAAAATTATCGACAAAATTAATCAAGTCTATCCCAAATTTAATGAAGAAAATAATAATTTAATTGAAAATTTAAAAAATAATTCCAATCAAAAATGGATGACTTTCACTAGCTTATTTGACGAAAATGAAAAAAACCAATTAAATATACCTGGACTTACTTTCCAAAAAATTGAAAAAAGATATTATCCTGAATTTTCAATGGCCTCTCCAATTTTAGGTTTAGTTGCCAAAAATCAACAAGGATACGATATCGGCTATGGTGGTTTAGAAGGTTACTACCAAAAACAACTTCAAGGAAAAACCGGCTTTACTTGGTCACCTCAAGACGCTACTGGTAAAGCTATTCTTACCAAAAAAAGTTGGAATTCCATCGCTGTTGACGGTCAAAATATCTTCACTACTTTAAATAGAAGCATTCAATATCTAATTGAAACCGAACTAAAAAACGGAGTCGAAAAATATGATGCAGATTCTGGAGCTATCACTATCATGAATAGTCAAACCGGTGGAATTTTAGCCATGGCCAATTTCACTGCCACTAGTTCAGCTACTCCTAGTGCCACTAAAATAAGTCCTATTTCTGATCTTTTTGAACCAGGATCAATTTTTAAACCAATTGTGGTTACTATGGCTCTTGATAGTAAATCAATTTCTCTAGATTATATTTGCGATCAATGTGATAAACCCCTAACAATAGGTCAATATACTATTACCAATTATGACAATTCAACTCATCCAAATTCATCCCTAAAAGATATTATTAAAAATTCTGACAATATTGGTATGAGTCATATTATTTCTAAGCTTGGATTATCAAATTTTCTAGATTATTATCAAAAACTTGGATTAAATCAAAAAACTGCTATTGATCTCCAAGGAGAATCAAAACCAAATATTAAAACCAATTGGCCTGATATTGACCTAGCCACCGCCTCATTTGGACAGGGTATTGTTGTCTCTCAAATAAGTATGCTTCAAGCTTTCAATACTATTGCCAACAACGGAATTTTAGTTAAACCCCACCTCTTAATAAACAAGTCAAATAATTCCGAAAAAGTCTTTAATTCAGATTCAACCAATCAAATGAAATCAATTCTTAAATATGCAGTTGAAAATGGAGTTATTGCCAATATGAAGCCTAAAGATATTGAAGTCTGTGCTAAAAGTGGTACTGCTCAAATTGCCATCAAAGGTGGATACACTGATTCATCTACTATTGCCTCCTATATTGGTTTTTCCCCTTGTGATAATCCCAAATTTACCATGATAGTAACTATTAATAATCCTAAAAGCTCACCCTGGGGGTCAAGTACCGCCGCTCCAATTTGGTTTGATTTAGCTTCAAAAATTAACTATTTGCTATAATAAAACTAATCAAAATGACATCAAAATCTATCAAGTTTTTTTTTCAAAAAATAAAAAACACATTTTGGCATTTACCAAAAAACTTTTTCATAAATCTAAAATATGGATTCCCATCAAAAAAATTAATTCTAATTGGTATTACTGGTACTGACGGCAAGACAACTACCTGCCATCTTGTTCATCACGTTTTAACTGCTTCTGGTCTAAAAGCTGGCCTTATTTCTACTAATGGAGCCATCATTGGTAATACCAATCATCAAACCAAACTTCATATGACTTCACCTGACCCAAAAATTATCCAAAATCTACTCCAAAAAATGGTTAAAGAAAAAGTAACTCACGTAGTTTTAGAAGTGACTGCTCATGGACTTGATCAGTCACGTTTCCTTTTATCTTCTTTCGATATAGCCGCTATTACTAATACATCTATAGAACATCTTGATTATTTCAAAAATATCGATCAATACATTAAAACCAAAGCTAAAATTTTTAACCAATCAAAAATTTCTATTTTAAATAAAGATGATCAATCGTTTGATATTATTAAACCAATCCTCAAAAATAAGCCTATTACTTTTAGTATTAAAAACCCATCCGATTACCAAGCTAAAAATATCAAAATTACCAATCAAAAATTACAATTCAACGTTAATAATATACAAATTATTACTGACAGCCCATACCAATATCAAATTTATAATATTTTGACCGCCTTTGCCATTTGCAATCAATTAAATATAAACCCATCATTATTTGTCAATTCAGTTAAAAAATTCCCTCAAATCAAAGGCCGACGCGAAGAAGTTAAAAATAATTTTAAATTTAAGACCATAGTTGATTTCGCTCATACTCCAGCAGCTTTAGAAAATACACTCTTATCCCTTAAAAAAAATACCCAAGGCAATTTAATCACTATTTTTGGCGCTACTGGTGGTCGAGACCCAAGTAAAAGACCACTCATGGGAAACGTTGTCTCAAAAATCTCTAATATTGCCATTATTACTGCCGATGATACTAGAAATGAAAAAATAGAGGATATAAATAATCAAATAATTGCTGGCATTACTAATAAAAATACCAAACTTGTAAACCACCTAAATTTAAACCAACGACAAATAAATCAAATAGTAAAAGATGCTAATAAATACTTTATTTATTTCAATGTCCCTAATCGCCAAGATGCTTTTAATTTAGCCATCAAATTAGCTCAACCCAACGATACTATTGTTGCCTGTGGCAAAGGTCATGAAGACACCATACTTCATGGAAAAACTGAATATCCTTGGTCTGAAACAGAAGCTTTTAGAACTGCTTTTAATTTAAAAACTCATGACTAAATTTAATATCCAAAACCACAATTCTATTGAAATTAACTATAAAAATGGGTTACTTCCTCAAAGAAATCAAAAAAATCTTTGGTATCAAGAATCAAGTAGCCGTTCAAACCTAAAAAATTTCAATTTAAATTCTGAAAATCGTCGCATTTTAAAAAAAACCGAAAATTTTTCCTTTAAAAAAATTAATTTAAAAGATTTTAAATATAATTTATCTCTCCAAAAAAAAATTTTCAGTTGGATTAAAGAATTAGGTTGGAATTTTCCTATAAGTTCTATTAAAACTATTTTTACTAGCCATATTTTTAATTATCTTTATATTTGGAAAGACGAAAATAACCAAGAAATTGCTTATTCTATCTGTTATTTTTCAAATCAAATCAGTCATATTGCTTATGTTTTTTACAACCCTAAATACAACCATAGCAATCTACCAATCAAATTGGTAATTCAGACTATTATTGATAGCCATAAAGCTAACCTTGATTATTGTTATCTCGGTCGATTCTCATCTGACACCGGTTTTTATAAACGTAACATGCCTGGTTTTGAATATTTTAAAAATAATCAATGGCTTCAATATAATAATTCATCCACAATTTAATTTTATGCATATTCATATAATTGGTATTGCTGGTACTATGACTGCACCATTAGCCGTTTTTTTAAAAAAAAGAGGTAATTATATTACTGGGTCAGACCAAGAAAAAATTTACCCACCAGTCAGTAATATCTTAAAAAAGTCGGAAATACCTATCAATTCGACCGATATCAATACTAATATTGAACTCGCTATTATTGGTTCCTCTTATTTTTCTTTTAAAAACACTAAACAAGAATTTGATCAAATCAAAAAACTCAATATTCCTTATATTTCTGCTACCAAATATATTGCCCAAAATTTAATTAAAGAAAACTCTATTCTAATAGCTGGTAGTTTTGGAAAAACCACTATTACCAGTCTTTTATCATGGATTTTTGTTAAAGCCAAAAAAAATCCCAATTATATGTTCGCCGGTTATTCAAAAAATAAATTTGATTCAATTAATATTTCACCATCAGATTGGTCAATTATTGAAGCAGATGAATCTATAAATGGTCTTGATAAAAAAGCAAAATTTTTATATTACCCATTAAAACATCTAATTTTAACTAGTGCTGATTGGGAACATAAAGATTCTTATTCTACTAAAATAAAAAACTTTAATGCTTTTAAGCAATTAATTATCAATATTCCAACCAATGGAACTTTATTAATAAACTCTCAAGGTTATCAAACAAAAGAACTCAGTCTATACACTAAATCTAAAATTATTACTTATAATTCGCCTGATTCTGATTATTATATTGAAAAAATAAAAATCAATCAAAATTTAACTAATTTAATAATTAATACCCCAAAGGGATTAATCAAAATTCAAACTCAATTAATCGGCCAATTTAACTTTGAAAATATATTAGCAGCTGTTGCCTTAGCTGATCATCTTAATATAAGTATCAAAACCATCCAAAAAGCTGTCTTTTCCTTTCGGGGAGTCAAGCGCCGATTAGAATTTATTAAAGAAAACAATGGAATCTTGTTTTTTGATGATTTTGCTCAATCAAATAATAGAATTAAATCCAGTTTAGAAGCTTTAAAATTTCACTTTCCCCAAAAAAAAATAAAAGTTTTTTTTCAACCTCATGCTTCTTTTATTCAATTTAAACAAAGTTTAAATGGTTTAAAAAAATCTTTCAATAAAGCTGATGAAATTATTTTAGGACCACTTAAATTTAATCAAAAATTAAATAAAAACAACCGAATTACTGCTAAAAATTTCAAAAAAGAAATTGGCCAAAAACTTATTTATATACCTATAGAAAAAGAAATCGTTGCCCACTATATACATCATTTATCATCAAATGATATCCTTATATATATGAGTTCAGGAGGTTTGTCTGGTTATAAAATTTTAAAAAAGATAATTAACCATCTTTAAAAACATTAATTAAACCCTATAATTTCAATTAATTTATGTCTCGATATATCATTACTGGCGGAAAAAAGCTCCAAGGTGAAGTTTCTATTAGAGGAGCCAAAAATGCTAGTTATAAACAAATTATTGCTTCCATGCTTTCCTCTCAAACAACCCAATTAACTAATATTCCTTGTATATCTGATATAAAAATAACTGAGAGTATTGCCAAACACCTAGGTTCTGAAGTAAATTATTGTGGCGAACATTGTATTGAAATAATTACAAAAGAAATAAAAAATCATATCGTCCCACAAGGAACTGGAATAAAATCTCGGAGTTCTTTTATGTTTTCTGCTCCATTATTAGCCAGAACAGGTCAAGCCATAGTTCCTACTCCTGGCGGTGATCGACTTGGTGATAGACCATTAGATCGTCTAATTGATTGTTTTTCTAAAATGAATATTCACACTGAAGAAACCAAAACTAATTTAATTTTTAAAACTGACAAAATTAAACCAGTTCACTATATTTTTAAAAAACCATCTCATACAGTTACTGAAACAATTATTATGGCTGCAGTCTTAACTGAAGGAGAAACTATTCTAGAAAATTCTGCTCAAGAACCAGAAATTGATGATCTTATTACTATGTTAAATAGCATGGGTGCCCAAATTCAAAGAGACTCTATTGATTTAGGGAAAATAACCATCCAAGGGGTAAATTGTCTAAACGGAACCAAACATCAAACAATTCCTGACAGAAATGAAATTGTTACTTTTGCTTGCGCCGCCCTAGCCACCAAAGGATCAGTTAGTATTCTTAGGTGTAATCCTAAAATAGTAAATACATTTTTAGAAACTATTAAAACAATGGGTGCCAAAATTGAATTAGGGGAAGATGAAATTAATGTCTCCTGGGAAAAGCCACTAAAAGCTATAAATATTGAAACCGGCCCCCAACCTATGTTCATGACTGATTGGCAATCATTGTTTTCTATCCTTTTAACCCAAAGTATTGGTTGTAGTTCTATTATTGAACGAGTCTATCCAAATCGATTCCAACATATTGGTAATCTTCAAAAAATGGGTGCTAAAATAAAATTTTTTAACCCCAATATTGAAAATCCAGATACTTTTTATCAATTCAATCGTGAAAGTGATAATCCAAACTATTTTCATGGAGTTAAAATTTACGGTCCCACTAAATTAAAACCAGCCAATTTTATTATTGATGATCTTCGCGCTGGCGCCTCAGCCACTATCGCTGCCTTAACTGCCGATGGTGTTTCTACTATTGATGGAGTTGAATTTATTGAAAGAGGTTATGAAAAATTAGCTCAACGGTTATCAGCTTTAGGTGCTAACATAGAATATATTAAAACTTAATTTATGATTCATCTTTATTTAGGACTTTTACTTTTTTCATTTTTGCTTACCAGTATCCTAGTTGTCCCCTTTATAAATCTTTTATATAAACTAAAATTTCAAAGACAACTTCAATCGACTACTGATTTCCAAAATAAAAAAACCCCTATTTTTGATAAATTTCATAATATTAAAACTGGTACCCCAGTCGGTGGAGGACTACTTATTATTGTCTCTGTTTGTATCCTTTTTATAATTCTTTTTCCAATTTTAAAATTTTCTAAAATATTCATCTCTTCAAACTATCAAATGAATCATGAGTTAGAAGTAATTTTTTTCACTTTTATAAGTTTTGGATTACTTGGTCTTTATGACGATATCTATAAATTTTTCAACTTCAAAAAAACTGGTTTTTTTGGTCTTAAATTAATCCATAAACTTATTCTCCAAATCATATTATCTGTTGTTATTTCTTTTTTAATTTATTTTAGACTACATATCGATTTCATTTATATTCCTTTTTTAGGAGCCATTAATTTAGGATTATTTTTTATTCCTATTTCCACAGTTATAATAACTGGGTTTGCTAATTTTTTTAATATTACCGATGGACTTGATGGCCTTTCTTGTGGACTTCTCATGATTTCTCTATTTGCTTTTTGGTTTTTATCCAACAGTTCATTAGATACTCCTATTTCTCTTTTTCTATCTCTCTGGTTAGGATCTTTAATTGCCTTTTTGTATTTCAATGTTTACCCAGCCAGAATTTGGCTTGGTGATGTTGGTGCTCTATCATTTGGGGCTACTTTTGCTGTTATTGCTCTACTTTTAGGTAAAGTTGTTCCTCTTCTTATTATTGGTACTCCTTTTATCGTCGAAGGTATGAGTAGTGCTATCCAAATATTTAGTAAAAAATACTTTAAGAAAAAACTATTTCCTGCCGCTCCTCTTCATTTAACTCTTCAAAAAATTGGTTGGGAAGAACCAAAAATTGTCTCTCGAGCTTGGTTGGCTGGTATAATATTAGCTATCTTCGGACTATGGTTAGGTATAAATTAATTAATCAATTAAGAGAAGAAATAAACCACTATATTGGTTTACCTTATAGTAAAAATATTCTCAAAAACGGAAAAATAATTAAAGAAGTTTTTATGGGAGGTAAAGGCAATGCAAAAGAAATTGCTCTTAAAACAGTTGAAATCGCTAATCTTCAAAATATAAAACTTCTTGATCTTTCTTCTCAACAAATTTATAATTTTCAGAAAAAAAATAAAATCGGTATTGATTGTTCCGGCCTTGTCTGTCAACTTCTCATTTTTTATGGAAATCTAATTAATAAAAAAATAAATTTAAATATCCGTAAAACATCTGCTGATATGTTGACCTCAACCCCTCTCTCAAAAGAAATAAAAAATTATAATGATATCCAAACAGGAGACCTTATTCGTCAAAAAAACGGCCACCATGTTTTATTTATAATTGACCAACAAGGAGACATTATTAATTATGTCGATAGTTCTTTATCAGGTAGGGGAGTTAAATACGGCCAATTTAATCTAACTGATAAAAATTTTGATAACCAAGGTATATATCGTTTACTTTTCCTCAATTAACTCTCTAAAATTTAGTGGATTTATTGAAGTAATTTCTACTTCAGTTCCACATTCACCACATTCCAAAATATCTCCCACTTCCTCATTTCCACTAACCGCAATCTCCATTCCACAATCAGGACAAATAATTTTGTTTGTTTCTGTCATATTTAAGATAAAAAATATATAATTAAGCCAAGTAAATTATTATATGACAAATACACCATTAGTTAAATTAGACAATTGTTATTTAAAGCGAGAAGATCAAAACATTACTGGCTCCGCCAAAGATAGAGCTATTATTTATCAAATTGACAATCTTAAAAAAAATAATTTTACTCAAGCCGTAATTTCTAGTACTGGCAATGCTGCTATTTCTGCTGCTCATTTTTGCTACCAAAATAAAATTGAATTGATTATTTTTTTATCTACCAAAGTCAACCCCAAAAAACTAAATATCCTAAAACAATATCCTTCAGAAATTATTTTATCTCAAAAACCAATTAGTGATGCCATTAAATTTGCTAAGAAAAATAAAGCCTATTTACTTCGTCAATCTACCGATCCTATTGCCATTATCGGTTATCAGCAAATTGCTCAAGAAATAATCAAACAACTTCCAAAAATTACCAGTGTTTTTATCCCCATTGGTAGTGGCACTACTCTGCTTGGCATTTCTCAAAAATTACCCCCGTCAGTAAAAATATTTGGAGCTCAGTCAGTTGCCAATTGTCCAATTTCTAAATCTTTTGATAAAAATTATAATCCCGAAATCAGACTTATAACTGATGCCTTATCAGCCAAATTTATACCTCAAAAAAATAAAATTATTACCGCTATCAAAAAATCAAATGGTTTTTCTTTTGCTATTCAAAATGAAGCCATAATTTCTGCTACTCATTTTCTAGAATCTAAAAATATTATCACTTCACTTGAAAGCAGTTTAGCCTTTGCCGCCTTCCAAAAGGCCCAAAAGAACAATTTTGACACTGGTAAATTTCCTGTTATTTTATTAACCGGAGCTAAAAGATGAATTTAATTGAAACTTTAAATCAAAGTAATTATATTTTCTATTTTCTAGTAGTTGATAAATTTTTAGATATTAATCTTCCTCAACTTAAAAATTTTGAAAAAATTTATATTTCTGATTACCCATCAATAAAAATAAAAAATAGCGGTAAATTACTATCAGATCATCAAGTTATTGACTATATTCTTAAAAAATCCCAAGATAATAATCTTACTCCAGTAATTATTCCCTTTAAACCTTCTGGTAAAGTAGAGTATCTTTGTCAAAAATATCAATGGATTTATGCCGCCAATCCAGCTAAATTAAATCGTCTCTTGGAAGATAAAATTGATTTTTACAATATTTGTCAAAAAGAAAATTTACCCACTATCCCAGTAATAATAGACAAATTCAATGAATATAATTTTAAAAAATATCAACAAATTTTAAATAATAATTTAGTCATCCAAACTCGTTTTGGTTGGGCTGGAAAAAGCACTTTTTCAGCAACTATTTGGGAAGATATCAAAGACAAAATCGAAATTGAAACCACAGTTAAATATTCTCCATATCTTACTGGCTATTCCCTAACCAATAATTGTTGTCTCACTAAATCTGGTTTTATTCAAAGCCCACCAGCACTCCAATATACCGGTCTTCCTCAATTCACTCAAAACCCTTTCACTACTGTCGGTCGTCAATGGCCATCCTATGCGCCAATCGAAATAATTGAAGAAATTAAAAATCTAACCCTAAAATTTTCAGAAACTTTAAAAAAATTAGATTACTATGGTTTTTTTGGATTAGATTTTTTCATCAGTGAAAACCAAATTTTTATTCTTGAATGTAATCCCAGATTAACTGCTTCCTTTGACCTCTATACTCAAATAGAAATAAACAACAATTTAAACCCACTTTTTTTATTTCACCTAACCGAATTTTTGAATTTAAATATTAATATCGATATTAATCAAGAAAACAAACGATTCTATAATCCCAATTTAATTGGATCAGAAATAACTAAAAAAGATATCAACAATAATACTATTCATATTTATCGACAATTTATTCCTTTTTCATCACAAACCAACCCTATCGAAATTTCTCCTTCAATAATTCAATCTGCCAATGAAGTCGCCAACTAAATCACCCTTAATGTTTTTAGTATTTACTCTAATTATAATTGGTTTAATTTTTATTTCTATCTCTTCTCTCAGTGAAGCCACCAATAGTGTTGGTGATAAATTTTTCTTTCTTAGAAAACAAATAATCTGGTTATTAATCAGTTTAGTCGCTTTTTATATCTGTTCTAAAATAAACTTAGAAAAAATTAAAAAATTTTTTTTTCCACTTTATATTTTTTCTATCATCACTTTAATTTTAGTCATTATTCCAGGGCTCAGCGATGCCACTCTAGGAGCTCACCGTTGGTTAAATTTAGGTTTTATTAAATTTCAACCTTCAGAAATATTAAAACTCAGCCTAGTATTGTTTTTATCCCAAATTTTTTCCAAATCTCAAAATCTTAATCTTAAAAATTTAATTTTTTTCTTAGGAATTCCTTTTATTCTTATCATTATCGAACCAAATTTAAGCACTGCTATTCTAATTTCCACTATTTCAATTTCGCTTTATTATTTAGCTGGAGGTAAAATTGGTCCACTTTTTGGATTTTGTGCTTTCTTAATTTCCCTTAGTTTAATTTTAATTTTTATCTCACCTTATCGATCTGCCAGACTAAAAACTATGCTTAACCCAACTCAAAATCAAGAAACTGCCTCTTATCATAGTAATCAAATAGTTTTAACTCTATCTTCCGGTGGATTTTTTGGTAAAGGTTTTGCTAATTCAGATCAAAAATATAGTTTTTTACCCAAAATATCTACCGATTCCATCCTAGCTGTAATTGGAGAGGAAGTTGGATTTATTGGTTTATTATTAGTACTTCTTGTTTATATCTCCCTAATATCATATCTTTTTAAACTTTCCCACCTTATTTCCGACCCATTTCAATCACTATTAATCTCTGGAACTTCCCTTTGGATTGCTTATCAAAGTCTTATAAATATTTCCGCTATTGCCGGTATTATTCCCTTAACTGGAGTTCCTTTACCATTTATTTCTTATGGCGGTTCATCTTTATCAACTCTAATGGTAGCAATTGGTTTAATTCGTAATATCGAAAAAAATAATCCAATCCTGCTATACTCAAATCATGAGTCAAAAGATAACAAAGTCCATCATCATTACCGGCACTCATCTCACCCCCGCACTAGAACTAATCCGTCAATTAAAAAGTGATTCTCTTACCAACTGGTCAATTTTTTATATCGGCCGTAAATTTAATTCCTCAGACTCACAAAAAACTTCTATTGAATCTACTATTATCCCTAAATTAGGGATAAAATATTTTTCTATTTCTTGTGGAAAATTTGATCGAAGATACTTACCCAATACTATTAAAGGTATTCCAAAAACCATTAAAGGTTTTTGGCAAGCCAAAAAAATAATTAAAAAAATTAAGCCCGATATAGTTGTTTCTTTTGGTGGCTATGTCTCAGTACCAATAATTATAAACAGCTGGATTAAACACATCCCTAGTATTACTCATGAACAAACCCTTACTACTAGTTTAACTACAAAAATAAATAGTTTTTTTGTTACCAAAATTGCTCTTTCATTTAAAAATCAAAATCAAATTAACAACTTACCCTCTAATAAAGTAAATATAACCGGTAATTTACTCCGATATGAATTATTTACCAATAATCGAAATCAACTAGTAAAAACCCAAAAACCAATTATTTATATTACTGCCGGTAATCAAGGTTCACATTACATAAATATGGTCATCAAAAAAGCAGTTCCTTTTCTTAGTGATTTCTTTATTATTCACCAAACTGGGAAAACTGACTTTTCTAAATTTAAATATCTATCGTCAAACCCTAATTATTCAGCTTTTGAATATATAGAGACCAAATATATAGGCTGGGTCTTAAAAAATTCTGATATTATTATCAGCCGATCCGGAGCTAATACCAGCCAAGAAATAGTTGCTTTTAATCAAAAATCCATTCTAATTCCCTTACCTCAAAGTCAACAAAATGAACAATTTTTAAATGCTAAATGGGTAAAAGACCAACTCCCAAAAAAAACTATTATTTTTCAACAAAATCAATTTAATTCCATTAATCTACAAAAAGCTATTAAAAAATTAAAAACAGTTAAATCAACTAGTAATATTAAAAATATTAAACCAAATCTAAATTTATTAAATCTAATTCATGAAATTATTTAGATTATTTTTCATAATTTTATTAATCATTGGAATAGTTACTATTTTCATAATCAAATTTATTCATTTCAATCAAATAAATCCTATTTCCTCACAAAATGACTTTTATTCAAAACTCAATAATGCACTTCAAACTAGTCAAATATCTCCTATAAATTTAATCGTTAGAGATTACCAAAATGAAGTTGAATTTTATCTCCAAGACGAACAAAGTAATCAAACTAAAATTATTGTTTCTACCCAAAAAGATCCCTACTGGCAAATTGCTTCTTTGCAAGATTTTTTCAAAACAGCTAAAATCAATAATAAACAAATTAAATTAGTTGATCTCAGTATCAATCATCCATATGCAACATTCAAAAACAATTAGCGGTATCGATATCGGTACCTCAAAAGTAACCACCATTATTGGTCAATATCTTGAAACTGAAGACAAATTTAATATAATTGCCGTTTCTTCTATCCCTGCTTTAGGTTTTAGAAAAGGTCAAATAATCAATATTGAACAGGCTTCAAACACTATTACTCAAAGTATTGAATCAGCCGAAAGAATGGCCGGTTTTCAGGTAAATTCTGCCTCTATATCTATTTCTGCCCCCTATATTGAATCAACCAATTCTCATGGTGTCATCGCCATCAGTAATCCTAATGGCGAAATTGATTCAACTGATATTGATCGAGTTATTGAAGCCGCCAAAGCTATTGCTATCCCACCAGGCAAAGAAATTATTCATATTATTCCCATAAAATATACTGTTGATGGTCAAGAAGGTGTTATTGATCCAATTGGTATGAATGGTATTCGTCTAGAAGTTGAAACCCATATTATTTTAGCTTCCAGTCCATCCCTCAAAAATCTTAAAAAATGTTTAGAAGACATCGGCATCCATATAAACGATCTTGTTTTTTCTGGATTAGCTGCCTCTAGAGCCACCCTTACAGAAACCGAAAAAGAACTAGGCGTCGCCCTAATCGATATTGGTGGCAGTATTACTACTATAACTGTCTTTAATGAAGGTGCTCCTATTTTTTCCTCAGTTATCCCTATCGGTGCTAACAATGTCACCAATGATCTCGCTATTGGTTTAAGATTTTCCCTAGAAAATGCCGAAAAAATAAAATTAAGATTAAGTAAATTGATTGAAAATAAAAATTTTGAAGACGAAATTGAATTGTCAAAATTTGATATTGATACCGACGATAAAAATAGAAAAATTTCCATTCAAAATGCCACCAATGGCATTATAAAACCACGCCTAGAAGAAATATTTAATTTAATTTATTCCCAATTAGAAGATGTTAATCTCCAACATGTTATTCCCGCTGGTATAGTTTTAACCGGCGGTGGTTCACAAACTGTTAATATCAAAGAAATTTGTGAAAAAATAATTCCACTTCCATTAAGAATTGCCTCACCACCTAAAATGGGTGGTATAGTTGATGATATTCTTAATCCAGCCTATACTAGCACTATTGGCCTCCTTATGTTTACTCGAGAAAATAAAGCCAATAATTCTTCTTCTCAAACCAAAAAAATAAAAATAAATTTTGGTGGCTTATTTGGTCGATTTAAAAAATTAATTGAGCCAATTTTACCTTAAATATGGGACTTATTAAAACACTTACTGGTCAATTTGCCAAAATAAAAGTCATTGGTGTTGGTGGTGGTGGCAATAATGCCGTTAATTCTATGATTTCTGATGGAAGCATTCAAGGTGTCGACTTTATTGCAGTTAATACTGATTCACAAGCTCTTTTAAATTCTCTTGCCCCTATAAAAATTCAAATTGGTGAAAAACTAACTAAAGGGCTTGGAGCCGGAGGCAATCCCCAAATAGGTCAAAAAGCTGCCGAAGAATCAAGAGAAAGAATAAAAGAAATTTTATCTGGAACCGATATGGTTTTTGTCACCGGTGGTATGGGTGGTGGAACATGTACTGGAGCCGCCCCAATTATTGCTCAAATTGCCAAAAAAGAACTTAATATTTTAACTATTGGAGTTGTAACTAAACCTTTTATGTTTGAAGGTACTCGACGTATGACTAATGCCGAAGAAGGGATTTCTCAACTTCGAAATAATGTTGACACTCTTATAGTCATTCCTAACCAAAAAGTAATGGAAGTTGTTAATAATAAAGCTACTCTTTTAGAAGCCTTTAAAATTGCTGATTCTGTTTTAAATAAAGGTACCAAAGCCATTGCCGACTTAATTACTAATCCAGGTTTAATAAACTTAGATTTTGCCGATATAAAGGCAGTTATGAGTAATGCTGGTACCGCTCTTATGGGTACCGGTGAAGCCGAAGGCGAAAATCGAGCCCAACTTGCCGTCGAAGACGCTATTGATTCACCTTTAGTCGAAGTCGATATTGGAGGAGCTAGGGGAGTATTAATCAATATCACCGGCGGACCAGATATTACTATGGCTGAAATCGAAGAAGCCGCCAAAACTATTACCAAAAGAACTGCTCCTGATGCTAATATAATTTTTGGTGCTACTATTGACAAAGAATTAAAAGGTAAAATCAAAATTTCTGTCATTGCTACTGGTTTTGATAACACTAAAAGTCATTTTTATAATAATAAAAAACAAAATCCATCATCAATTGATACTGAAACCAAAACAGAAAATATCCCCCAACATCAACCAATAGAGGCTAAAGAATTAAACGATAATCAAATCAAAAAATTTTTAGGTGATAAAGACATTCCTACTGGAGTTGATATTATTGACGAATTTGATATCCCAGCATTTTTACGAAAAAATGGTTAACTAATTTTTTTCAAAAGAAAAGCGGTCAGGTTAAATAAAATAAATTATATGTACACAAAAAGTACATGTAATTTATTTCACTTATTCCCCTGACCGCTGATTATTTTTTTGTCTATTAAATATTTTTTTCAATTTTTTCTACCAGCCTTTTAAACCGCCCTTTTTGAAAATTAGTATATTCCAAAAAAAATTCAGAATTATTTCCCTCTTCTTTGATATAACAACAGGCTTCCCATATTACCGTAAGATCATCCTTAATTTCTTTAAAAAATATTTTATCACCGCCATATTTTTTAAAGTCGTTGCTATTCAAGAATATATTCAATTGATTTAGAGATTTTCTTATAATTATTTCTGTCAAATTAGCATTAGTCTTGTATTTTTCCAATGCTCCTGCACATTCTCTAGCCCTATCCAAAAAAAATCTAAAAAAGTTTTTTTTATTCTGATACCAGACAAGATCAGAATAAATTATTATCACATATATTGCGATACATATAGACCATGGAAAGGGGAGTATCAATAAATATAAAACATGCAATACCAGCCAGTTATCGCTCAACCAAACAACTATTTTTTTTACATTAAAATCCTTCTTTTTAGGTCTCATCAAAATAATGTAAAAAATTGCTAATAGCAACGCCAAAAAAAACTCCCATTTTTCTCTAATTTTCGAAAACACAATATTACCACCTTTCTTTTTTTTATACTCTATCTAAAGCTAATCTAACTCTTGTTACATGGACTAAAAACCAAATTACCAGAGGGAAAAATACTATTATCATTAATATTAATACTATTACCGAAATAATTTTTATGATTTCCACCACCTTTCTAAATTCAATAGACAAAATTTCAAAGAACCTCTTTAAAATCTTGCCTCATTCCTATATAAAGTTTTTATATATTTAAAACAAGATTTCTCCTGATTACTCTGATTTTTACCACTGATTCCCAATTTAAGCAAATTTTTTTAATAAAAATATAGTGTATAATAAGCCTAACTGTGAACAAATCACATTCAGAAATAATTATTATTAAATAGCTACACTCCGAAATTTCGGAGTTTGTGGCAAATCTAAATCCTTCAAACGAAGGATTTTTTTGTAAAATAGACTATGACCAAATTTAAAAACATTTCTCAAAACATCAGTTTTCCTGAGATGGAAGAGACAATAATCAAATTTTGGAAAGAAAATAAAATTTTTGAAAAATCTATTAGTCAAAGACCAGATGATAATGCTTACACTTTTTATGATGGCCCTCCTTTTATCACTGGTATGCCTCATCATGGCCATTTATTGTCTAGTATTGCCAAAGATATCATCCCTCGATATCAAACTATGAAAGGTAAAAAAGTTAAACGGGTTTGGGGTTGGGATTGTCACGGGCTCCCAGCCGAAAACAAAGTCGAAGAATTACTTGGTCTTAAAAACAAAAAAGATATTGAGGAAATTGGTGTTAAAAAATATATCAACGAATGTTGCAATTATGTTCAAAATGTTTCTCAAGAATGGGAATGGTATATCGACCACATTGGTCGCTGGGTTGACTTCAAGAACGCCTATAAAACCATGGATTTACCCTATATGGAAAGTGTTATGTGGGCTTTCTCTGAAATTTATAAAAAAGGATTAATTTACAAAGGTCGTCGTATCTCTCTTTATTGTCCCCGTTGTGCCACTCCGCTTTCAAATTTTGAAATTGCCATGGATAACTCCTATAAAGATGTCGAAGATCCAGCCATTTCTATTAAATTTAAATTAAAAGACCGAAATGCTTATGTATTAGCCTGGACTACCACTCCTTGGACTCTTCCAGGAAACTTGGCTCTAGCTGTTAATAAAAATGAAGATTATGCCGAAGTTTTGGTAAATAATGAAAATATAATTTTAGCTAAAGCCAGGATAGAAGCTGTTCTAGGTGATCAAAAATATGAAATTATTAAAGAATTTAAAGGTCAAGATTTAATTGGTCTTTCTTATGAACCTCTCTATAATTTTTTCAAAGTAACTCCAGCTGATTACAAAATCTATCATGCTGATTTTGTGTCTATGACCGATGGTACCGGTGTTGTTCACACTGCTCCGGGTTTTGGAGAAGATGATGCTACTTTTGGTAAAAGTAACGGCTTATCTATTATTGATCATGTTGATGATGAAGGTAAAATAATCGATCAAGTAACCCCTTTTGCTGGCCTCTTTGTTAAAAAAGCTGATCCATTAATTATCCAAGATCTAAAATCTAGAAATCTAATTTTTAAGGAAGAAAAAATCACCCATAGTTACCCATTTTGTTATCGTTGTGGCACTCCTTTAATTTACAAATCTCAAACTGCTTGGTATCTCAATGTTCAATCCATCAAAGATGACATGAAAACCACTAATCAAAAAATTAATTGGATTCCAAATCATATTAAAGATGGCCGTTTTGGACAGGGGATTGAAACCGCTCCAGATTGGTGTTTATCTCGTTCTCGTTATTGGGCTTCCCCAATTCCAGTTTGGGAATGTGACTGTGGTGAAATTTTTGTTCCTTCAAGTATTGCCGAGTTAGAGGTCAAATCCGGTCAAAAAATTACTAATCTTCATAAACCAGATATTGACGAAGTTGTTGTCAAATGTGATAAATGTGGCCAAAAAGTCCATCGAGTTCCAGAAGTTTTAGATTGTTGGTTTGAATCTGGAGCCATGCCATATGCCCAATGTCATTATCCTTTTGAAAACAAAGACCAATTTAAACAAGAATTTCCAGCAGATTATATTGTTGAATATATTGGTCAAACCAGAGGTTGGTTTTACACCCTCCATGTCTTATCTAATGCTTTATTTCAATCAGAAAGCTTTAAAAACTGTGTCGTCACTGGCACAATTATGGGCAACGATGGTCGCAAGATGAGTAAACTTTTCAAAAATTATCCAGATACAAAAATGGTTTTACAAAAATATGGGGGAGAGGCAATGCGTCTTTATTTGATGAGTGGTGTCATTATGGTTGGAGAAAATATGAATATTAGTGAAAAAGAAATTGAAGACAAAGTTAAATTTATTCTTCTTCCTCTTTGGAATTGTCTTAAATATCTTATTACTTACGCTCAAATGCATAATTGGAAACCAAATTTAAAATCAAAATCATCTGACAATATTCTAGACCAATGGATTATTACCAGAACCGACCAATTAACTAAAGAATTTTCTCAGGAATTAGATAAATATATTATTCCCAATGCTATCAAATTAATAACTCCTTATATCGAGGATTTATCTCGTTGGTACATTCGTCAATCACGTGATCGTTTTGTCAATGGAGATGAAGAAGCATTACAAACTCTTTGGCAAGTTTTAGTTCAATTTACCAAAACTACTGCTCCAATTTTACCTTTTATTACTGAATATTTTTGGCAAAATTTAGTCCTACCTTTTGATCCAAAAGCATTTGAGTCAGTTCATTTAGAATTTTATCCAGAAATACAATCAATTAACCAACAATTACTAGATAATATAGCTTATGTTAGAGAAATTTGCGAACAAGGTAATATGATTCGTAAAACCAAACAAATTAGTACTCGACAGCCATTGGCAAAATTAATTATTTCTACTAATCAAAAATTAAATTTAGACCAAAATTTATTAGAAATAATTAAAAATGAATTGAATATTAAAAAAGTTGAAATAAAATCTTCAAAAAACAACTTATCTGTTGTTTTAGATACTAATATTACTCCTAATCTAAAAGCAGAAGGTAATGCTCGTGACTTAATTCGCCAAATTCAAAGCCTTAGAAAAGAATCTAATTTAAAACTAACTGACAAAATAAATATTTTTGCACCAGATTGGCCTACTAATTTTGAATCAGAAATTCTTTCAAAAACTCTTGGTCAAAAAATAACTTCATCCACCCAACTAAAAATCGAAAAAATAAACTAAAATTAACTAATGTTTAAAAACGGACAATTGTCATTTTTAATTAGTCTTGGATTTTTATTCTGTATTAATATTTTAATGGTTAGCTCTATTGCTCCAAAATTAATTGGTAAACAACTCATTGCTTGGGCCATTGGTATTGGTTTATTTTTTTTAGGCAAACAAATTAATGTCAAACAAATAAATTCTTCCAAATGGATAATTTTTATTACTTGTTGTCTTTTTTTACTTTTACCAATTTTATTAAACAACATTACTCGAGGATCTAGAAGATGGCTAAACATTGGTACTACTACAATTCAACCATCAGAAATTGTTAAACCTTGGTTGATGTTAGTCTTATCAAATTCCAATCTTCCTTTCTTGCATTTAATTCCCGTCGGAATTATTATGGCTCAACCAGACCTTGGAAGCGCCATTTCTGTTCTTTTTCTTATGATTCCCATAATTCTTTATAATAAAAAAATCTTCAAAATAACCCTTATTTTAGGAATATGTTTTATATTAATTTCTCCTATTATTTATAAATTTGCTCTCCATGATTATCAAAAAGAACGTATTACTAATTTTTTAAATCCAGCTGCTGATCCGCTAAACAAAGGTTATAATGTTATTCAATCAAAGATAGCCATTGGTTCAGGTGGATTTTTCGGTAAAGGTTATAAAAAAGGAACTCAAGGACAATTATTATTTTTACCCGAAAAACACACTGATTTTATGTTTGCTGCTACTGCCGAAGAATTAGGTTTAATTGGCATCATTATAATAATTACATCATATTTTTTACTTTTAAAAACTCTCTTAATAAAAGCCTTCAACACCACTAACAACCGACCTTTATTTTTATTTACTTTAGGTATTACTTTTCAAATTTGGATCCAAAGTTTTATTAATATCAGTATGAATATTGGTATCCTTCCAGTTACTGGTATCCCTCTTCCTTTTATTTCAGTTGGTGGATCATCTATTATGACGCTACTTTTTTCCCTTGGGATCATTTACTCCTCTTAAACCTTGTTAACATATTTTCCTATGTTATAATCGAAAAGTATGAAATACGCCGTTATTGCCATTTCTGGTTCTCAATTTAAAGTTGAAGAAAACCAAAAATTAACCGTTGACAATTTAAACCTTAAAGAAGGTGACAAATCTATTTTGGATCAAATTCTTTTAACTGCTGATGGAGACAAAATAAAAGTTGGCACTCCAATTGTCAAAAATGCAAAAGTTGAATTTGAAATTGTAAAGAATTATCAAGGTAAGAAACTTAAAGTTTTTAAATATAAATCAAAATCTCGTTATCGTAAAACTATGGGTTTTCGCTCTCAACTCACTGAAATTAAAATTACAAAAATTACTCTCTAATTTATGGCACATACAAAATCACAAGGTAAAACTAATCAAAAATCAAACCGTCCCGGACAAAGAAGGGGAGTTAAAAAGTTTGGTGGTCAAAAAATTACTGTCGGTCAAATCATTGTTCGTCAAGTTGGGTCCAGTTTTCATGCCGGTCCAGGTGTTAAAACCGGTAAAGATTTTACTCTCTATGCCATTCGTCCAGGAATAGTCAAATTCTTCAAAAAATTAGGCAAAAGCATCGTTTCTGTCATCAAAGCATAATTCCATTCCTAACACTAATAACTTTTACTAAATAATCAAAACTATTCTATTTGATTAGTGTAGATATTTTGGGAAAATAGGTAAATATTGATAAATAACTTTGGTAGATTTACAATAACCCAAAATATGAATAAAGAATCTGAAATGAAAATTAGATAATTAATCATATTTATGACTAATATTGAAATAATTAATAATAAAGAAGTAGAATATAAAATTATCCCTTCAGTCCAAGTAGTTTTAATGCGTCAAGGAAAAGATGATATAGAATTTTTTTTACTACATAGGATCGCTGGAGGTTTTCAAAATCAATGGAGTTTCCCTGGTGGTGCAATAGATTCAGGGGAAACTGATCAACAAACAAGCTGCCGTGAAACATTTGAAGAAACAGGAATAAAAATTAAAAAAAAAGATCTCCATTATTTAAGAACCACAGATTCCACCACTGATCGTGTTATCAACAATAAACAAGTTAGTTGTAAGTATGTTATTCAAGTTTTTATTGTATTTGCTGACAAACTATCTCCATCAAATAATTCACCAAAAGAACACGATCAAGGCAAATGGTTCCCTTCAAAAGAAGCTTTAAAAATGCATGACAATATAGTAACAGAAGCGACTAGAAATGGAGAAGATATAACTGCAGACAAAATTCCTAATGCATTAGCTCCAAAAACTTTAGAGACAATAAAAATATTATCTTCACTTTCCTTTTAAAAAATCTTTTTCCTTGTTACAATACGCCATAATTTATTATTAGGTATTTATTTAATAATAAAGTTCTTTGAAAATTTGTGATCTTAAAAAAATAAGAATCTAATTCTTTTTAAATAAAGTAAAAACGAATAAAAATAAAAGTAGGAGGGAAAGATAATGAAAAAAATTATTTTGATGTTTTTAGTAGTCATTTTGTGCCTTACAGTATTATGTCCCAACGCTCTTGCTTCCCAAGCTACTGATGAATCAACACCGACTGATATAACCAATAAATGCAATTTCATTCCATCAAGCAATAAAGATAGTTTTAGTAAAGCCACTGATGAAAAACTATCCACCTCTTGGATTATCGGAGATGATGAAGAAAAATTCATCATTATCGATATACCAAAAACCGTCACAGATAGACCTCTAGGAATTTATCTTCAATGGACCAGTAATCTTACTCCATGGGAATTTTTTGCGATTACTGATGAGGCAATTGTCTCTATTGCAACAGGTGGCGATGAATTTTATGGAGAATGGATTAGTATCCCTGAAGAATACAGTGACTGTAGATTTTTTATGTTTAATTTTGACAAAGGAGAACCTTTTTCTCTAGCTGAAATTAGAATTTTTTCCCATGGAATACCCTACTACATTCCCCAGTGGGAAAAATATAATGGACAATCTGTCTATGCTTTGGTCATCGTCTGTCATCCAGACGATGAATCTCTCTATTTTGCCGCCTTTATGGCATATATCAGAGAAGCAGGAATGGATACTGTCGTAGTCTTTATGAATGGAGAAAATTCGCGGCGCAGACTTGAAGCCCAAGAATCTGTTTGGACTCTTGGAAGTCACCTATACCCAGTGATACGAATGAAAAAACCAGGCTCTAGTGGAAGTTCAAGCGGTGATAAAATTAATGGTTGGAGTTATGAGGAGAACGTTGAATTTATTGTTGAACAAATTCGAAAATATCGCCCTCAGATTGTTATTACACATGATCAACGAGGAGAATATGGCCACGATTCACATAAAAAAACCTTCAAGGCTGTCTGTAAAGCTGTAACTGTTTCCGGCGATCTAGATCAATTCCCTGAATCAGCTCAAGAATATGGAGTTTGGACTGCAGATGAACTTTATGTTCATTTGTATGGTCAAAATCAAATATTTTTTGATATTGATAAAGAACTAAGTGCATTTGATGGTTCAACGGCTTTTGATCTTGCTAAAGCAGCCTTTGATAGGCATAAATCTCAACACAACGGTAATCATACCGTTCAAAAAGATAGTATAGATGGTTGGCCAATGGCTGAATTTGGTTTATTTTGGATTAATCCAAATTTATTGGATGTTAATTCAATACTAGAAAATTCCAGCCAATAAGATCACATTAAAAAATTTCAAAGATATTATGCCGCAGGGTCAACTCAAGACCTGCGGCCTTTTTTATACCTAAATTTAAACAAATATAATTTTTGACAAAAAACACAATTTATTTTTTGATTCAATTTGACACAGTTTTCACTCCTTTTTTCACAAGTGTTTTCATAGTAGTCTTATTACTGTATGATGAAACAAATTACCCAAATTCCCACTAACCAACTTGAACCAAATCCTCTCCAACCTCGAGGTATTATTAGTCAAGAATCAGTTACTGAATTAGTTGAATCAATTAGAGAACACGGTATCTTAGAACCATTAATCATTGCCAAAACTCCGGCTGGTTTTCAAATCATTGCTGGTGAACGTCGTTGGCGAGCTGCCCGAATTCTAAAATTAGAATATGTTCCAGCCATTGTCAAAGAAACTAATCCTCAACAAATGTTAGAAATGGCCATTGTAGAAAACGTTCAAAGAAAAGACTTAAACCCAATCGAACGGGCCAAAGCTTTTTTACGTCTCAAAGATGAATTTCAGTTTGACAATAATCAAATTGCCAAAAAAGTCAGTAAAAGTGTCCCTTATGTCATTAACTGTTTAAAACTTTTGACTCTACCAGATGCCCTCAAAGACGGTCTCTTGTCAGGAATGATAAGTGAAGGTCATGCTCGCGCTCTGTCTAGTATCGGCGATACTAGACTCACAATTGAGGCTTATAAAATAGTTCTAAGAGAAAAAGCTTCTGTTCGTCGAGCCGAAGATATTGCTCGACGTATGCGTAAAAAAATAGAAGAAGGAACTGTCCCAATTACTAAAGAAAATTTACCTCAATTTTTAAAATCAAAATTAGATAATATTGGCTCTGATCTAAAAACTTTTTTCAAAGATAACACTACTAATGTCAAAATAACTCAAACAAATGTAGTTACTCAAGTAACTTTCCAATTTAAAGGATCAATTGACCAACGCTTTGCCAACCTCAAAGAGTTATATAGACAAATTTGTAAAAAAGACTTAACTGGCTCTAATAATTAAAAACTTACTTTAGGCACTAAACCAATTGAATGTATCGGCCAATATTTCAAAAAGGCTTTCCCCACAATAGAACTCCTATCTATTGGACCAAACGCCCGACCATCTCTTGAATTTGGTCGATTATCACCAAAACATAAATATTGACCATCTGGAACTATCAATTCTACACCTTCTTGAATATATTCTTCCTCTTCTGTCATTACTCCATCTGGTAAAAATGATTGATCCAATAATTCTCCATTTAAATAAACATCACCATTTTCAATCATTACTCTATCACCCGGCATTCCAATCACTCTCTTAATATATTCACAACCCTCAGCCGAACATGATTCAGAAGCTGGTGCCTTAAAAATGACTACATCACCCCGTTTAGGATCTCCAAATTGATATGATAATTTATCAGTCAATAAATATTCTTTATCTACAAAGTTTGGATACATTGAACTACCTTTAACTTCATTTGGTTGAGCCACAAATAAATAAATCAATACAAAAACTGATAACGCTAAAACAATTGACTGAATAAATTCAAGTAAAAAACTACCTAAAGCAAAACCAGACTGATTTTTATACACATTTTTCATAACTAAAATTCTACCTGATATAATTACGAAAAGCCAGTATTTTTTGGTTGTTTAGCTCAGTTGGTTAGAGCGCTTCGTTCACATCGAAGAGGTCAGAGGT
>JAQTUF010000014.1 GCA_028710865.1 Candidatus Shapirobacteria bacterium
AATTTGGACTAAGTCTTGGATCAGATTCTAAATCAGTTAAGGTTTTTTGATATTTTTCTGGATCTAAATATTTAAAACATAAATCTTCTAATTCTGTTTTAGCGTTCCAGAGACCTAATGATTCAGCTAGTCTCGTATAAATATCCAAAGTTTCTTGTGATTTTTCAATCTGTTTTTCTGGCTTCATAAATTGCAAAGTTCTCATATTGTGCAATCTATCAGCCAATTTTATTACTGCCACACCGGGATTAATATAGCTTTTATCTAAAACTTTTTTTAAAGTTTCTCTGTCGGTGCTTGATTTTAATTTTGTTACCCCAGAAACTAATTCAGCTACTTCAATACCAAATTGGAGTTTAAGTTGTTCAATAGTTAAACCACAATCTTCAACTGTGTCATGAAGCAAAGCCGCCACTAAATAATTTTCATCCGTGATGCCCCATTCATTTTTTAAAATATTACAAACTTCAACACAGTGAGTGAAATATGGTTCGCCTGATTTTCTAAACTGGCCTTCGTGAGATTTCTGAGCAAAGTTATAAGCCGAAACAACCCGCTCTGATTCAAATTCAATATTTTTAACGTCTTTCACCGAATTAATTGATTCGGGAGTCATTTGTGGCTATTTTACACTTAACAAGTGTAAAAAACAAATTCTAATATTTTCTGCTATAATCCAAGTAATTTAACTCTCAAACAGACTTAAAATATGTCAGAAACTGAAAATATTAGTCTAATGTTTAAAACAAAGCTTGGAGATACACTTTATGTTGATGTTGCCTCAAGTAAAGACACTGAAAAAATCATAGGTGAAAGAATGAGTTTAGAAGAAATTTTTATTGGTGTTAGAAGTAAAGAAGAAATTTTAAGCAGTATTGAAGAGGATGTAAAAAAACAAGATTATAGCGATTGCGGGTTAATTAGAATTTTTCCAAAATAACAGATGGTAGACTTATTGTAACAATAATAAAATGAACACATTAAATAAATTAGTTTCACTCTCAACAATTACAAGCAGATTGGATTCTTTTTTTGAAATAAATAGACTTGAAAAAGATCCAGCAATGAGTCATTTTATTCCAAATGTATACAAAAATATTTTTGATTGGGAAAGTTTTTTTGAAACAGAGTTTCTACAAAAATATAACGGGTTGATGATAAAAGGAGATGATAAAGTCGGTAAAATTTTTACTGCTAGTTTTCCTAACGAAGAGATACTAAAAAAATTTATTGATAAATCAAACCGAGGGGACTTGCTTTTTTTACATCATCCAATTCAGTTAGAATGTGGTAATCCCAATGGAAATCTAGGAAAAGGTTTTCTACCAATAAATAAAACTTTGTTAAAAAAAATAATAAGAAAAAAAATATCCATATATTGTTGCCACGCCCCTCTAGATTACAACAAAAAAATTAGCACTAATATTTCAATAGCAAAAAAAATGAAGGCAACTATATTAGAAGAATTTTTACCATATGGGAACGGATATGCCGGTTTATATGCTTCCATTAACCCTATTTCCACTGACAAGCTAATTATTAAATTGAAAAAGATTTTCAATATTCCTTATGTCGATTTTGCTGGGAAGAAAGTTGATAAAATTTCAATAATTAGTATTATTGCCGGAGGTGGAGATGAAGTTGAGTATACTCAGAAATATACCAAATATAATATTCAAGCATATATTACAGGGGAAATATTTAGTCACTATACCAGCGATTGGGGAAAAGAAAATACAAAAAAAATTAAAAAATATGCGAAAACAGTAGATTTCAGTATGATTGGAGTTTCTCATTCGGCCTCTGAATTTTTAGTTATGAGAACCCAAATGGTTGACTGGTTTAAAAAAAATTTTAATTTATCAGTAATTCCGTTATCACAAAGTAAATGGTGGGTTTAATAAAAAAATATGAAAAATATATTAAAACAACCACATATTTTATGTAAAAGAGGAGATGTATCAAGATTTGCGATTATCCCTGGAGATCCTGCTCGTGTCAGACTTATTTCAAAATATCTAGATAAACCTAAAGAAATAGCCTTTAATAGGGAATTTCTTACAATAACAGGAGAGTATAAAGGGGTATTAGTAACAGCAACCTCAACCGGTATTGGCTGTCCTTCAACGGCTATTGCGATAGAAGAATTGGCAAATATCGGTGTGAATACATTCATCAGAGTTGGTACATGTGGAAGTTTACAGAAAAATATTAAATCAGGTGATTTAATAATTCCGTTTGCAGCAATCAGAGGTGAAGGAACTACTAAGGAATATATTGCATCAGACTTTCCTGCAGTGTCAAGTCCAGACATGTATCAGGAACTGATTAAATCTGCCGAAAAACTTAAATTAAAGTATTTTACTGGTATTAATCGTACCCATGATGCTTTTTATGAACATATAAATAATTTTATTAAATGGGCAGATATTTATAAAGACAATAGAATGAAAAAATGGAGGTATCCTCTTGTGAGTTCGGAAATGGAATGCTCTATAGTATTTTTATTACCAATGCTCAGAGGATTAAAATCCGGTTGTATATTAACAGTCAACACTTCCGAATCATTTGAAGAAATAATTAAAGACCCAAACTCCATTTATAAATTAGAAAAGACAAAAAATACGACTTCTGGAGTAGATAAAGCTATAAGAGTAGCATTGGAAACAATAAAATCTCTAAGTTTGAAGCAGGGTTTTTAAAATCCTTTTAACATCAGCTGGTAATATTCCCATATTAACTCCGGTTTTATCAATTACTTTTAACAATCTTTCTCTATCGTCTCCTCTTAATTGATATGCATGAAACTGATTTTTAACATAATTATCAAATTTAGATAGTTGTTTTTCATAAGCAGAAACCGCCTTAACTATTTCAGTGCTATTTTCATGATTGCCAAATTCTACTTGTTCGAATTTTTGACACCAATCATCCATTTGATCTAAGTCTAAATTCATTTCTCTACGCAAAAAACTTAATCCCTTAATTAGTTTTTTTACTACATGTTTAGCTCCTCCCGTTCCTGGCTCAATTCCTTCATGATAAATTGCCGTTACTGCCATTATTATATCTATAACTTTTTCTTGTATTCCTTCCTGATGTGGAATTACAGAACTTACTAAACTTGCTTCGATAGGTTTTTTAAATCCTCTAACTGCTGAAATCATAGACTCTAAACCAAAACCAAATTCGTAGGCCAAAGTGTTTCCATTGATATTTCGAATGCTTATTAAATTGCCTAGATCACGGTATTTTTCAGAGATACCCACCCTTAATAAAATGTTGGTCCCTTTGCCATAAATATCTGAAAAACCATATTGCCATTTATAAAAACTATTAGGATGAGTATTTTGAACAACCTCTACTCCTCTATCTACCCAATTACTAAATAAATTGATATCTTCTGAAGAAGTTTCTACGACTAAATTACGAGGAGAAATTCCTAAGTTGTCTACTAATAATTCATATGCTTCATTTGAAATATCCTCACCTTTATTAGGGTTAGCCAATATCCCACACATTGTAAAATAATGTGTCCATTCAGGAATTATATCTACATTTGTCATTTCATCTAATCTTTTTGTTCTAAGGCATTTTTGAACTGTACACACACCAGGATCTGGAACTCCTTCAATTAGATAAGGTTTTAAAGGAGTGATTGTTGCTCCTACAAAAATAACAGAACTATCATTTTTAGTTAAAAGACTGACAGGTGGCTTATTGATATACCCTCTCTGTTTGTAAAAATCAACAAAAGTATGACTTATTTCTTCTTGATGTTCCACCAGATTTAACCTTGGTTTGTTTTCTAAGTCTGAAGAAAATTGTCCTGCTTTATTTTCAATCATCATATAGATTTAATCTAACCGAACAGAAAATCATTTGGATTATTATGCAATATAGATTCAACTGCGGTCATAGATAAATCAGCTAACTTTAATAGAACTTCTACTTCTTGATGATGAGAAAATGCTCCAAAATATCCAGCCTTTGGATTTATAAATTTTGTCCAAGGCTCATCACTTCCCCAAACTAAATGGTCTTTTAATAGTGAATAATATTTCAATAAAGTTTCTTCAGGATTATCCAAATCAATTCGTTGTTTTTGAGAAGACGATGGATTTTGTTTTTCAATATTTAAAAGTTGCAAAAAAGGGGAACAATCCACAAAAAGATTGTCGGTTTTAGAAACGGTTTCAAGAGTTTCTGAATCAAATCTGGCCAGGTGGGCAATACAAATTCTCAATTTTGGAAATTCTTGAGCCAGTTTTACGGCATTATAAGGATGAGAATATGGGTCTTCTAAACCGGAATGCACTAATATTGGGAGATTATGAGAAACTGCAAAGTCAGCAAATCCGGTCGGGATTAATCCCGTCGCCGTCGCTGAAGCAGCTAAAGTATGGAGTTTAAGTCCAAATATCCTTCTTTTTTCAGATTCCTTTTCCAGGTAATCTATTTGTTTACTTGCCATATTACTGGGGTCGACACACAAAAACGGATATATTCTTGCATCACAAGAATCACAGTCTAAAAGAAAAGAGGCATTCTCTACTTGGTATGGATAATCTTGTTGTCCTGATACTTTTTTTTCACCGGTCTCTATCCAGGTACGGATATCATAGTAACTGGTACTTGGTAAAGGAAAAGTAACAACATCAGTAATACCATCTAATTCCATTTTTAGAATTAAGTCTTTAACTGATTGAGCAAAAGGAAGAATCCCCTTTTGAAAATTATAATGATCAACTCCACCCGAATGAGTATGACAATCAAACGTAGTAGGTAATCCTAACTCTTTTAAAGATGGCATATTTCTAAATAACTTCTCTAATAATATTAAATTTTCTCATTGAAAAATTTTTTATTAATGATATTATTTCCCTATTGTAACATTAATTATTTAAATCGTATGAATAAAATATTTAAGTATTTACTTCCTCTTGTTTTAGTTGTGATCGTGGTTTTTGGTTTCTTTTTAAAAAGTAAAAAAGAAGGAGAATCTGTTAAGCAAAATAATCAATCTTCAAGAATAAGAATTGGATGGCAAATACCTTGGGCAACAGAAGGACAACTAACTCAAGTATTAAAAAATACTGATATTTTAAAAAACAATAATTTAGAAGCTGATTTCAAGGGTTTTAATTCTGGAGCTCCTTTGAATGAGGCAGCACTTGCTGGAGAAGTAGATGTTATTTTTACAGCTGATCAACCTGCTGCAACCCTACTTAATAAATCATCTGATTGGGTAATAATCGGGAAATTAATGTACAACAGAGTAAGTTTATATGTACCACCAAATTCATCAATAAAAAGTGTCTCTGATTTAAAAAATAAAACTATTGGCATGCCTTTTGGGGCAGCAGCCCAGAGAATGGCTTTAAAGGCTGAAAAAGATGCAGGACTTGATCCCAAAACCGATGTTAATAATGTTAATTTAGATATTTATGAACAAAGCGATTTAGTAAGAGATCCTGAATCTTCAAAATGGGGGAACATGGATGCTTTGGCTGGCTTTGATCCCACCCCTGCAATTTTCGAAGAAAAAGGCCTTATCAAAACATTAGCTGAGGGTAAAGTAGTTTCAGTGATTATGATGTCAAAAAAATATATCCAAGAGAACCAAAGCGCCCCTGTTAGCTTTTTAAAAGCTTTCTATCAAGCTTACGATTATTATCGTAATAATATATCTACGGTAGACGATTGGTTTATTACAGAGTCAAAATTATCTATTACTCCAAAAGCTTTAGAAATTGCCTCTAGTATAGAACCAAATCTTTCTGTGAAATCATCTGATGAAATTAGATTAGGATTTATTGATGAAGATTATAAAATAATGCAGGAAGCAGCTGATTTTATTTTTGATCAAGAATTAGTTAAATCAAAAGTGAACATGAAAGATAATATTGATTTAAGTTTTTTACAAAAGGCGAATTTAAAATAAGATGAAAAATCTTATATTAATTTCTTTGGATACAGTTAGAGCAGATGTAGCTTATAGCGGAAGATTTAGGAATATTTTAAAATTACAAAAAGAAGGTATTAGTTTCTTAAATACAATATCTTCATCCCCATTTACTCCGGCTAGCCACGCCTCAGTATTTACTGGTTTACAGCCATACAATCATGGAGTTAGACATTTATTTAAAGAATCTTTAGATTCGAAAGTTAAAACTTTAGCTGAAATTTTAAAAGGAAAAAAATACCAAACTGGAGCAATTGTTTCTTGTCCTGGCATGAATAAGTGGTATGGTTTTTCAAAAGGTTTTGATCACTATGACGACGAAATTCCAAAATTAGCAGATGGTACAGATCCATTACTAACAGTTGATGTTAAAAAAAGAGGAACTGCTTTAAAAAGAGCCAATTTAGTTACAGACAGAGCCTATGAATGGCTTAAAAAAGTGGATAAAAATAAAAATTTTTTTCTTTTTGCTCATTTTTTTGATGCTCATTGGCCATATGAAGCTCCTGAAAAATATGGTGGAGGCAATTGCTATGAAGAAGAAATAGCATTTTCGGATCATTATTTAGGATTATTTCTTAAAAAAATTAAAAAAGATGGCTTTTTGAAAAATACTTCTATAGTTATTTTTTCTGATCATGGAGAAGACCTCGAGGGTTTATATCCTAATGACAAAGGGCAAGATCATCCGGAGGAACTTGGACATGGTTGTCTTTTGTATGACCAAACACAAAAGGTGGTCTTTTTAATAAAAGACGATAACTTACCTAAAAATAAAAAAATAAAACAACAAGTCAGACTTGTAGATTTATTGCCGACAACTTTGGATTTAATTAAAGTTAAAGAAGAATTGAAAATTGACGGGATCTCGTTAATGCCAATTATTAAAAAAGGTATTAATTTAAATCTTCCTGGTTATTCCGAAACTTTTTATCCTGAAGAACAAACAAAATCTACTGGGAAATATAAAAATTCTAAAAATAAGATAGCTTATAGAATCAATAATGATTACAAATCAATTTTTCACTTAAATTCAAATAAAGTAGAAATATACGATTTAGCTAATGATAAAAATGAGTTAGTCAACTTATACAAATCTTCTTCCAAGTTGTGAAAAATTATAGAAAACACATAATTTTAATATCTATTGATACACTAAGAGCCGATTGCATTAATAAGTCTCCAAGGGCTAAAAATTATTTAAATGATTATAATGTAAAAAATCATCTTAAAACTGATTGTTTAGATGAAATATTAGAGTCAAGTTTATATTTCAATAATTGTTTTTCATCAGCTCCGTATACTTCTGCTTCACATGCTGCATATTTTACAGGATTATGGCCATTACATAATGGTATTTATGAATTTTATAATAGAAGATTAATAAAACCTACCATTTTTCAGTATGCAAAAGAACAAGGTTACAAAACTATTTTTCAGACAGACTTTCCAATAATTTTAGGGGAATCACTCGGTTTTACCAACAGTATTGATAATTATTTTGTTGAAGATGAAGATAAGGCTTTTGATACTTTGATTAAAAATAAGACAGACAAAACGATATCTTTTTTTCATTTTGGTGGAGTTCATTATCCTTATGGGTTTCATACTTTAAAATTTGGAGGTAAAGACTATATCAATAAAGTAAAATCATTAGAGGGAAAATATCATGTCCTCAATAATGAAAAGCACAAGTTAGATGATGTTTTAAATGAAACATTTCGAAACAAAAAAGATACCGAATTACTTTTACGTTATAAATATATTATTTTTGAAAAGCTATACAAAAATAAAAAATATGATGACATTTTTGATTTATACTTAGAGGGAATAAATTATTTTTTGGAACATAGATTTAATAAATTCATTTCGAAAATAAAAAATTTTGTAGACAAAAATAACGCTGTGCTTTTTATTTTTTCTGATCATGGCGAAGAGTGGAATAGTTTTTCAGAAGGTCATCATAATACTTTGTCAGATAATGTGCTTAGAGTTCCTTTTATGATATACGGTAATGGAGTTAAAGCCAAAATAGAAAATAAGTTAATAAGAACAATTGATCTGGCTCCTACAATTACTAATATGTTTACGGTCCCTATTGATATAAAAGTTGATGGTCGTGAATTAAATATTTTTGATTCTAATAAAAGCTCTAGAGGAAAATACGCAATTTCTCAAGTTTACACATCCATGGTTTCTAAAAAGCAACTTTCTGAATATCAAAATTTATCTCTTAATGGTAAAAAAAATATAAAACCTTTAAGAACTTTTTTATCCGGTGAAGTGATTAGAAATAAAAAGGATATGTATCTAGCTTATTATGATAAAAATAATACTATTAAATGTAAAAAAAATCTTGGTAAAGTGAAAAAATTAAAAAATGAGCTTAATGACTACAATCTTTCTAAAATAAAAGAAGAAAAAAAAATTTCAGAAGTTGAATTAAAAGTTAGAAATGAACTTAAGAATTTAGGCTACAACGTATGAAAATTTTTTTTGTGATTTTATTGGGAATGTTGATATATCAACTTTTAAATATTATTTTTCCAAATAATTACTTTCCTTCAATTTTTGAATTAATGAATTCTTTTGTAAAAAATTTCTCCAATAAAGATATTTATATTGATATTATCAACAGTTTATTGAAAGTATCAGTAGGTTTTTTTATTGCCAGTATTATTGGAATAATATTGGGATTGGTTCTTGGATCAACTCAAAAATTTAAGTTTATTGTTAAGATTATTGAAATTTTACGCCCAATTCCTCCAATAGCATGGATTCCTATTGCAATTATTATTTTTGGGCTAGGCAATTTATCTGCTTATTTTATTGTTTTTTTAGGAGCTTTTTTCCCGATATTTACCAATACTTATTTTGGAGCTCTATCATTGCCATTGATTTATAAAAATACTGCTTTATCTTTTGAAATAAGTCATCCCGCTTATTTCTTCAAAATTTTATTATTCAATGCTTTACCTAATATTTTTACAGGTTTAAAAATAGGAATTGGTATGGCTTGGATGAGTGTTATTGCAGCAGAACTAATCGGTTCTCAGTCCGGTCTCGGATATTTTATTCAATTAAATAGATTATTATTACGAACAGACAATATCCTCATAGGAATGATAACTATTGGAGTCATAGGTAATTTATTGCAAAATCTAATTGAGATAATTAGAAAAAAAAGTATATATTGGGAATAAACTAAAAATGATTAGCATAAAAAATCTTTCTTTTTCGTATCCAACCAAATCTGGAAAAGTTTCAATACTAAATAATATAAATTTTAATATCAAAAAAGGAGAATTTGTTTCAATTTTAGGTCACTCTGGCTGTGGAAAAACAACTTTAGTAAAAATATTGTCTGGATACTTAGAACCTCAAACAGGGGAAGTATTAATAAATAATATTTTTAGTAAAAAACCTTCAAAAAAAAGAATTATGGTAAATCAAGAAGACGATTTATTTCCATGGATGACAGTATATGAAAATATTAAACTAGTAAGTAATGATGAAAAAAATATAAGTAAATATTTAAAATTAACCGGACTCATCGATTACAAAAATTACTATGCAAATCATCTTTCTTGGGGAATGAAAAAAAGATTATCTTTAGCCAGAGGTTTAGCTGTTAATCCTGAATTTTTAATTCTTGATGAACCGTTTAGTTCTTTAGACTATCAGACTAGAGAAAATCTTTTAATAGAGTTAGATAATATATTTTCTTTAACCCAAAAAACAATTTTATTGGTCACTCATGATATAGACGAAGCAATTTATCTTTCTGATAGAATTATTGTCTTAAGTGATACTCCAGCAACCATTAAAAATGAAATCAAAATCGATTTCCCTCACCCCAGAGAAATAAGTATCGTCAATTCAAAAAAATTTATTGATATAAAAAACAAAATAAAAAATCATTATAAATGATTTTTTTGAACCATATTATTTTTTGATTTGCTTATAAAATTATTGTATAATCAGGCAGTTTCATGAATAAGCAGGAAAGACAGAGCCAACAAAATGGTGAGCCATTAAAAAATGGCAGAACTAATGATTTAGTTGATATGATTGATGTCAGGAATTCTGAATCTGAGAATTCAAAGTTTCCACATATTGAAGTGGAAAAAAAATGGGCTGATAAATGGGTAGAAGATAATTTGTATAAAGCTGACGATAGTTCGGGAAGACCAAAATATTATGTCTTAGATATGTATCCTTATCCCTCAGGTAGTGGTTTACATGTAGGCCATGTTGAGGGATATACAGCTACAGACATTATCTCTAGGTATAAAAGAATGAGTGGTTTTGAAGTTATGCACCCAATGGGTTGGGATTCTTTTGGGTTACCTACTGAAAATTTTGCTATCAAGACCGGGAGAGATCCTCATGAAGTAACTGAAGAAAATATTAAAGTCTTCAAAAGACAATGTATAAGAATGGGTTTAAGTATTGATTGGAATAGAGAAATTGACACATCAAAAGAAACTTATTATAAGTGGACACAGAAATTATTTTTGGAATTATTTGAAAAAGGGCTTGCTTACAAAGCCGAAGCACCAGTCAATTGGTGTACTGGTTGCAACACTGTAATTTCAAATGAACAGGTTGTAGATCTTAAATGTGAAAGATGTGATTCTCCAGTTGAAACAAAAAAAATAGAACAATGGTTTTTCAAAATTACCGATTATGCAGAGAGATTAATTGAGGACTTAGATAAGGTTGATTGGTCTGAAAATTCAAAGTTGATACAAAGAAATTGGATAGGTAAAACAGATGGCTATGAAGTTTCAATTGACATAGTAGATAGCGATAAAAAAACAGAAATATTTACAACAGATTTAACTAATTTTAACAATGCTACTTTTGTAGTTTTAGCACCAGAATCACCATTATTGTCTGATTTCGTAACTGAAGAAAATAAAGAAAAGGTTGATGATTACGTAAAAGGAATTATTCCTCAGTCAGCAATAGACAGAAAAAAATCTAGCATCGAAAAAACAGGAGTGTTTACTGGTAGTTATATTATTAACCCAATTAATGAAGAGAAAATGCCTATTTGGGTGGCAGACTATGTGCAAATGGAATATGGAAAAGGTATTACATTAGGAATACCTCTAGTTGATAAAAAAGATAAAGAGTTTGCTCAAAATTATGGTCTAAAAATGTCTGTAGCAATTACAGATAATATGTCAGAAAGTAAAATCCTTGAGATTTTAGGAAATTCGGTAAATAAAAAAACATTATACAAGTTAAGAGATTGGTTGGTTTCAAGAGAAAGATATTGGGGAGCTCCAATTCCTATCATTCATTGTGATTCGTGTGGTGATGTTCCCGTTCCAGAAGATCAACTTCCTGTATTATTACCAAAACTAGATGACTTTAAGCCAACAGGTGTTCCTCCGT
The DNA here is from genome assembly GCA_028710865.1 of Candidatus Shapirobacteria bacterium. Next base: position 11,372 of record JAQTUF010000014.1, read on the forward strand.
TAGCTAAATCTAAAGAATTTTTAAATACTACTTGCCCATGTTGTGGTGGAACCGCACAAAGAGAAGCAAAAACATTAGATACATTTGTAGATTCTGCTTGGTATTATCTTCGATTCGCTGATCCTAAAAATACAAATGAATTAGGAAGTAAAGAATTATTAGATAAATGGTTACCACTTGATTATTATGTAGGTGGCGCAGACCATTTAACTGGTCATTTAATGTATTCACGTTTTATCATAAAAGTTCTTTATGATTTAGGAGAAATAAATTTTGACGAACCGTTTACTACTCTAAAACATATCGGAATGATATCTGGTGAAGATGGTAGAAAAATGAGTAAAAGATGGGGAAATTCTGTCAATCCAGTAGATGTCGCTAATGAATTTGGAAGTGACGCTTTAAGATTATTCGAAATGTTTATGGGCCCATTAGAATTACCTAAAAATTGGAGTAATAAAGGAATTATTGGACCGCGAAGGTTTATAGATAAAGTATGGCAATTAAAAGACAAAGTAGTTGATAGAGAAATTTCTCCAGAAGAAATAAAAAATTTAAATCCTCTTATCGAAAAAATTACTTCGGGAATAGAATCTAATCGATTTAATACTGCAGTTAGTGAATTTATGAAATATTTGAATACATTAAATAATCAAAATGAAATAAGTAAAATGTCTTTTGAAACTTTTATGCAATTATTAGCACCTTTTGCTCCGTTTATAACAGAAGAGATTTGGAAAAAACTTGGTCATCAAGAAAGTATTCATAGAAGTTCTTGGCCAGAAACATTTAAACAAGAATCACAGCAAAAAGGCGTAGAAATATCTTTAATGATAAACGGAAGATTTAAAGGTATAATTTTTGACCAAGGTTGGGATGGAGAAAATATAAATAGTGCAATTTTAGGTTTTATACACGATGACGAAAGATTTACTGGAGATATAGAAGGGGTAAATGTTAAAAATATCATCTATAAAAAAGGCAAAGTAATAAATATTGTTACTTAACTTAATATAACTAAAAAAATAAATTTATTTCTTCTAATAAAAGAAAACCGGACAAACAAGAAATTAATAGAAGAAAGATTTTCGCCTTACCTAAAATCAACTGTCTAGACTTCCAAAAACTCTGCAGTACATTGTCCTTTAATGATAGAGGATAAAACAAAACTAACAACCCTGGTTAAACGATCGGAAAAATACTTCTATTGGTATCTAATCCGCAGAAATAAAGACTACATTGACAAATTTTTCGCAACTTCTAAAAAGATTAAGAGAACTTTAAATAAGTCCTAGACTTCCATAAAATACGGCGGTACATTGATTACTGAGATGACACAATATAACCAAAATAAGCCTACAGATACGACAAAAATAGAATTTTGTCTTTATGCTAGAAAATCTTCAGAGTCTGACGAACGACAAACAATGTCCATAGGCTCACAAATTGATGAGATGAAAGAATTAGCCAAGAGGGATGGGATAAAAATAAAGGAAATTAAACAAGAAAGTCACTCAGCTAAAATGTCAGGATCTAGACCAGTATTTATGGAATTACTTCAACAAATCAGACAAAATAAATTCAATGGAATATTGACTTGGGCTCCAGATCGTCTGAGTCGTAATGCCGGTGATTTAGGGTCGTTAGTAGACTTGATGGATCAAGGTAGATTAGTAAAAATACAAACCTATTCACAAAGTTTTACCAATAGCCCAAATGAGAAGTTTCTTTTAATGATTCTCTGTTCTCAAGCAAAATTAGAAAATGATAACAAAGGATTAAATGTTAAAAGGGGACTGAAAACAAAATGTACTATGGGTTGGCGACCAAGTGTTGCCCCAACTGGTTATCTAAATCAACCAGGCGATGGCTATAAAGATGAATTAATTATTCCTGATTCAGACAGAGCCAATTTTGTTACAGCTATGTTTGAAAGAGTTGCTTACCAAGGTCATAGTGGTCGAGCCATTAAACATTGGTTAGACAGAATTGGATTTAAAAGTAGAAACGATAAACAAATGCCTTTAAGTAAAATTTATTCTGCTCTTAGAAATCCATTTTATTATGGCGAATTTGAATTTCCAAAAGGAAGTGGTAATTGGTACAAAGGCAAGCATAAACCTCTTATCACTAAAGAATTATTTGATAAAGTTCAAGAAATACTCGAAGTTCCACCTAGAGGCCACAAAAGCAGAATCTTTCCATTCAAAAGTATATTTACTTGTGGTAAATGTGGCAGTAAAGTTACCGCTGAAGAAAAGTTTAGAAAACTAAAATTTGGTGGTTATACCAAACATATCTATTATCACTGTACCAGATCAGCTAATTATGAATGTGACGAACCTTACATAACCGAAGACGATTTAATAAAACAACTAATTGCTAACATAGACAAAATTAAATTTAACCAAGCCGGTATATCTCGAAAAATTCAAGAAGATATTGAAAAGTATCACCGTCTTAAAACTCAAGTTTTAGATCAAGAATATTTAGACGGTCGTTTACCTGATTATGAAAACTTTTCACCAAAAACAGATAATTATCATCAGATGACTAAAAACTATTTACTTCACATCCTTAAAGTTGGTACTTCAGAAGAACGACAAGAAGCAATGTTGTTTATTAAAACGAAATTTATCCTAACAAACAAAACAATAGCTATACAAAATAGATTATGATAAAAAATATTACAAAAATGAATTAGTTTACAATCAAAGTATCCTAATTATCTGTAAAGATTGGATTTATAAATTTCTCAATATTATATTTTTTATCTGCTCTACTTTTAAGTTCTATGTTATATATAGTTTTAAACTTTTCTCGATTAAAATTTTCGTAAATTATTTCTAATACCGGTTTTGTAACAGTTCCTTCTCGAAGACCTGTTCCTTCAAGGTTCCCTGTGATAACATGACTTTTTTCTTTTTCAGACAATGTTGGTGTTAAGACTGGAACAACTATTTCACCAAGAGTAATGCTTTTTAAAATTGCTAACCCTTTCCCATCATTAGTTAAATCAAATTCTGCAAAATACCCAGTTGGTCCACCTCTTAAGCTTGTAATTGCTACCGTAATAAGTGGTCGAAGGTTCGGATCTTTTACTGGAGTTTGTTGTTTCCCTTTTTTAGGTGGTATCTTAGAGTGGATAAAACCTACTTTTACAGTATTATCAATACATTCTTGAAGTAATTTATTTAGGAATTGTTTATTAGGAATACTTGCCATATCTAATAAATCCTCTGACTTCGAAATAGGTCTATGTAGAGCATCGTCTGAAACAGGCCTGTCTTTTAGAAGCTTAAACAGATAATCTTTATCTGTTTTTTTACCTTTATAATTATTTACTAGCTCTTCGAACGTATTAAAACCTAATAATGGGGGTACATGGTCAGTTATGGCACGAATTAATGCGAAACTTGAAAAGAAATTTGAACTAAGATAGTTTTTATTCAGTTCATTTATGAGTTTCAGTAACTTTTTGTAATTAAAACCATCATTTTTCTGCTCTATTGCTTTTATAATTCCATCCCCAATATAAGGTGAAACAGGTTCTTCTGTTCCTTCAGGCTTCGTTTGTATAGAAGATTTTTTCGTTTTCATCCACCTAATAAAATAATGAAAAGATTTTATATTTTTATAAACTAATTCAACATTATTCAAAATTTCTTTTACTAAAGATTCGTAATATAAGATTGCAGGTGTAAAAATTCCTTCAATCATAGCCTCAGAATCTCTAGTTGCAAAGGTTGAGGGTTGTAGTTGTTTTAAATATTTTATTCCTTCTTCACCATACGTTAGTTTCTTTTGACCTTCTAACAAATTCTCTTTTAAGATTTCTTTCTGCATTTCTTTATCAGTTTTAATAATCAGAGAAGTTTCATCATAAAAATCCTCGACAATATTAATTAAAGAGTTATATTCTCTCTCTAATTCATCAATGGAAACATTCGATATCTTTTCTAACTTCTTTTTTACATCTTCGGGTTTTCTCTCCTTCCATTTATTTGAAAAACCGTTAATACTACCCCATTCGACACTAAATCGATCCGATATTGGAGGTTTTTCAAAATTTCCATAGTATAATTTACTTTGATACCCAAACCATGAACCACTCCATGAATCAGATATTTCAGGTATGTTCGCGTCAAGTTTTTTAGCCTCAATTTTTAATGAATTAAGAATCGGAATTACTTTTTCTTCAAAGACAAGTCGAGCTTTTTCTAACTTATCAATATTTCTCATAATCGAAGTATATCAAAATAGGCGAAAAGTTAATTTAAAGTATCTATAAGATTGTCTTACATGCATTTCAAAATTATTTAAGAAAAAAAACAGAAGATTACACAATAAGATAGGAAAATTTTGTAAGGGAATACGGGTCAAGCCGAACCTAGCGATACTTGTGACCCCACGGAGAATCGAACTCCGATTACCAAGATGAGAACCTGGTGTCCTAACCGTTAGACGATGGGGCCGTATTTGTTGTAAAATCTAAACAGATGTATTTTACCAAATTTGCTTATCATTTTAAGCTCATTACTCTCACCATCCTTTCCACTCTTCTTCTTTGGTTAACTTTCTATTTCAATGTCCCCGGAAAAATTGGTTTTAATCAGGTTAGCCTTGAAACTATTTTTGCAAATTATGATGGACCAAATTATATGGTTATTTCCAAATGTGGTTACAACAAAAGTTGTATTGGTCCTAACTTTTCTCTTCCTCAATCTCTTGAATATTATCCAGCCCATTTCCCAGCCTTTCCTGTTTTAATTAAATTTTTTACCAACTTTACTACTGGTCCCAAGGCCATGATTTTTTCCACTCTCCTGGGTTCGGTTTTTCTTACTTTAATTTTATTTGAATTCTTAAAATTGTTTCTAGATAGTAAAAAATCATTTTGGCTGACAACTCTTTTTTTATTTTTCCCAGCTAGACTTTTTGTTCTCCGATCTATTGGGGCTCCAGAAACTTGGTTTTTAGCCACTACCCTTACTTCAATTTTCTTTTTCAAAAAAGACAAAATTTGGCTTTCGGCTATTTTTGCTGCTGCCGCCCAGGCTTTCAAAAGCCCCGGAATTTTACTTCTACTCGCTTATGGGATTGTTGCCGTTTATGAATGGGTCAAAAGTAAAGATTTTATATCTACTTTAAAAAAGTATTTTCCTTTCGTGTTAGTTCCGATAATAATTATTTTAATTTTTTATCTCTATTATTTAGAAACCGGGGATTTTTGGGCTTATTTTCACAGTGGTGACAATTTTCATCTCAGCCTTTTCCCTTACACTGTTTTTATTAGTACTAAATCCTGGATTAATACTATTTGGCTTGAAGACGTTATTTATATTTTCTTAATCGCTCTTTACGGAGTTTATCGACTAATTAAAAAACATAAATTTGATATCACCGCCGTTTATCCTGCCGTGTTTTTGGTTGCTACAATTTTTGTTGCCCATCGAGATATTAGCCGTTATATTGCCCCCGTTTATCCTTTCCTTTTACTATCTTTTTCAAAAATTTTATCTGAAAAATCAAGCAAAATAATTTTTTTGATTCTTCTTCCGGCCATAATTCTTTATGCTATTAACTTTATCTGTGGCAACGTCGCCCCAATTTCCGATTGGACCAATTATTTGTAATGAACCCAAAAATCGTACTTGAAAAAAAATCTCTTAATGATGTAGTTAAAATAACCAAGACCATTATTGAATTCGATCAATCTTACGATAAAAAATATTTTGAAGATAGAATAAAATCAGAGAAAAATTTAATTTTAGTTGCTTATATAGATCATCTTCCAGTTGGATATCTAGTTTCCTACGATAGAGATAAAGATGGATCTTTTTATTGTTGGATGGCTGGGGTTGATCCTAAGTTTAGACAACTCGGTGTTTTAACTGAATTAATGAAACATTTATTCCAGTGGGCAAAAAATCATAATTATTTAAAAATTAAAATAAAAACTAGAAACAATCGACGGGAAATGTTGGCATTTTTAGTGAAATTTGGGTTTAATTTTACGGAAGTTGAACCACGAGCCGATATCAATAATAATCGTATTATGCTTGAAAAATATCTCTAGCTTATATAAAACTTTCCGTCTTCTTCGATCAACAAATCTTTCATTATCATAAATGATAGATTAGTCGAAATCTCATTAACTTGTTTTTTTAATTTTTGGCAAATTTCATCTATTGTCAGTGCTTCATTTTCTAAAATATCAATAACGTTTCTCTCAAAATCAGACAAGTTACTATAATCCTTAAACATATTTTCTTGCCTTGGTGCTTCAATTTTATCTTCAAAAATGTCTAATCCCTCTGTTATCATTTTTGCTGCTCCAGATTTGATTAACCAATTTGTCCCAGCAGAGGTCCTTGAATTTATTGGTCCAGGCACTGCCAATACTTTTCTTTTTTGCTCCAAAGCCAACTTTGCTGTAATCAAACTACCCGATTTTATCCCTGCCTCTATCACCACCACTCCTATGTTTGCCAAACCAGATACGATTCTATTTCTTTGAGGAAAACTCCAATTTGTCGCCTTAAAATTCGGCTCATATTCAGAAATTACTAAACCATTATTTTTTAGAATTTCCGTATACAATTTATCATTATCTTTTGGACAAGGTTCATCCAATCCACCACCCAAAACAGCTATAGTTTTCCCGCCATATTCCAGACATTTTTGATGAGATTCAGTATCTACACCATACATAAATCCAGAAATTACAGTCGTTTTTTTTAGAACTATTTCTGGCATTAATTTTTCTACAATTTCTC
>JAQTUF010000004.1 GCA_028710865.1 Candidatus Shapirobacteria bacterium
GTCAATGGTTCGCCGCAGCCTGTAATAGTGACTATATAGAAATGGTAAAATCGGTTATGCTGAAAAAAATCTTAATTCCAATAGTTGTCGTGATTGTTTTAATTGTTGGTTTTGTTTTTTTGAAAAAAGATAAAAATTCTTCTTTGGATCAAACAGTTTACGAAGAAACATTGTCAGTATCAAGACAATATGCTTTGTTGAGATACGAAAGTGAAAATGTTTTGGTAAAGGCAAAAGAATATGGTGATTATGATAAATGGGATCAAGAATTAACTTCAATTATTGAAGATTGGAAAAACTTGGAAGGTGACGTGGCAGAACTAGAAAAAAATGCAGAAAAATTGGCCAATGAAAAAACAGCTTTTGATTTAATTAAAAATACTTATGCTTACGATTCGGTCGAGGTACAAAAAGTGATCGAAAGTGCTCCGATGGGTAAACAGATTAGAACTTTAGCTAAACATTTTGGGGTAGATGCTAAAATGGCTCAGTTAATTTTGAATCAATCACAAGATCAAGCAACCAGAGAGGCATGGGGTGAGGCTGGAGACACCTTTCAATCTCTTGAAAATGATGCGGTAAGACTAAAAAATGGTTGTAAGGTAACTGTATATGTAGGTACGGTGGCTTTAAGCGGAGGAATAGCTGGGGTTGTTTCGTCTGGAGCTATTGCTACTGCTGGAACTGTAGTAGCCGGAGCTGATTTAGCTTTGGAGATTACCGAAGATGAAGCTAGGATAGCCCTTGGAGATAAAAACAAAATTACCGAAATGGCCGGAAGTATTCGAAGTGTGACTGAACCAGCATCAGGAATTTTGGCTATTGCTAATATTCCTGGAAATTTAAGTAAAGCAGTTGATAAATTTGTTGCGGTGAATTTCGCCGCTGATCAAGTCCGATCTGGTATTCAAGATAAAAAAATTATTGGAATTAGTATTAAATCCGATGATAAAGGTGAGGTAAAAGCAGAAGTTTCTGGATTAACTGCAGATGAATTGCCAATTTGGAAAAAAGATAATAATGTAGTTGAAACCAAAGAAACCGGGGAAGAAGTAATGAAACAAATTGAGACAGAAGTTGAAGAGGAAAAAATAACGGAAGTGCCAACAAAAGAAGAAGAGAAAAAAGAAACCGTAAAAACAGATTCTGAAAATACTGGGATTCAAACATTTAAAGTAGTTAATGTAAGCGGAGCCTCTTATATGATGGATAGTTGTTTTAGTTCGACTTGTTGGGATGACCTAGACGCTGACCCAACAGAAGATAGAGATTTGGGTGGAATTTATACGATGGGTAAGGTTTTTGGCAACGGAGAAAGTTTTGAGAAAAGTTTTCGAACATCAGATTTAAAGGATACTAATCGTTTAGACGGGGGTTATAAAATAACAGCTTATTTTGCCATAGCTCCTTTTGAAGGTCCAAAAAATAAAACAATTGATTATGGAACTTGGTTGAATGAATCTGTAGAAATACAAGCCAAATATGGAGACAAACCAGTAATTGAATGGGATGGAAGTAGTTTGAAACAAGTTCAATAGTTATAGAGATAAAAAGGTTCCAGACCCACCTGCTCCGCCAAGATTACATATACCCTAACTTACGGAACAAATTGATTGATGGTGGGGTGAGTTTTTGGTTCTGAAGATCTGATAAATCAAACCAATCGTATTCAACTAAGTCGTCTGAAAGTATTATTTTTACGTCTTTTGAGTTTTGAGGTAATTGAATTTTGTAGACATTAAATTCCATTTCACAGATAACTTTCTCTCCAGTAGATAATGTTTTTTCTGAAGTCCCTTTCCCTTGATTATCAACCAGTTTGATCTCCAAGCTAGAAATATCAATTCCGGTTTCCTCTTTTATTTCTCTGATTAAAGCCGTTTCTTTTGTTTCTCCTTCGTCAACACCGCCGCCAGGAATATGCCAACAATCGGAATAAACCCCACCTTTGTTTGTATCTTTTTGACCCATAAACAACTTACTATCTTTGGAGAAGATTAAAGCAGAAACGATCACTCGATTAATTGTCCGCATTGGTTAGATTATAATCTAGATTTGCAAAATAGGTTCTAACTGCGTCAATGGTTCGCCGCCAAATTCTAGTTTTTCCCGAAAGTTCCATGTAATATAACTAATGATACTTAACGAAGAAAATCAAACTTGTTCCTGTTTAGCTTCAATTTCGTTCCAGACTCACCTTTTCCGTCAAGCGTTGTAGTGATTAATTTTGAACTGTATTTTAAATTTTTATCCGATTTTGTTTTATTAAATTATGTTTGTTTAATTCATTAAAATATGTTAGAGTTAATCAGGAGTGGTTATGAATAAATTAAACCAAAAACAAATTTTTCTTTTTTCAGGTGAAGATGAAGGAATGCAAGAAGCTATAAAAATTGCACAAGAGGAATTTCCAAAGTTTAAAGAAGAAATTGAGACTGAATCAAAAAGAATTCTTCCAGTAATGACTGAATGCTTAATAAAATATGCGTTCCCATCGGATGATAATAAAGTTAAAATGGAACATATGTTTCTTTCTAATATTTATTCTGATGGAAACAATGTTTATGGAACTCTTGTTAGTGAACCGCTATATACAAAAAAAGTAAAAGAAGGTGACAAAATCAAAGTTGAATTAGATAGAGTTTCTGACTGGCTTTATATAATTGATGATAAAACTCATGGTGGTTATACATTTAAGTATATGTGGAAAAAATTTTCTGATTTTGAAAAAGAGAAGTATAGAAACCACCCTCCTTTTTGTTGGTTAGAATTAAATTAAAATATTTGACTTTGAGTGTTTTGTGGATAATTGAAACGTTTATCAAAAAATAAGGGTGATATAAAAAATATAGAAAAGTTTCAGACTCATCTGCTCCGCAGCCTGTAAGGATTGTTATACTTCTTTAATGAATTTGGATAGAAAATTAACTTCAAGTAGGTTTGGATTAATTGGTGGAAGTTTATCAATATTATTTTTCCTTTGTTTTTTAACGTTAGGATTTTTGCAACCTGATTACAATCATATTAGAGATACTATAAGTAAATTGGTTGATGGTAAGTTTGGTTGGATACAAACGTTAAATTTTGGAATTCTTATTTTTTCGGCAGTTTTTATTGGTTTTGGATTGAAAAAAAATATCATTAAAAATAAAAATATTTTGGCAACGATAACTTTTTGGTTATGTGTAATTGAATTAATTGGGGTTTTAATTTTTCCAGCAGACAAAATTATTACAAATTACCATTTTGGTTTTACATCTCTATCTTTAACAGGAAAAATACATTATTTGGCTGCTTTTATATTGATAATAACGATTTCAATGATGGCATTTTTAATAATCCAAGATATGAAAAAAAATTTGTATTGGAAAAAATTGGTTCCATATTCTTATTTTGTATTATTTTTTAATTTAATATTTGGAATTATTTGGTATTACTTTAATGAACAAGGATTTTTGTTTGAATGGAAAGGATTGTTTCAGAAAATTATAGTTATTAATATACTTGTTTGGTTGGTTATAGTTGGCTTTAGATTGTGGAAACTAGAGATAAAAAATATTTAGAGTTATAGGGATAAAAAGATTCTAGACTCACCCTCTCCGCTCGTGTCGTGACAAGATATAATTAACTGTGTTAACAGAATATCAAACTTCAAAAAAAGAAATAAAACGTAGAGAAATAGCATTTTTGGAATTGATAGTTAGTTTATTCTTCGGTTCGATTTTAGCTTCGATATTATTTAATTTTCCAATTTCATATTTATTTTTTGTAGGGCTGGTTTTATTTTTTGTTTTAATGAATTTTTGGTTAAAGAAATTTTTTGATAAATTTTTGAAAATGGAAACTTATTTATCAAAATATTTTTTGATTAGAGCGAAAGAAAAGTTTTTGATAAAAAAAATTAATAAATTAACAATTAAAAGAACAATAAATAACACTATTAGAGAAATTGGAATATTTTTTGATAATGGAAAAAGTTTGTTTATTAATGGGCTTAGTAATTTTGAAAAGTTTGAAATTAATTTACTAAAAAAAATTGGCAAAAATGTGGTGGTTAAAAATAGTCGTGAACCAATGAATTTTGATAGTATCTTCTTTTACCCTATTCTTGGATTAATATTAAGTTTTGGAACTATCTATTTACTAAAATTAATGACTAATTTTAGTTATCAAACAATGAAAATTGTTTTGTGCGCTTCGATAATTTATATTTTTTTGATGGGTATATATTTTATAATTTCAAAACTGATATCGAAGAGGTATTGATAAAATTTGGAATGATTGGAATTTTAAGTTATATTTTTTACTTTATTGCAGCAAGTGCTTCTCCCCTTCAACGAAGATGGTTGGCAACAAAAAAGAATGCGGACAATAAAGGGCAAATAAGTTTCGCTTTTCAAGTAATGTTAATTACTGTTGGTTTAAGTTTGTTTTTGCCATTTTTTAAACCTTTTTATTTACAAGGAAACATTTTTTATTTAATTGGATTGGCTTTGATATGTGGAATATTCGGTGGCGGATTTTTTATAGCTTCATATACGGCTCAAAAACATGTTGAAGCTGGGGTAACTACTCTAGTTAGCAATATTTATACCCCTGTAACAATAGTTCTGGCGACTTTTTTCCTTAATGAAAGATTAACAACAATACAAATATTTGGAACAGTGTTATTGTTGGTCGGAATAGTAGTTGTCTCTCAAAAACATAGAATAGGAAAATTAAAATTTGATAAATATTTTTTATTAATGCTTTTGAGTGGTGTGATGCTGGGAATTTCTTTAACTGCTGAAAGAACTTTACAAAAAACTACAGGATTTACTACTGGAACAATGTTTAGTTGGTGGAGTCAATGTCTATTTTTAGGTTTAATAACTTTTTTAACTAAAAATAAAAATAAATATACAAAGAAAGATATTGCTATCACAGGAGGTCTACGTTTTTTACAATCATTATCTTGGGTAATATTAACTTTTTCTGTTGGGAATTTGAGTTTAGTCTCTTCAATTACAACATTTAAAGTTGTAATTATTTTTATTGCTGCAGCAATATTTTTAAAAGAACGAGAAAATTTACCAAGAAAAATTATAGGTAGTTTAGTTTCTTTAGTTGGATTACTTTTGATGAAATAAGAGTTATAAAGGTCTAAACTCCATTCTTATTAATTTAAAAAATATTGATTAAAAAATTGATGGGATGGTTGTTGTCGACTGACAGTGGAACCATCCCGATGTTTTTAGAGTGACTCACAAAGATGTTTGTAAAGTTTGATAATCTCGGGGATGCTGGGAATATTTGAAAAAATGTCTTTGCCCAACATTTTGTTGGCAACGGCCTGATAAGCCCAAGAAACAGTATTAATCCATTCTTCTGGCAACCTTGGCGGCGAAAGAGAAACAAATTGTTTCCAATTCTCTATGCCATTTTCCTTGGCATATTTTTTTGCTTCATCAACCTCTTTTTTCCATGGAGTTGGGTCGTAATATTGACGCAGCATTTCTTTGCTGATTGAGATTCCTTGATAAGTGAAACGACACTCATCCAACGTCCCAAATACATCAACTACAACTATTTCTCGATGAGGACCAAGAGCTAATTCAATCTTGCCGTCTTCATTTTGAAGCCCAGCTTTATCGGCTAATAAATTGATGACGTCAATACAACGAGAAAGAATTTCTTTTATCTTTTCAATCTCGCCTTTTTGAAGATGGGCAATTTTTTCCGCTTCCTGCCAGGTGACCGGCCGATCAGTTTCTTCAAGTTTGGTGGTTACCTCAAAGTAAGGTTTTGGTAACCTCTGTCCAGGAACCGGTTCTTTATCCAAACCCAGGTCTTGGTAATCCAATTTTTTTTCCTTGATACGTCGAAAGATACTTGACCCGGGAGGTAAACCAAGCCGATAAATGATCTCCAACGGAATGAGGTAATTATTTTGACCCTTAAGCGCTGAATAATCATATTCTCCATTTTTGAAAATCGGCTTAATCACTTGGAATAAGTCAACTTTCATTTTGGTGGTTGGCCTACTTAACCCACGGACAAGTTGAAGTTCTTGATGGCTTCCGTTCAGACCTCTGTAATGCGATTGAATATTGTTGCCAAATCGCGATCTGAGATTTTCAAAGGCGACTGCCGACATGATGCATAAAGCAGCTCCTTTAAAAGGGATAACATCTGGCATTTTACCCCAATCAAAGACTGAAAAATCGTCGCTGAAGTTAAAGATTCCTTCTCCAACAACATTTTTACTTGCTTCAATGAGGGTATCTAGACTTTTTACACTTCCCACAAAAATCACTCTCCTTTTTTTAATTTAATGTTCTTTAAAACTTTTGGAATAATGGTAAAAAAGTTGCTTTAACCTCCTTTCTATTTATCCAACCGGATTTTACCATGTTTTTGTTTGTTTATAATAATACTCATAAATTGTTTGAGTAATTTAAATTTAGAATTGATAAAATAAGCCAGTATTAATTTGGATAGTGGATAGACCAACTCGGTTTGATTGTTTTGAGTCCTTTAAAAAATTGTCAAAAAAAAGAAAGGAGAATCTATAATGCTTAGAATTGGAGATGTAATTCAATCGGAAATTTTCGCTTATGGAGTAAAAGACAGATTAATGGATGGTAAACCGACTGACGAAATTAGAATTGCCTTGGGAGAGAAAAGTCATAAAACACATTTCTCTAGAAGTGAAGAGGAAAGGTTAGTTGAGACAGCAAAAACTGGAGTAATCCCGACAAAAGACTATATACTTGATTTGGCTGTTTATGATGAATCGAGAGGAAAAGCTAAATTTGTGGTTATTGAAGCGGAAGAAAATTGCGGAGACAGTAGGGAAGGAATTCCCTCATGTTTTGAGATCAAGGCTAAACGTCTAAGAGAAAACGATGATTATGATCCAAAAGGAGAAATCATTTGGTTTTGTTTACTGGAATATCCAGCTAGTGTTGGAAATAGCCATTTTGAAGAAAAAATGATTAAGGTCGTCGGCCAAAAGAAAATAGTTATAACTATTGAATGATTTTTAACAATTTTTTAACAAAGTCTGTAAAGTATAATTTACAGACTTTTTTTATAGGGCAAAACAAAAATTATTTATTCTATTTACTGATATTAAACTAATATTAGTCTTATAAGATTGATTATAGTGGATGTTTTTGATATAATTTGAACCTATATTTAAATCCAGTGAACGAAAAGCGTTTGCTTTGATATAAATAGATCCTTAACAGTTTGTTTCTAAATAAAAAATTTTGGAAAGGAGTCATTAAAATGACAATTTTTAAAAAGGTGTTGAAAAAACTAATGGAGATTCCAATTATTAAATCCATTTTGGATAACGACTTGTATAAGTTTACTATGATGCAAGCCGTTTTCCATCAGTATCGAAATGTTGAGGTTGAATACGATTTTAAGTGTCGGAATAAAGGGCAGAAACTCGGTTACTTAGCTGAAATAGTCAGACGCCAAATCGATTTTATGGCTAATCTTCAGCTGCAGGCCTTGGAAAAAACGTTTCTTCAAAGTAAAATTCGTTTTTTAACCCCTGACTTTATTGAATTTCTCTCAAATTTTCGCTTCGATCCTACCACTGTCACTGTCACTGATGATAATGGCGAACTACGAATTCACATCAAAGGCAAATGGGTCAATACCATCCTTTGGGAAGTTCCGATCCTGGCCATAATTAGCGAAGTCTATTTTCGTAGCTTGCCTGATGCAGATCTGGAACGCAGTTATCAGGTTGGTAGAGAAAAACTTGCTAAAAAAATCGAGCTTATTAATTTCTATCATTTACCCATCAACGAAATGGGTACTAGACGGCGATTCACTCGTGAATGGCAAGATGAAATGGTCGGTACACTCGCCCGTGAATGTTCCTGTGATGATTTTCGAGCTACATCAAATGTTTTCTTAGCGATGAAGCACAATATCAAAGCTATGGGAACCATGGCTCATGAGTGGATTATGGCTCATTTAAGCTTGGTTAATGATATTAGTCAAGCACAAAAACGTGCCTTTCATGTCTGGCAGCAAGAATTTATTGCCGACTTGGGAATTGCCCTCTCAGATACTTTTGGTACCGATGCCTTTTACCGGGATTTTGATCTTGTTCTCAGTCGGTCATATTCTGGTCCTCGGCATGATTCAGGAGATCCGTACGCTTTTGGGTATAAAACCATAGACCATTATCAGAAGATGAACATCGACCCGATCACCAAAATAGTTACCTTTAGCGATGGTTTGAAAATTAATGAAGAGATTATTGTTCCACTGTTTTTGACTTTTGTCCGTTATTTCCGAATTAATTTCGGTGTCGGTACTGATTTGTCCAATGATCTTGATCAGGATCCCTTAAATATCGTTATAAAGATGTCTTCTTGCCAAGGTAAACCTGTGGTTAAACTTAGCGATGTAGAGGGAAAGGAAATGGGTGATCCTGAAATGATCAAAAGGGTCAAAGAGGCCTATCCGCGAAGCTAATTATATTATTTAGAAACACATTTTAAAAGCACCCATTGTTCGTATTTAGGTACGGATTTATATATGGGTGCTTTTTTTAGCAAAAAAAATGGGAAGCCTTTTTGCTCGATCCGAAGATCAAACTAAAAGCTTCCCATTGATTGAGAGGATGACTAATTAGTCAAAATCAACGCAATAATATTGATTTGACTTTTTAGTCATTTTACGGGTTGGTTCCAAAACCACCCATGGCTGCCGAATTGAAGTTGGCAGCTTGTGAAGTGCGCACGGCTGACTGACTGACGGTACGGAATGCCGCCCGAATGTCATGAGCCGAATTTTTCGGAGTGAGGATCCACTCCTTTTTTAAGCCCATTTCGCCGAAAACGCGAACGAAATTGGTCAGACGGTCATCGATGCCCATGGCGGCGATAATGTGTGATTCTGACATCAACATATCATCCACCAAAGGCTTGATGTCGGTGGAAACGAATTTCACCGAATGCTGGTCGTGGCCATCGGTAACAATTACCGATATTGCTCGGACCGAGATACCCTGAGTTGAATATTCCTGAGTCTTGGCAACAACCGTGGCCAGCATAACGGCGGTTTCATCGTAGAGCGGTGTTCCGCCGTTCGCCTGGTAGTTGCTGCTGTCGAGTCGGGGGGCCTGCGTCAAAGGCATATACGGGTGCAGTATCTTCCCGTTGATATAGCGGGTATGAACGTAGATGCTCTCTTTCTGCTTGGTCGCCATAAGAGCATCAAGAATCATATTGTAGCCTTCCCGGACTACTTGTTCATTCCCGGCGGCACAGATTGACCCCGAATCATCCAGTAAACAGGTAATTAAAATTACCTCGCTGGTCGGGGCTTCCATTGCCGGAATTCCCATGGCTGCCTGAATTTGGGCGCCCAGATCGATGTTCTTTAACAGGTCCATCGAATCATCGGAAAGAGACCCCTCTTCGTGAGCATTTTGAATGAGATCTTTGACATTATCCATGTTTCTTACCTAAACCTTTCTGCCTTACGGCTATTTAATGGGGGAATTGGGCCAGTCGCTGATCGGATCGGTGGAAACGACCAGGTGCATGCCTTCTCTTTTGAACTCCGCGAAAGTGTCGTTGGCCTGCTGAGTGAAGTCCACTACATTGGGAATAACCACCGGTGAGGTGCAATCCTCCAGGATGTAGACTTTTGCGGCCAAGGTCGGGTCTTTTTTCTTGATCTCGCCAAGAAGATCGGCGATGGTCCAGGCCACGCAGTGCGATTTTGCCTGCCCGGCGATAATCACCATGTCAAACTCCAAAAGTTTCTTGATGAAGCTGACATTTTTTTGGGCAAAGGCAGTTCCGTCAGAATAGGTACTTACCTCAGGCGCCAGCACGGAATAGTTTTCCGTCAATGGATTTCCACCTTTGATCTGGAAACCGGTATGGCTCTTTCTGGTAATACCGTGAAAAAACTCTGCCTCATGGACAGCCGAGACCAAAGCATGGCCGATGCCACCCAACATGGCGTGGTATGGCCAGATATAAAGCTGGTACTTACCGCCTGCAGACAATGTTTCCACGTAATGCAGAGCATAACGCTGCAAAGCTTGGTAGTTACCGCCAACCATACTGGCCACTGACGGATCAACTTTCCAGATTCCCTGCCGCACGTCGTTGACCGAGATTTCGGTATTCGGCGCCGGGTGATCGCCTGCATCATTCACCCAAAAAGGCGGGTGAAAGATTTGCATGGCATAGTGGGTGTCCATGGTTGGATCAATTTCAGTAATCACATCCAGGTTTTCGTAGATGAAGCGACAAAGACGATCATTGTCTTCGATGGCCCCCCTGCCGCTGGCGCCGCCGACAAAAAGCTCAAAATCGGGCAAACAGAAGGTATTCTGCGCATCGATGATCATCAGGCAGATTTTCTTCCTGTCGCTGGCAGCCGGTTTGATGTCATACTTTTTTGCCCAACCAATGGCTTCTTCAGCACGCTGAACATAGGGAACTCGGTAGATTTCCTCTACCTTACTGGGGTTGTAAAAATTAGGTATTGTTGACAACATGGGATTATTCCTCCTTTAAAAAATTTTGTTGTCGAGAACTGGTTTACTAACCATGGTTAAACGATCCTTAAATTCCACACCTCCTTTGGATGGACAACAGATAAACCATTGTCTCCAAAAAATAGATGGTCAGTTGAACTAACAAACGGTTCAGTATCGGGAAATTCTTGAATTTTTTCGATTTGCCCATTCCCGTTTGTTTGTACTTTGACTATTCCATCGTCGGTATTTGATAGCAAGAAATTTCCTGCCGCCAATTTTCCTCGAATGGAACCTAACCAGGAACCATCTCCAGCTGTAGTGCTAGTTGTCCCTAAAACTACACCATTGAACATAATTACCGAACATTGGTTGATGGTTTTACCTCCTTGTTGAGTGGAAGTAAAAAACCAACACCTATCTTCGGCAAAAACGCAGGTGGAGTCGATCAATTGGCCAGAAATACGGGGAAGATTTACTTTGTCGTTGAGACTTTGAGATTTCTCAGCGTCAAAGGTGTAATACATTGATAATTCCCCTGCTTGATAAAAACCAAAACCAAATCTAGGTCCTACCCAGAAAAGAGTCTGATTTTCCAAAGACTGGCCGATCAATTCATTGCCATAAGTCCCATTCCTCAAGATGTCACCGCTCCTCACCCAATAATAATGTCTTTCGTTGGCATCAAACATGGGTAAAGAACCAAAACTATCTACTTGGGTTTCAACTGGTTTTTCGTTTGGAGAGTAAATGGTCATTCGGTTTTGCGTCGCTATGATGGTGTTTGACCCATTGATTCGAAATCTCATCTGAGGGGTACAAACCCGACCACTTACAACGATTGAACCGTCTTCCCGCCTAAAACAATCTTCACCATGATTTTGATAAAGATATCTTAGTCTACCTCCTTGATAAGCGGCAAAAAGAATTCTCCCAGAAGTTTGAAAAACTCGAGTAGCGATGATTCTTTTGCCGGTAACTTGAACAACTTGTCTCTCTTTGATTGAACCAGGAGCAATTTGATCACACCCAGGACATTTTCCCCGAGCATGAACCAACCCACAATTGGTGCATTGAGTCCATCTCATGTTTTCTAAGGTTTTTATTGGGAAAATTCCACGAATATCCTTTTCAAACAAACGATGGAAATACTCCAAAAGATCATCCGGTAGAACTCCGTAAGGAATAGCCGGTTTGGGGTAAACCACATCCAAATTAAAAACTGTTATTCGATGAAGTTGCCGTGATGATTGAGGAATTTTTTGAGCAGGATTTTTAGGTTTATAAATTCCACCATACGGGTCAACAAACAACAATGACTGAAAAAGCATGACGCTAAAAGCGTACCAATCAGAATTTTCGTTGTGTTGACTCACCATTCCGCTGGAATTACAAAGAAGCGGATCGACAAATTTAGTCGTGTAAACACGACAAGGATAAGATCCCCACTGACAACTGTCGGCATCGATGATATACGCTTCTGTGCCAGAAATTAGCACATTCAGATCGTTGAAATCACCAAGTACTACACCTGCTTTGTGGGTTTGTTCCACGGTTGAATGAAGATCGCAAAAAATTACGATCACTGCTTCGTTGGGAACCGATGCCCGAAAGTTGCGTTCACTATAACGCATCAGGACTTCGCTGTTTTTTACCAATAACATTTCATAACCTAAAATCTTTTGGTTATTGGCGTCTGTTGCCAAATCGATCGGAGTTATGATTCTTGAAGGTAAGTTTTTGGGGAATTCCCTCAACTTCCTTTGGTGAATCAAAATCCTTTCCCGGGCTCCTTCTTGTTCTTTGGGTAAACCTTTATAATCAGGATGGTCCGGAGTTTTGTAAATCTTGACCGCGTGATTGGGATCTATTCGGTAAATATCCGCCTCTCCACCCGAACCAATTATTTGTTTTGGGTTTAAAGTAATACATCTACCGCTTAGATAAATCTCCTTGGGCATCGTTATTCTTCCTCCTTCCTTTTGCGACCAACCACCAAAGTGGTGTCATCACGTAATAACCCATATTGTGGGCAAATTCGTCCTCTTTCATGATCTAAGGTTTGTCTGTCTCGATTGATAACAGCTAGTTGCCGAGTTATAGCCAAAGGATTACCGAAGAATTGATCATTTTGCCAAAATTGGCTAATTGGACCAACAACTTCTTTAGTAGTCGGAACTGCCAAGTTGTCCGCCGCAATGAGATCTATCACCCCATCACACCCAATAAGAAATGAATCTAAGTCTGATGTGGGAATAGAATATTGGGATTGAAACTTTAACAATTCCGGATCGATTGATGACTGGACTAAGGTATATCCAAGATATGGAGGCATATTGTCTGGGAATGGACCAATTGAAAGTTCTTGCCCGTTTACAATTATCACCCCATCACCAATGGAAACAAATTGTGCCCATTGAGGAGTGATTAATACCCCTATAGTAGTGAATAAAAAATATTTAATCACCGACTCAGAGATTTCCTCCCCCATTTGACGACAAAGATACCTAATTGTTGCTAGAACCTCATTTCTGACTTGTTCCCAAAAGAAAAAAGAATTTTCCCTTAGGAAAATCGGGTAATCGGGAAATTGTTTTGCCATCCTCATGGTTGCCGTAGTTAATAAACGACACCCAATATTGGCACCAACTTCACTAAACCCGCTAGTAGCTTTATCTCCACACCCGTCACAGATAAAGGCCACAATTATGTCATGGTCTTGTTCTATATGATAGGCATCTTGATTATTAAACTTATTCCGATGATGATCCTTCCCGATGATTGTCCCTCCTGCCAGTTCAAAATTTTCCATAAATAGACACTCTCCTAACTTTTTGTATATTTTACGATTCTTTTTATATTATCCGGATAATAATCAAACTGTTAGTTTGGTTAGAATACCGGTATTTTCCTTTTTTTTTATATCATTAACAAATTGTTAATGTGCGCCGCGATTATACTATATAAGAGTCAAAATTACAATATTACAGGATGTTTAATGATAGTTTATAAAAAGAGATAACAATTAGTGATGATAAAATGGTTTAGAAATTATCCACTTAGCCAAAATAATTATGATAGAAACCGAAAAAAGAATTTTTGCTCTTACAGGCGGTATGGGTTGTGGTAAAAGTACTGTTGGAAAATTTTTAAAAAAATATCCAGATATATATGTTTTTGATTGTGATAAGGTAGCAAAAAATATTATGTCTGATAATAAAAATCTAGAAGAAATAAAATCAATTTTAGGTGAAGGTGTAATTGATAATGAAAAAATTAATAGACAAAAAATTGCTCAAATAATTTTTACTGATACCAAAAAAAAAGAGGCATTGGAAAATTTTATTCACCCAAAAGTATGGGGAAAATTGGCTAAAGAAATACAAAAATCGGAAGATGGAAAAATATTTATTGTGGAATCAGCAATATTTTATGAAATAGAAAAGGAAAAAGATATTGACAAAGTAATAGTAGTTACTTGTGATAAAGACGAACAGATAAAAAGAATAAAATCAAGAAATGGTTGGACTGATGAACAAATAGAAAAACGACTGAAACATCAGTTACCAAATGAAGTAAAAGAGGCTAAAGGTTTAGCTGTGATAAATAGTAATTGCTCATTTGATGAACTTAAACAAAAAACAGAAATTCTCTATTCTTATGTTAAAAGTGGTGGAAATTATAGACTAGTTTTGTAAATTACTTTTAAGTCTAATTTCCAGTTCGGTTTTTTTTGATTGAATATTTTGTCTGGCAGTGTCTTGATATTTATTTTTAAAAAAATCTGTGAAAAAGATATTTTGACGATTAAGAACCGCTTCAAAAAACTTAATACGACCTCCTAGGTAAACATCTTTTGGATAAATTTGTCTGAATTCTATTTCTATTTTTTGATCGAAAATATTAAAAATATCAGGAGTTTGACCAAGGATAGTCATGTCAATATCATTTAAATATTGCTCATCAGAATTAAATGATGGATTTATATGTTTAGTAGACAAAATTAGACTAGAAACTGTATTGGCAAAATCGCTGGATAAACCATTTTTTGTAATGGTATTAAAGGCATTTTGAGCACTTTTTTCCTCATTATCTTTTTGTGATGGATCATAAATATAATCATGGAACCAAATTGCTAAAGCAACAGCTTGTGGATTTTTAATTTGATTTTTAACCAAATCAAATTCACTAAGACAATGGTTTACATGAGATAGAGTGTGATAGTGACGGTGAGATTCATTGTAGTGTTGCCTTAAATCTGTAAAAATTTCTGAATTTAATACTGGTTGAAATTGGCGACTCAAAATTTGCCATTTATTCTCAATATTATTATTTAAAAATATTTCTGAAGAAAAAGTCTTATTTTCGACCATATTTTTCTTTAATCTTATCGAAAATCGGTTGAGGGACATATTTACAAACAATTTCTTCCCACCCATCTGGACCAATAAGACCTTTAACTAAGCTAGAACTAATTTCACATAATTCTCTTGGGGGTATTAAAAAAACAGTAATAATATTTGAATCAATATCTTGGTTAACATTATTCATTGCTTTCTCGAAGTCAAAATCAATGGAATTTCTGGTTCCCCTAAGAATAAAATCAGCACCAATTTGTTTAGCATAATTGACTAAATACTTATTATTAAACTCATCAAAACTGACATTTGAACAATTTTTAACTGATTCTTTAAGCATCTCTAATCTTTCCTCCACAGAAAAAGTATATTTTTTGTCTGGATTTGTACCAATGGAAACAACTAAATTATCAAATAATTTAGAACCCTGTTCAATCATCCAAACATGACCATTAGTTGGTGGATCAAAACTACCGGCATAGACTGCTTTTCTTTCTTTATTCATAATTACTGTAATTTACCATTAAATAGTAATGTTTTCAATATTATTGAGTTTTTTGAATATAAAATCGGACTATATTGATATAATTAGTCGTGGGCTTTAAATTTTTTAAATGGATAGTAAAAATTTTAGCTTTGGGGGTTCTTCTTTTTGGCCTACCTTTTTATTTTGGCTACGGTAATCCAACACCTTTTATTAATCCGGATTACACATTTTTTGATAATCTTTGGCTGCTTATTTTCCCTTTGATGTTTATCGGTTTAGCTTGGGGTTGGAAAAACGAAAAGATAGGAGGATTTTTAATTACAGTACCAATATTAATTGGATTTATATTATCTATAATTTTGGGTCAGGGAATTGTAATATATATGTTAGTTCCATTTGTTATTGGTGTTTTATATCTAATATTGGGGTATAAAAAATAGATTTTGATTTATTTCATAAGTAATTTGACATTATTTTTATAAGTACTATAATGAATATATATTCATAATTATTAATTAATCAATAAGGAGGCAATATGCCAAATAGAGATAAAACAGGCCCAATGGGTCAAGGTCCATCAACTGGACGAGGACTTGGTCTTTGTGGTGGGGTTAGAAAAGGTTTTGGTTGTGGTCGAGGATTTGGTCGCGGTTTAGGTTTTTCAAAACAATCTTTGGTTGACTATCGAAAAGCTTTGGAAGAAGAGCTTGAAGATGTCAAAAATCAGGAAAGTAATTTAAAATAAGACATTATGGTTAGACCTAGAAATCCTAGACGTCTTTGTTTTAACCCTGAGGTATTGTATTTCAAGCCTCAGGGTATTCCTATGTCTATACTAGAAGAGGAGGAGTTATTTCACGATGAATTAGAAGCATTAAAACTTCATGATGTAGATGGATTGGATCAAATTGAAGCAGCCAAAAAAATGGGAATTTCTCAACCTACTTTTGGAAGAATATTAGATAAAGCTTATAAAAAAATAGCGACAGCAATAATTAAAGGTAAGGCAATAAAAATTATTAAAATTATTTAATCTTTTGATGAATTTTATTGATGATATCGTTGGTGCTTTGAAAACCACAGTTGATAACTTGTTTGTTTTTTAAAAATTGGGTAAAAATTGCATAATCTTCATTTGGTATTTTAAGATCTATGGGGATATCAGCTAATGAAAGATCAATTTGGGCCATTCTTTTTAAAGATAAAAATCGAGAAATTTTACCAGCTTTAATTCGAGACATTCTACTTTTTTTATTTAAATTAAGAGGGAAAATACCACCATATAAACTAACTCCAATAGTGATATCGGCACCCATCTCTTTGACAATACTGACCGGAATAGGACTAATCATGCCGCCATCAAAAAGATAGTTATCATCTATTTTAATTGGATTAAAAATTAAAGGGATGGCAATACTGGCTCTCATAGCAGAAATTAAATTGCCTTTATCGATAGCTAATAACTCTCCGGTAAATAAATTACTAGCAACGGCACAATAAGGAATTTTTAAATCTTCAATATTAATATCGCCAATTATATTTTTTAAGAAAAGTTTAAATTTTTTATTAAAAAGTGAAGTTTTATCAGGACATCTTTGAAGAGAAATTTTTAAAATACTTTTAAAGTTAAGATCGTTGACAATTTTTTCAACTTCGTTAATATTGCCGATGGCAGAATATAAACCACCAACAACTGAACCAATACTACTACCGGCAATAAAATCTATAGGAATATTATTTTGGAATAAAGATTTAATAACTCCAATATGAGCTAGACCTCTCCATCCTCCAGAACCAAGAGCCAAACCAACTGTTTTTTGTTTCACAAAGGTAATTTTAACAAAAAAATTGGTTAGTGAATTCCCTCTTCAACAATAACTTCTTTAGACACTTGTCCAACAACCTTGTTTCTTTCAATAATGTTTGATTTTTTCCAATTACCTTTTTTATATAAAAGAAAAGCAATAGAAGAAACAAAAATATTAGTAAAAGGAATAGCAAACCATACCCCAGTTAAACCAAGACTAGTTTTTTTGGAAAGAAATAAAGCCAAAGGAATTTGAATTAACCATTGAGATGAAATAGTTAAAAGCATGGTAGTTTTGGTTTGTCCGGCTGCCATAAAAACATTTCCAAAAGACATTTGGAGACCAATAAATCCAAAAGTAAGAGAAATAAATCTAATAAATTGAGCTCCAGTGGTAATAACTAGTGGATCATTGGGAATAAAAAAAGCAACTAAAGATTTAGCAAAAATAAAGGCAATTAACCCTAAGATGGAAAGAAAAACAAAAGAAAGGACGGCACTAAGTTTGGAAACTTTGACGGCTTGATCAATTTTTTGAGCACCAATATTTTGACCAACTAGAGTTCCATTGGCCACGGCTAAACCAATACCAATAAACATAGCTACTTGAATAATATTAGAACCAGCACCATAAGAAGCAATAGCAGTAGTACCAAAACTAGCAATAATTGAGGTCATTAAAACCATAGTTAAATTACGACTAGATTGTTCAATAGATGAAGGAATTCCAATTAAAAAAGCTTTTTTGATAAATTTAAAGTCAGGGATAAAATCTTTAATTTTTAAACGAATACCATGACGACCACCAAAGAGAACAGAAAAACCGATAATAGCAGCAATACTTTGAGTAATAATAGTAGCTATGACAGCTCCTTGAACTCCAATACCTGGAATAAATTTATAACCAAAAATAAATAAAGGATCGAGAATAAAATTTAATAAGACAGTGCCAATAACGATAAAAACTGGAATTTGAGGACGGCCAATCCCTCTCATAATGGCTTGAAAAATGAAAAAGGAAAAGTTAAAAACAACAGCTAAAAAAGAAATCCTAAGAAATCCAAGAGCGGTGTTAAAAATTTCACTATTGGCTCCCATAAGATGAAGTATATTGGGAGCAAAGACAAAGCCAAGAGTGCTAAAAACGAGAGAAGTAATAATAACCATCAAAATTGTTTGAGCAGCTGAATGAGAAACCATATCATGATTTTTGGCACCAAAGTATTGACTAACAAAGGTGGCTCCAGCAACAGCAAAACCAATTCCCATAGCCACGGTAAGAAAAATTATTGGAGAACAAATAGAAACAGATGCAAGGGCAGCACCACCAAGTCGACCAACCCAAAAAGAGTCAGTCATTTGATACATAGCCTGAAAAAGATTAGCTAAAATTATAGGAATAGCTAGGCTAATTAAAGCCTTAAAAATAGGTAATTTTATAATTTCTTTGGTACGGGTAATCATAACGAGTCTCCAAAAAAGACATTAGTTATTCTACTCCAAATATTAGTGAATTATTTACTTGTAGTTTTTGATAGCTTGAGCAATATTAGCAGCAAAGGTAATTAATTCATTGGCGGAAAAATCAGAATCAGAGGAAGTTTTAATACTGATAAATTTTTCATCTCCTAAAATTAAATAAATGGAATTAATAATTCCATTTTCTTGATAAGCAATGTAATTATTCATAGGTATAGAATTTTCAGTTTTAACAGTCCGACCTAATGATTCTTGACCGGTTTTTTGATTTTCTGACTTTAAATAATTCAAAGTTAACATAATATAATCTCTTTGTTCATTCCAATAATAAGAACAACTGTAGCTTGGGTGGGATTCTATTTCTTTTGTATCTATAATTTTTTTTCCAAGATTATTACTAATGAATTCAGGAGTAAATTGACCACAGATATCTTCAACAATATAATAACTTTTATCTTGACGGCTAGGTTCTCCTGGATATTGAACAAAACAATTAGAAAGTTTTTGGCCGGGATCGCCATAACCTTCAATATTAATTGGCTGAGAATTACATGAGTCATGAGAATCTGATGAAATAATTGTTGGTTGATTTTGATTATTTTGGTCATTAATAATCGGTGAAATTGTTTTAGAAACGGTACAAGCGGATAAAATGAAAGAACTAGTTAAAACGATTCCTAGAGTAATTAATTTATTCATATACTTTTATTTTACCCTAAGTGATAAAATTGGATATATGAGAAAAGAAAAAACAAATGAAGCTAAAAAAGATTGGAAAAAAATGATGAGTGATTTAGAAAAAAAATTAAACGTTTATTTTGGGGAAAAGGCACCTCAATTGCCTGATTCTGTGGGTAAATTTATAGTTAAATTTGGACCTTATTTGGCAGTAGTTGGATTAATATTTGGTTTACCAGCAATGTTAATTTCTTTGGGCTTAGGAACATTATTAACACCTTTAACAATTTTTAACGGAATGCGTTATGGTCTTCATTTTTCTTTTTGGAGTTTGTTTAGTTTGGCGGTATTTGTATTAGAAATAATAGCAATACCAGGACTATTTAAAAGATTAAAGTCGTCTTGGAATTTAATGTTTTATGCTTCTTTGATAAGTGCCTTATCAGCCCTATTAAGTTTAAGTTTGGGAAACTTGATAATTGGGACAGTAATTTCTTGGTATTTCTTGTTTCAAATCAGAAAATACTATAAATAAATTATTAATTAAACAACAATATGTTTGTTGAAAGAATTGGCAGTTTTGGAAAGCGTGGTGTTTTTGCTTGTGATGTTGAAGGAAATGATAAAAATAGTAAAAGGTTATTGGAGATTGGTCAAAATTTAAACAAAAGAGGGGATATATTGATGCTTATTGGACAATGTTGTTCTCAAACTAAACTTGAGGGTATTGATCTTAAGAATAATATTAAAGTTTTAATTCCTGAAGGAATAGACAAAAGAGTAATTTCTGATATTGAAGATATTTCAGAAAGAACTGATATGTTTACTAAGGAACTTAATTTGGATATAACAATGGGTAGACTTACAGAAGATTAATGAATGATAGAAAATTTGGTTAAAATAACTTATACTTGGGCATGGATGTAAATGAAAAAATTAAGCTAATTACCCGTAATTGCCAAGAAGTATTAACCGAAGATGATTTAAAAAAATTATTAGAATCGGGAACTCAAATTAATCATTACATTGGATTTGAGGTATCTGGTTTGGTTCATTTGGGAACAGGTTTAGTTTCAATGGGAAAAATTGCTGATTTTTTAAAGGCTGGAGTAAAGTGTAAGATATTTTTAGCTGATTTTCATAGTTATTTAAACAATAAACTTGGTGGAAATTGGGAAAATATTAGAATAGCTACTGAGGGATATTTCAAAAATGGATTAATTGCTTCTTTAAAATGTTTTGGAGTTGATGAACCACAAGTTGAATTTATTACTGGTAAAAATTTGTACGAAACTAATCCAACTCATTGGGAAACTTTTATGGAAGTGGGTAAACACGTAACTCTATCAAGAAATTTAAGATCAATTTCAATAATGGGTAAAAAGCAGGGAAATGATGTAGATATGGCAACGTTGTTTTATCCCCCACTACAGGTAGCTGATATTTTTACTATGGGAATAAATTTGGCTCATGCAGGGACAGATCAAAGAAAAGCTCATGTAATCGCTAGAGAAGTAGCTAAAAAATTAACAATTAATCCTCTTAAAAATAATAAGGGTGAAATTATTGCTCCAGTGGCAATACACCATAATTTGATTGCTGGTTTAACTGGACCAGAAAATTTAAACAAAGATTTTGGTTTATTGACTGAAGATGGCAAAAACTTAGCTCAAGAAAATGGAGATAAAATTTTATTGGAAGAGAGTTTGAAGATGAGTAAATCGAAGCCAAATAGTGCTATTTTTGTCCACGATGCTCCTGATGAAATTAGAAATAAAATTAAGAAAGCTTATGGACCACCAAAGATTACTGAATTTAATCCATTAATTAACTGGGTAGAAACTTTGGTGTTTTGGGGAGAAAAGACAGGTAACTTTAAAATTAGCAGGCCAGAAAAATTTGGTGGTGACTTGGTGTACACTGATGTTGACAAATTAATTGAAGATTATAAGTCCGGAGATTTATTCCCGTTGGATTTAAAAAATGGATTGGCCGATTGGTTGATTGAAAAACTGGAACCTGCTAGAAAACATTTTGAAAAAACAAAGGCTAAAGAGGGTTTAGAGAAGATGAAGGAGTTTTTGGAAAAGAAAAATTAAAGATTTGAAACTAAATTCTATTGAGATTTTTTTTGTTTTTTATTTTCATACATAGTGTTATCGGCACGTTTTATAGCTTCTTGAGCTGAAGGATTATTTTTATCAGCGATACTGATTCCGAGAGAAAATTCGAGAGACGGTAACCTCTTAGCTATCCTTTCTTGGTTAAACTTTTCCAAATTAGAAAACATTCTTTCGGAAATTTTTTTATCTAAGTCAGCTATTTTTTCTGAATTCTCTACAATAATTAAGAATTCGTCTCCTCCTAACCGGGCTTTAAGATCCTCTGGTCGGAAAGTTAGATTGGCAAATTCAACAAGAGAAAGAAGTATTTCATCACCAGCGTCATGTCCAAAGGTATCATTTATCTTTTTAAAATTATCGAGATCAAAATAGAAAAAAATACAAGGATGACGATTTGGATCAATTTCTTTTAACCTTTGATCTAATCCCCTGCGATTATAAAAACCAGTTAATTCATCAATGGTTGATTCTTTTTGAGATTCAGAAAGTTCACTTTTTAATTTTTGATTTTCCTCATCTGCTTTTTTAGCTTCTGCTTGGGCTTTTTTAGCTTCTGTTTGAGCCATTCCCAAGGCAAAATAATCTTCTACTTCTTCAAACGATTGATCTGAATTATATTCTTTCATTTCACCTTCCATAAAATGATTATATCTTAAACGAGATTTGAAATTTTAAGTTACCAAGGTCATAATATAGTTATAATTATAAATTATCAGGTAACAATTGATAATTTGATTTAAAAAAATGTCAGGTAAATTTTAGGGTTGGAGTGTTATAATAGTCGTTGCGATTAAGAATTTAAGGCTAAAATGAATCAAAAAATGAAATCTGAAGTTGAAGTGTTTTTTAGAAAACATAAACTTATAAAATATAAAAAAGGGCAAATATTGGTTAGACCAGATGATAATTTGGGAAAGATATTTTTAGAAAAAACAGGTTATGCTCGGGTTTATAAAATAACTGATAGCGGAAGAGAAATTAGTTGGCCTAATTTAAGACCAATGTGGTTGTATTCGGTTATATCAGCCCTATTAGAACAAGAAAATGAATATTACGTGGAGGCAGTTAATAATTTGGAGGCTTGGGTAGTACCAGTGGCTGATTTTAAAAAGTTTTTGGAAGAAAAAAAAGAATTAAGTAAAGAAATATACAAATCATTGATGGAAGATTTATTGCAATTATCGGAGAAAATGGAACAATTAATACTAGCTGAAGCATATACAAAGGTAACTATATTAATAAATGAATTAGTTAAAAATTTTGGAGAAAAGAAAGGTAATGAAATAATAATAAACTTTAATATTCCCCATCGGGTTTTAGCTAGTATCACTGGATTAACTAGAGAAACAGTAACTTTGCAAATATTAAAAATGCAAAAGAGAAAAATTTTGGAAAATAGAAAAAGAAATATTGTTATTAAGGATATAAAAAAGTTAATGTCTGAATCGCAGATCTAATGATGAATGGAGAAATGCTCAAACTTATAATACCTAGAAGGGTCTCTGTGGTGGCACATATCCAACCTAAATTAAATGAAGATATAAATACTGAAAGTAAAAAACAAGAAGGTATAATTGAAGAATATGAATATACACAAGAAAAAGATATACAGATCAAAAGATGATTATATTTTGGCCGGTGTCTGTAGTGGTTTGGCTGAATATTTTGAAGTAGATCCAACTTTAATGAGAGTGATTTTTGTTTTATTGTTTATAGGTGGGGGTGCGGGATTTTTAATTTATTTAATTTTATGGTTAATAATACCTAAAGAGGGAGGAAAAAAAGTGAAAGTTAATCGAGAAGAGAATATTAAAGAATTTGCCAATGATTTGAGTGATAAAGCTCAAACAGTGGCTAGTGAAATTAGAAGTGAAATAAAATCTTCAAAAAAAAGAGGAAACTTTTTTGGGTTGGTATTAATAATTATAGGAGTGGCAATATTAATAGAAAAATTAGTACCAGTAGAATTAAATTGGGACTATATTTGGCCAGGGGTATTAGTATTTTTAGGATTTTATTTGATAGTTAGAAAATAAGATAAATATCTTATTTATTCTCGACAACAGTCAAGAATTTTACCAATAGTTTTGGAAACAGTGCCTAAAAAATCTTTTTTGGCTAATGGTTTTTCAATAAATTCGGCTTTTTTAGGATCAGATTTTACTAAATCAAGGTTTAAACCCCAAAAAAGATTATAGAGATCAAAAGATTTTTTAAAGTAATCATTAGCTTGTTTTTTATCACCTTTGGTTAAATATTTGGTACCAACTTCCATCAGTCTCATAGAAGCAGACAAAAGGTGTTTACTAGTACACCAAATTTCACCTTCATTTTCTTTAACTATTTTTTTCATAAGTTCTTTTCTCATTTCTCGGGCAACATCTAAAACATCAATATATTTAGTATCCCCGAGTTTTTGGGAAGTAAAAAACATATGTTCCTCAATCCCAATAAGATTCATAATGGCAACTGACAAATCTTCACCAGAAGAGAGATCGAGTTGGTGGCCTTTTTCAAGTTTTTTAGCAGAATCGATAAATTTTTGAATATCTTTGGCTGTTATCATAATTAGAGTTTAAAAATTAATTTAAAAGCAAAGGTAAAAATAATAAGAATACTAATTGGAAAAATAACTTTTTGATAAGGGAAGAGAATTTTACCACCATTTAGTTTTCGAGAATAACGATCAACAAAAATACCCAAAAACCAGATTAAAAGTCCTAAACTTTGACCAAAAATAATTTTATCCAGACCTAAAATTTGATTGGATGAAGAACCAGTTTGATTGGTAAAAATAAAATAAAAGAGAGTTAATCCAAACATTAAAAGAGATAAAACAATAGGGCTACTTAAAATTCGATTTTTAATTTTAGAAGCTAACCAAAAAGAAATAGCAGTATTAAGACCAGAAATCCAAAGAGAAACTAAAAAATCATCAATGCCAAGTTTTTTGGCAATAATCATGCCCCCACCAACAGTAACAATACAGACAGGACATTGAGCATAAGCAACTTTGACTAAAAACATATTTTATTTTATCAATGATTTAAACGAGTTTGACAAATAGTAATACGATTGTGTTTTTGTTGAAGAGATTTAGAAATTGGATGTTTAATTTGTTGATAATAGTTATAAATGGCTTCATTTAAAGCATCAATAGCAAGAAGAGAGCAATGAATTTTGATATCTGGTAGATATTCAAGGGCCTCAATAACATCCTTATTATCTAGGGTAATAGCTTCTGGTAAGGTTTTATTTTTAGCTAAGTCTGTAACTACACTGCTAGTAGCAATGGCAGCAGCACAACCCATAGTTTCAAATTTAATATCACTAATAAAATCTTGTCCAGATTTATTAGTAGTAATTTTTAAATAGAGTTTCATAACATCACCACAAGCAGGATTACCAACCTGTCCAAGACTGGTAGGATTAGTCATTGATCCAAAGTTGTGAGGATTTTTAAAATGTTCTAAAACTTTCTTAGAATAACCAACGATAGTAGTCATAATTTATTTAAAAGGAGAAAGTTTTCTTAACTTTTCTACTTCTTTGGGTAAAATTTTTAATAAATAATCAACTTCAGATTTAGTAGTAAAACGGCCAAGACTAAAACGAATAGAACTATGAGCTTGCTCAAGGCGAAGACCTATAGATAGAAGAACATGACTAGGCTCCAGGGAATGAGAAGAACAAGCAGAGCCAGTAGAACAAGCAATTCCATGTAAATCTAAACTAAGTTGAAGAGACTCCCCTTCAATCTTGTCAAAAGAAATATTAATATTATTGCTAAGACGGTTTTTGATTGGACCGTTTAAATGAGTACGAGGAATATTTTTTAAAATATTTTGGGTAAGATAATCGCGAAATTGAGTGAGCTTAATATTTTCTTGATCCATACTATGGATAGCAATTTCGGCAGCCTTGGCAAAGCCAACAATAAGAGGAGTGTTAATAGTGGAAGATCTTAACCCAAATTCATGACCACCACCATGAAGAAGTGGAGTTATTTGACTGCCAGATTTAATATACAAAAGACCAACTCCTTTAGGACCATAAATTTTATGAGAGGAGGCAGTGAGAAAATCAATATTATTTTTTTTAACATCAATGGCAACTTTGGTAAAACTTTGAGAAGCGTCGGTGTGAAAATAAACTCCCCTATTTTTACAAATTTGACCTATCTTTTGAATATCTTGGATAGTACCGATTTCATTATTGCCATGAATTATAGAAACTAAAATGGTATCAGAACGAATGTTTTTGGTTAAAAATTTAAGATCAACAAAACCATCTTTGTCAACTGGGATTTCGGTTACTTCAAAACCTTGAGTGGTAAGCCAGTGGGCTGATTGACGAACACAGTCATGTTCAATTGAAGAAATTAAAATATGTTTACCTTTATCTTTGTTAGCAAAAGCAACACCTTTTAGAACAGTATTATTAGATTCGGTGGCAGAGGAGGTAAAAATTATTTCCTCTGGAGAGGAATTTAAAATAGAGGCAAAAATAGAGCGGCTATCTTCAACGGCTTGAGCGGCTTTAATACCAAATTGATGAAGGGAAGAAGTATTTCCAGAATAAGAAAAATCAAAATAAGGAATCATAGTATTAAAAACTTGAGGGTCAATGGGAGTAGAGGCAGCGTAATCAAAATAAACTAATTTAGTATTATCAATTTTTAAATTATCAAGAGTAATAGAACTAAGGACTTGATTAAATCTAGATTGAATTTGATGCCAAATTGATTTACTTTGACAGTCACAAAATTGGGGACAAACAAATTCTGGTTTTTCAAGAGCATTAATGACTTCTTTGAGGGTAATTTTTTGAGGATCACGACTGAGAGTATAACCACCGTTGGCTCCCCGCTCGACTTTGAGAATATCGGCTTTTTTTAGTTTGGCAAAAATTTTTTCTAGATAAGTAGCAGAAATATGTTCTTCCCCGGCGATTTTGGAGACAGAACAACAACAACCTTGATCAATAATGTTGGTCAGAGCTCGAATACCATAACGAGATTTAGTAGAAAGATTCATAATTTAATTCGGACTAATCTTGTCCGAATTAGATGATAACTTGAAACAAGTTAATTGTCAATAAAGAAATTATTTTTGGCAGTTGGGGCAGAAGAAGGTACCGCGGCCACCGATTTTGATTCTTTTGATGGGGGTTTGGCAAATTAGACAAGGCTGTTTATCCCGTTGGTAGACTCGAAAATGATATTGATGTTGACCAACAGTGCCATCAGGGTGAATATATTTATTATCTTTAGCAGTAGAACCACCATGAGAAATTGATTCTTTCATTAAGTCAATTAAATATTGATGAAGAATTTTTGATTTAGGACGAGAAATTTTTTTGGAAGAAGTCATAGGGTTAATCTTGGCTAAAAACAGGGCATCATTGGCATAAATATTGCCAATACCAGCAAATTTATTTTGATCTAATAAAACTGATTTTATGGGACGGCTAGTGGTTTGAAGTTGTTGATAAAAATATTTGTCAGTAAAATCAGAGCTTAAGATATCAAGCCCAATATTTTTTTGAAAATCTTTTAATTCTGATTGAGTTAAAATTTTTACCCAACCAAATTTACGTTGGTCATTGAAAAAAGCGCGAGATTTATCAGAAAAGGTGAAAATTAGACGAGTGGATTTATTAGGTAAAACAGTAAAAGCATCTTTAGTTGGATGACCAAAAATCCCCCGCCCTGCGGGCACCCCCTTTAAAGAAAAGGGGCTATAAATAATTTGACCGGTCATTTTGAGATGGAATAAAATAATTAGTTTGTTTTGAAGATGGATGGAAAGTTGTTTACCTAAACGAGTAAATTTAATTATTTTTTGACCAATGACCGCTTTGGGATTACCAATAAAAGATTTGGGAGTAATAATTTCTAAATTGGAAATGGTTTTGTTGGTTAATTTAGACTCTAAAAAGAGACGAACGACTTCAACTTCGGGAAGTTCTGGCATAAGCTATTATAGCTTAGAGAAAATCATTGAGGCCGACGGCAGATATACGTTTGTTTTTAGCTAAATGATCAATAGCAACGGTTACATCAGTAAGACTGTCTTTAATTTCGGAAAATGAATTTAAAAATGTTTGACTAGAAGCGACATAGCCCATAATTAAGACAACATCAGAAATATGTTTTTGACCACTTAAAACGGCAACTATGGAATAAGCAAAAATAAGAGTGTAAAAGAAAACAGCAGTATTTTGGAGAAGAAACCATTCAGTAAAATTCCAATTGGAAAGGCGGGTAAAATGACGAGTAAAAGTTTTTTGTTCAAGATCGACATCATTGGATTCTTGAAATTTAGCATAATAACTTTCTATCTTGGTATTTTGGATATCTCTAAATTTGACATATTTTTGAGTGGTGTAGTGATCAAAAATCATATAAATTAAAATATAAGCAATTTCTAAAACAAAAATTTTAAAATCAACAATAAATAAAATGGTAGGAATAGCAATAAGAGAAACAACACTATCCATGCCAGGCTGACGGAAAAGTTTGAGGGTAATACAACTAGCATCGGCAAAATTACGAATAGCTTGAACTATTTTATGACGTTCTTCCTTAGTTTCAGTTTTAAGGTCTTTATCAAAATAATTATGAGCGTCAAAACCGATATCACTAATACACTCATCTAGTTTAAAAACAGATTTAAGACGAGTAAAGTTGTCAACAACTTTAACTATTAATATTAAAACCATGAGGAAAAAAACAGATGTAAAGACAGTTTTAGTTTCAAGATTTTTAATAGCTAAAGAAAAAAGATAGATACTTAAAAGAGGAAGAAGAGCGGATAAAAATCGAATAAAAAGCCAAAATAAAAATCGGCGTTTATTTTGAATTATTTTAAAAATTAAAAAAACAGTAAGACGAGTTTTTCTGAGCATAAAAAGTAATTTAAGTATCAAGGAAAATACCAAAAAAGTAAAGACAAATTGAATGATAAAATAGTTTCATGAATGAAAACAAAGAAATTTTTGATACTTTAATTGTGGGATCAGGACCAGCGGGATTGACAGCGGCAATTTACAACTCTAGAGCCGATTTAAAAACAATAGTCATTGCGGGTAATCAACCGGGAGGACAATTAACAATTACAACCCTTGTAGATAATTATCCAGGTTTTCCGACTGGAGTGGGTGGAGTCAAATTGATGATGGATATGCAAGAACAAGTAAAAAATTTGGGAGTAGAGATAAAAATGGGGATAGTTAAAAAAATCAGTAAGGAAGAAATATTTAAAATAGAATTGATAGATGAACAAGTTTTAGAAGCAAAATCGGTGATAATAGCAACAGGTGCAGCTGTTAAATGGTTGGAATTACCAAAAGAAAAAGAATTGATTGGTCATGGGGTAAGTGGATGTGCTACTTGTGATGGAATGTTTTTTAGAGGGAAAGTAGTAGCAGTGGTGGGTGGTGGAGATACGGCTTGTGAAGAGGCCAATTTTTTATCAAAATTTTGTCAAAAAGTATATTTAATTCATAGACGAGAAGAATTTAGAGCATCGATTGCTGAACAAAAGAAAGTTTTGGATAATCCAAAAGTAGAAATTTGGTGGAACTCAGAAATTAAGGAATTAAATGGTCAAGAAAAATTAGAATCGATTAAAGTAATTAACAATAAAACTAATACCGATAAAATATTACCATTAGATGGGTTGTTTGTGGCAATTGGGAGTAGTCCGGCAACAGAATTTTTAAAAGGCTTGGTTGATTTAAGTGAAACAGGTCAAGTATTAGTAAATAAGAATGCTGAATTTGTAACGATGACAAATGTGGAGGGTATCTTTGCGGCGGGAGATTGTGTCAATATTAAACATAAACAAGCAATAGTGGCAGCAGGTGAAGGTTGTCGAGCGGCTTTGGATGCAGAAAAATGGCTAGGAAAATAAATAATTTAATTTAAAAATGAAACAAATATTAGGATTATTAGCCGTAGTAATTGCTTTTGTTGGCTATACTCCATATTTAAGAGACACAATAATTGGCAAAACTAAGCCTCATATTTTTAGTTGGTTTCTTTGGTCACTGCTTTCGTTTATTGCTTTTGGATTACAATTGACTAAAGGTGCTGGGGCTGGATCGTATGCAAATTTGGCTTTGGGATTTATTGCTTTCGTGCTATTTATCTTTAGTTTCAAAAATGGGACTAAAAACATTAAAAGTACAGATATTGTTTCACTTATTTTGGCAATGATAGCGATTATTTTATGGCTGGTAATTAACCAACCAATTTGGTCAATAATATTGATAGTAATAATTGATATTTTTTCTTTTGCACCAACTTTTGTTAAATCTTGGAATAAACCACAAGAAGAAACATTAATAACGTGGTTTTTAAATATTATTCGTCAAATTTTTATTTTATTATCAATTAATGAAATTAATTTCGTCACAATTACAGTCCCTATATATGCGTTAGTGGCAAATATTGCCTTTTTTATT
This sequence comes from Candidatus Shapirobacteria bacterium, assembly GCA_028710865.1. Next base: position 29,909 of record JAQTUF010000004.1, read on the forward strand.
CTACTAATTATAAGAAGAAGAGTTGCTAGACTTGATTAAATTTTTGATCTTTTTAATAAATTTTTCTTTAGAAAAGTCTTGAGCGCGAGAAATGCAATCGGTTGGTTTTATTTTTAGTTTTTGAAATTTTTTGATGGCATGAGCACAAGAAGTGGCGGTTAAATGATTGAAAAAGACACCAGTTTTACCGTCAATGACAGTTTCAGTAACTCCCCCACTTTTGTAAGCAATAACAGGACAACCAAAACTCATAGATTCAACTGGAACCATGCCAAAATCTTCTTGGTCAGCAGAGAAGATAAAAGCTTTGGCTTCTTTATAAAGTTTTGATCTAGTTTCATTATCAACTTCACCTAAGAACTCGATGGTGGGGCCGGCAAGTTGTTTTAGTTCATCAGAAACACCTGCAAAATCACGACCAAAGATTTTTAATTTTAATTTGAGTTGATTACAAGCTTCAATGGCAATATCAAATCTTTTAGCTCGAGCTAGGCGACCACCAGTAAGAAAGTAATCAGATTTCAGTTTTTCAGTTGTCAGATTTTTAGGAAGATCAATGGGTGGGTTGATGACAATGGCATCACGACGATAGAATTTTTTGATACGAGCGGCAGTGGTTTGAGAATTGGCAATATATTGATCAACATTTTGGGAAAAATGGAAATCTCTGAGGCGAAGAAAATGATTAACAATGGCAACTAAAAATTTAATAAATTTATTTTTGGTAAAGTTTCTAGCGGTAGGAAGACCATAAAGATAACGAGGAGGAGTATGACAATAACAAATAAGTTTGGCTGATTTTTTATTTAAAGAATTGGGGAAATAAGCACCAGTGGCTGAAGTAATGATTAAATCAAAATCAGAAAAATCAAAAGATTTAAAAGCTAGAGGAGAAAGAAGTCGAAGCGGACTAATGATTTTGTGAGCAAAAGGAATATATTTAAAAAAACTTTGGTGGATACGGTGATCCCATTTTTTTTGAAGACGAGATTGATGAGGACCTAAGAATTGAGGTTTATAAATAGAAGTAAAAATTGGAGCATCAGGGAAAATATCGGAAAGAGTTTCAAAAACGGCTTCAGCCCCACCAAATTCTTTGAGATAATCTTGGACTAGGGCTATTTTTAGTTTTTTTGGCATATTTTTTTAAAAAAAACTAGTTTGTTTTGGTTGATGTCTTTGGTCAAGACGATTAATAAGAGATTTGAAATTGTAACTCTTAAAAAGAGAATTCAAACCGGAAACAATATTGTGATTCCAAACGGAATCAGACATTTTAAATTTTAGAGGGATGTTGTCGATAAGGATGGCTAATTTTTGGGAAAGATAGGCGTTGTTTTTTTCTTTAGTTAACTTTTCTTTGATAGCTGGTTTGATTTCATCTAAATGAGAATAAATATTATCTAAATTGTGGTATTGACTAAGAAGATCAATAGCAGCTTTGGGTCCGATACCAGCAACACCAGGATAACCATCAGACATATCCCCCATTAAGGCCTTAAGATCAGCTACCTGAGAGGGAGTGACACCTAATTTTTCAACAACGTCATCTGGTTTAAAGATTTTAGTTTCAGAAAGACCATGAAGTGGCATAAGTAAATGGGTTTTAGAGTCGACTAGTTGCATCAAATCTTTATCTCCGGTAATAATTACTATTTCATCAATAAAGCTTTTTTTAAGGGCCTTTTTAACGACAGTGGCAATAAGATCATCAGCCTCATAACCACCCATGGAAAAAGTTTTAATACCAGATTCTTCTAAAGTTGATTTTAAAAGTGGGAGTTGGGATATGAGACTATGGTCAGGAACTTTTCGTTTGGCTCGATAACCAACAAACTCTGATTGTCTAAAGGTAGGACCAGGAGAATCAAGACAAACTATGAGGTATTTAGGATTAAGTTGAGAAATGGCTGATAAAAGCATGGAATAAAAACCATAGATAGCATTGATTGGTTGACCATTTAGAGTTAATTGGGGGATAGAGTGATAGGCCCGATGAATAACGGCGTGACCATCGACAATCAGTAATTTAGACATAAGGTAGTTTATCAAATGGGAAAGAAGGAATTAAAAGGATAAATTAGGGTAAAATCGGATATGAAATTTATTTATTTTGATGTTGGTGGAGTGTTAATGAAAGATTTTAGCGATACTAAAAAACTGGAACTAATGTTTGAAAGTTGGGGTGTTTCCAAAAAAGAAATAAAAGATGTAAAAAGGGAATTTATTAAATTTGAAAAAAAAGTGTGTGTAGGGAAAAGCGTAGAGGATTTCAAAGGGATATTAGAAAAAAGTTTTAAGATTAATTTACCTAAAAATTATTCTATAAATGAGGATTTTGTCAATCGATTTGAAAATAATATAGACATATGGCAGTTAGTAGATTTAGTAAAGGGAAAATATAAAATAGGTCTATTAACAAATATGTACCCTGGAACTTTAGAATTGATTAGAGTGAAAAAAATAATTTTAGAAATAAATTGGGATGTGATAATAGATTCGTCTGTTGAAAAATCAAAAAAACCAGAAAAAAAGATATATGAGATTGCTCAAAAAAGATCGGGTTTTTCAGGTAGAGATATTTTGTTTATAGATAATAGACAGGAAAACTTAATAGTTCCTAAAAAACTTGGGTGGCAGACATTTTGGTTTGATTCAAGTGATTATGAAAGATCTAATAAAAGGCTAAAAGAATTATTTTAAATAGATTTTGTAAAAATATATTATAATGCACTATGCTTGATACTGAGAATATTTCTAATTCCTCATTTACTGGTCAACAGGAGGGTGAAAAAATTATTTCAATAGTGAAACCACATAATATTACTCGTATTATTGGATATATTAAATTATTTTGTGTATTTGCTCTTCTTTTAATTGGTTTTATTTCTCTCCAAAAAATCAGCTATGTTTTTATCATTGTTGGAGTTGTGATTTCAGTATTTACACTGGTTATAGGAATTTTCATCTGTCATTCTCTTTACCTAAAACGGGTGGTTTATATTACTGACCGACGCATTATTCGTTTTGAACCTTCAAATATATTTGTGATTAATAGTAGATCATTAACTTGGGATAATGTACTTAAAGTTAAAACTTTTTCGCCAACCTTTTTTTTGCGCTTAATTAATATTGGTAATGTTATTGTGCATTCAAAAACAACTCTTACTGGTGATAATAATCCTAACCAGACTTTAATAGGAAATGATGATATTTTTTTAAAAGATATTTATTTTTATAAAGATTTAGGGAATTACATTGATAAGATACTTTATCTTCACTCTAATGATAGAGATAAATTAAAGGATATAAGACCATTTATTGTAAAAAATAAAGGTCAAAGATATTGAATTAATTGAAAATAAAGAAATTAACTAGAAATTGGTAGATGTTTTACGGTAGAATTTAGTAATGGAACAACATTCAATTCCACAACAGATATCATCCTACGAATTTAAATTGGTAGGAGAGATGACTCTAAAACAATTTTTGAAGGCAGCGGTAGGAATAATATTGGCCTTGTTGATTAATGCGACTAAGTTAATAGTCATAGTTAAATGGCCTTTAATGATTCTCTGTGGTGGTTGTGGTTTACTTTTAGCTTTTGTGCCCTTTGAGGATAGACCATTGGAAGTGTGGATAATGGCTTTTATAAAATCAATTTATTCACCAACAATTTATGTTTATAAAAAAAAGGCGGATAAAAATTGGTTGGATTTGGATTTGACTAAAATCAATACCTCGAAACCATTAGTGTTGAATAAAGCAGAAATAAAAACTGAAAATCAAGAAAAAACTAAATTAAGAGATTTTTTTCAGGTAGTGTCATTAAGACATAAAACAATAGATAAAAATGAGATGGATAAGACTGATTCAAAAATAGACATAAAAAATGTAAAAACTGATGATGTAATTCAAAATCAAAAACCAGATGTTTTAGATTCCACTAAAACAAAGGTTGAAGTAGAAGTAAAAACTAATGATTGGCGAGATGAAAAGGCAAACTTAGGTTTAAAATCAGAAAAGTTAGAAGCAACAGGGAAAGTCCTCTTTGGATCAATTCCAATGCCAGATATACCTGAATTACCTAATGTGATAGTAGGGATGGCAACTAGTAATGAGGGGAAAATAGTTGATGGAGTAATTGTGGAAATTCAAGATGAACATGGAAACCCATCTAGGGTATTAAAAACTAACTCTTTAGGACAATTTAAAATATCAACACCATTATCTAATGGAAGATACTTAATAATTGCCGAAAAGAATGGTTATATTTTTGATAGAGTCAATTTAGATTTAAATGGTCAAATCGTAGAACCAATTAGAATAATTGCTCATAATTAGGATATTATAAATATATGCCAGTTGACCCTCTTAAAATTGCAATAAAAGGAAGCACTCAGGAACACTTACCAATTGAAGATATAATTGATGATATAGTTTTACTAAAAGATGGTTCTTGTGCTGCGGTAATGCAAATTTCATCAGTAAATTTTGATCTTTTATCAGAGACAGAACAATCAGCTATGGTGGCAGCTTATGGAGGTATATTAAATTCACTTAATTTTCCGGTTCAAATTGTAATTAGATCAAATATAAAAGATATTGGTTCATATTTAAAAAAATTAACGGAAGCGGAAAATAAACAAAATAATTCATTATTAAAAGAAAGAATAAAATTCTATCGAAAGTTTGTGGAAGAAACAGTTAAAAAAAATGATATTTTATCAAAAACTTTTTATGTGATTGTTAAATTTTCTAGTATTGAATTGGGAATAAAGGGAGGTGGAAAACAAACGTTAAAGACAATTTTAAATATACAAAACAATAAAAATGAACTACCCTATCCAAAGGAATATATTATAGAAAAGGCAAAGGCAAACTTAGAGCCAAAAAGAGATCATTTAGTAAGGTTATTTTCTAGATTAGGATTGGATATAAAACCATTAAAAAACCAGGAATTAGTGGAACTTTTTTATAAAATATATAATGAAGAGGTAGAAAGTAATCAAAAATTGCAAAATTTGGACTTTAGTGCACCAGTAATTAATACAAAATAAAAATGAAATTACTAGACAAAATATTAAAAAAACCAGTGGTAGAAGAACAACAAACTAATGAGGGGATTAAAAATGGTAAAAGGGATTTTACTCAAGGACTGGTAACCACTAAAGATATAATTGCGCCATCATCTTTGGAAGTCGATTTTAACTACGTTAGGATTGATAATAAATATTACAGAACCTTATTTATAGCAGCATATCCAAGATTTGTGGGAATAAATTGGCTATCATCTTTAATAAATTTTGACGCGGCTTTGAATATTTCAATGTTTATCTATCCGACTGATGGAAAAGAAATTTTGGATGATTTAAGACGCAAGATAACTGAAATGGAGGCAGAAATGAGCAGTGATATTCAAAGAGGTAGATTAGTTAATCCAGCAACTCAGGCAAAATTAGAGGATGCAATGAATTTACAAGCCGATTTGGTTAAAGGGGAAGAAAGATTTTTTCAATTTGGTTTATATATAACAATATCAGCGGAAACTAAGGAAGAGATAGAAAGGATTAATAAAAATCTAGAAGCAGCTTTAGGATCACTATTGATTGTCAGTAAAAGAACAACACTTCAAATGGAAGACGGATTTATAACTGGATTACCAATAGGAGATGACCGATTGAAAATGACTAGAAATATGGATACAACTTCATTAGCAACAACATTCCCATTTGTTTCATCAGATCTATCTGATGATAAGGGAATAATGTATGGAATAAATATACATAATGGATCATTGGTTATTTTTGATCGGTTTTCAATGCCAAACTACAATTCGGTGGTTTTTGCTATGGCAGGAGCAGGAAAATCTTACATGATAAAACTAGAAGTTTTAAGATCACTGATGTTGGGAACAGAAATTATTGTGATTGATCCGGAAAATGAATATCAGGATTTGGCGACAGCAGTAGGAGGACAATATATTGCTTTTGGTTATAGTGAGGCATCAAAAATAAACCCATTTGATTTGTCTCTAGTGGAAGAAGAAGGAGAAAATGCTTTAAATAGTAAAATTTTATCGATTCATAAACTACTAAAAGTAATGTTGGGTAATATGGATCCAATTGAAGAATCAATACTAGACAAAGCAATGATGGATGCTTATAAAATGAAAGGAATTACCCCTGATCCAGCAACTCAAACACGAGAACCACCATTAATTGAAGATTTATATAAATCTTTGATTGGAATGGAGGAAGAAAAGGCTAAGAGTTTGGCAGCGAGATTAGAAAAATATATTAAAGGGTCATTTTCGGGAATATTTAATCAAAAAACAACAGTTAATTTGACTAATCAGTTTGTAGTTTTTGGAATTAAAAACCTAGAAGAAACATTGAGACCAGTGGCAATGCATATTATTTTGGATTATATCTGGACAGTAGTTAAAAAGAATTTAAAAAAAAGAATATTAGTGGTCGATGAAGCTTGGTATTTAATGCAATATGAAGATTCAGCAGGATTTTTGAGAGGGATTGTCAAAAGAGGTCGAAAATATTATTTGGGAGTAACAACTATTACTCAAGATGTAGATGATTTTTTAGCAACACCATACGGGAAGGAAATTGTGACTAATAGTGCTATCCAAATTCTTTTAAGACAACATACAGCAGCAATCGATCAAATAGGAAAAGTATTTTATTTAAGCGAGGGAGAAAAACAGTTATTATTAACGGCTGATAAAGGACAAGGAATATTTTTTGCTGGACAAAATCATGTAGCAATACAGGTAATATCGTCTGACGATGAACATAAATTGATAACTTCAAACCCCGAAGATGTATTAAATAAGAGAAAATTAGAGGCTGAAATAAAAGCAGGGATAAAACAAAACACACCCACTCCAGTTGGGAAACCTAGCCTTGAAAATGAAGGGTTAAAACCGGAAATAAAGAAAAATTCTACTGTTTTAACAAAAACTGGAGTAACACCTTTTAAAAATGAACCATTTAAACCAGAAATTAAACCAATAGAACAAAAACCAGTAGAAAATATAAGAGATGTTAAACCAGAAGTAATTACTGAGGTTAAGAATGTTGATATGACATCAGTGAAACCAATAGCAACAGAGATATCAAAACCAGAAAAATTTGAACCACCAAAACCAGAAATAATAACCATGGAGCCCAAAAAACCAATTTTTATTAGGAATGAAGAAGTAAAAATACCTCAACCACCACAATTAAACAAAAGTGCTAAACCAGTGTTTGAACAAAATTCCTCTGTCTCAACAAACTCAACATCTCCATTTGATAAGGAAGAAATTAAAAAAGAAGATAATAAGAAAATGGATTATGATGACTTGTTTGGCAATGGTATCGTCTAATTAGATCATAGATGATAAGTCGTAGATTGATTATAATTTAATAATGGCGAATGTAGATGATATTAATCAAAGTAGTCCAAAAACACCTTGGGAAGCGGCTAGTCTATTAAATAAATATAGTGGCGGGATTGATGATATTTCTATAAATGGTCAATTTGGAAAGGCTATGACTGATTTGGGAATAAATTTAAAAGATTATGGTTCAATTAAAAAATTAAGAATAGCTTTAAATGAGACTATTAAAAATCAAAAAAAAATAACTAAAGATCAAATAATTCAGGATAAAAAAAAAGATGAAGAAGAGGCTGATAAAAAAACCAGTAGTAGAGAAAGAGAGAAAATAGATAAAAAAGAAAAGATAAAAGAAGATAAAGAAAAAGCGAAGAAAGATGAAATTAAGAAAAAAATAGAAATAGAAAAAGAAGAAGTAGCTAAAAAAGTAACTAAAGATTTGGAGGGAGATGAAAAATTAAAAAAAACACTTAAGGATGAGGTTGAAAAAATTATCAGAAATAAAGAAATTAAAACAGAACAGGAAAAAAAGAATGATTTGGTCAAAGAAATATCAAAAGTGTCAGGTAAGGCACCTGATACAGAAATGGAAGTGGCAGCTCAAGAAATTGTTAAAGCAACAAAAAATTTTGAACTAGAAAATATAAACCAGGTTAGAGAATATCGTAAAGATAGTTTAAAAGAAGAATTTGAAAAAGAAATGGTTAGGTTAAATCCTGATATTGATAAAAAAAAACTTAGCTTGGTAAGGGAACAAGCTGAAATAGTAGCAGATATTTATTATGGTGGTAGAGGGATAGAAAATGAACGAGATTTTATTTTGGCAGGAGCAACAGGTATTGAAGGGGGAAGGTTGGAAAATGCTTATTCTGATTTGGAAGGAATGTTGGGATTTTTACAAAAAACTTCAAAACAAGTAACTAATATTTTAAAAAAATTTAATTCAATAAAGGAAAAATTAAGTGGATTAAATCAGTCAACTAGTCTGCGAGAATTTAGATCATTTGATAGATTAGTGGGAGGATTGAGTAATTCAAACATTTTTAATAGTTTTAAGTTGGGTCAAAGTAGAATTTTAACTTGGGCTGATAGACTTGATCGTTTAACTGGTGGTTGGATAAGAAGAACATTTATAAATTGGGGTGGAAAATTTATAGCCAAAATTGGAAATGAATCAATTAGGGCTTTTGCGGAAAATAGTTTAAAAATGTTTGCTGAAAAGGGTTTTCAAGGTGGATTTAATGCAATAATGCGAGGATTTTTAAGCGGTGGAGCAAAGGCAGCGGGAACAGCAGCAGCAGGAGCGGGAACAGCAGCAGGAACAGCAGCAGGAACAGCAGCAGGAGCAGGTTTGTCAGCTACAGGATGGGGAGCCATTATAGTGGTAGCAATGGCAATAATTAAAGCATTAAAAAAAATAGGGAAGAAAATTTATGATGGACTAAGTGGTTTAGTTGCTAATGGAAGAGGAGAAGATGAGGATACAAATAAAATAGTTAAAAAAAAGTGGGTAATAATTTTAATACCAATATTATTGATTGGTGGATGTACATTACAAAATAACAATAATACTTCTATTTTAGTTCCACCAAAAGGAGGAAATACCAGTGGTAGTAGTAATACTAGTGTTAATAATAATGGCAGTACTGATTATGAGACTATAAATAAAGGAATATTTTCAATACCAAAGTGTGACCCAAACGATATTAATACAAACAGAAGTATTTTAAGAGATATAGCTTTGTCCGTGGAAGGAAATGTCCCTTATAGTTTAGCTTCTAATTGGTATTGTATAGGTCCATGTAATGCGTGGGGTAAACGAGATACTACAAGTACATTATGGAAAAGAATAAAACACCCATATTATGGTATGGATTGTGCCAAATTTGTAAGTTGGGTATGGTTACAATGTATAGGTAAAGAGAGAAACAACCAAACAAATGAACTAGGTGGAAGTGCTTGGTTGTCTGGAAATACAACCAGATACCCAGATCAATGGAAAAGAATATATCCAAATACTATTGATGACCTTAAAATAGGTGATATCCTTTATAAGTTTGGCCATGCTGCTATTTATATAGGAAATGGGGAAATAATGGAGTCAATTAGGAATAATAATAATCCTGTTGTACAACATGTTAAAGAGGTAAGTAATTATGGAGTAGTACAAAAGGAAAGAAATAAGTTTTATTATAAAGTAATTAGAATTGTTGATGTTTTTAAAAGTGAGGAGGGACAAAATGAACTTTAGAGAATTTTTAAAGAAATATAAATTGATTATTTTTTTAGTGATGTTAATTTTTGTTTTGGGATTTGTTAAGGTTTATTTTGGAAACAAAACTGATAATATTTCATCGGAAATAAATACGATTGAACAAAAACAAATAAATAATAAAGAAAATGATTCTAATGAAAAAGAACCAACCCCAACTGAGGTTGAAATATTAAGTAAAGAAATATTAAAACAATATGGTCAAATAAAAACAGAAGAAGAGGTGGATAATTTTTTAAAAACATTAACAGATGACCAAATAAAATTATTACCAGAAATTGATCCAGATTATTCTTTGGAATATTTATTACCTTATGAAGCCAATACCTTTATAATTGAAAAATATTTGGACGCAAATATACTTTCGGTAAAAACAAAGGGTGATGATTTTGATAAATCAAAAGATGATTTAATGGAATGGTTAAATAAAAATGCTGAGGATCCAGAAAATATAACAATAGTTTGGGGAAAAAATTAATCCTGAAGACGGACAGGCATAATAATGTGAGTAAAAGAAAGATCTGATTGATCATGAAAACAAGCAGGTGAAAGGGAATCATTTAACTCAATAATAATTTCCTGACTTTTACAATTAGTTAAAAAATCGACTAAAAATTTATAATTAAAAGCAATTTCTATATTGTCACCTTCTGCTTTTGAATCAATAGTAGCCTTATTTTGACCAATTTGGGGAGCATTAGCACTTAATTCAATATTATTAGCTTTAATATTTAATTTAACAACATTAGCAGACTCTTTAGCAAAAACAGAAGCAATTTTAACAGCTTGTAAAAATTCATCTTTATTTAGAAAAACTTTAGTAGAGAAATTGTCTGGAATTATCTTTTGATAGTCGGGATACTCCCCTTCTATAAGTCGAGAAATAATCTCTATGTCGTCTAGAACGAATACAACTTGGTGTTTGTCACTCGTTAGACCTATTTTAATTTTTTGATTGTTTTTAGCGAGTTTAGTAACCTCTATTAAACTCTTGGCGGGAATTAAAAAAGTAATTGGTTTATCGGTTTTTAAATCAATAGGATTGACTAATTTAATATTTTTAAGAGATAAACGAAAACCATCAGTAGCAACAAACATTAAGTTATTATTAGTAAATTGACAAAGGATGGCGGTTAAAACCGGACGAATATCATCTATAGCAGCAGAAAAAGCTATTTGAGAAATACTTTCTAAAAGAATATTAAAATCAATATTAAAACTAGTTTTAGAATCAATTAAAGGAAATTCAGGATAATCAAGGGCTGGAATAGTAGTAAAGGTGGATTCAGTTTTTTTAGATGAAACAGATAATAGATTATTATCTGTCAAAGACATATCAATTTTCCCAGATGATAAATAGGAAATAAATTCTGTAATTTCTTTTGGAGGAACAGTAGTACTACCCTCTTTGTCTATTTTGGCACCAATCCAATAATTAATACTTAATTCAAGATTAGTAGCAGATATTTTTAAACGACCATTATCGGTTGACAAAAGAAGATTATTTAATATAGGTAACTGATTTTTATTAGAAATAAAACGAGAGACATTGTTTAAAGCAGAGTTAAAATTTTCTTGGAGAATCGACACTTTCATTGTCTTATATTATCAAAATTTTTAGTTTATTAAAAGATTAATAATAAATTAGTAACAGTAGTTATTAGAGATGGTTGAAAAGTGGAATTATTATTTTTTATAGCCATTTTTGGGTATTTTTTTAAATTATTTAATAGTGGAAACAAATTTTTTGTTTTAAATTAAGGTTAAATATTAGTTTTATATCTTATAAAATTGACTTTGTTTGGGTTAATATTCGGTGGAAAATATTTTTTTTAATGTGGATAAAAGAGTGAATAAATGTTTTTAAAATGTGAATAATTTTATAAAAGTTAAAAATTAGTTTTTATTTGGTTGATAAGTTGGCGGATTTGTGGATTAGTGGAAAAACTTTGGTTTATTTTGTCTCGGGCATGCATAATACTAGTATGGTCGCGTCCACCTAAAAGGTGTCCAACTTCTTCTAAAGGAAGATTACCTTCTGTCAATAAAAGATAAGCGGTAATATGACGGGCTAAAACTAATTCTTTTTTACGACTTTTACCACAAAGATCACCGGTTTTAATATTAAAATGTTTAGCACAGACAGAAATAATATGACGAGGATTTATTTTTGATGATATGTCGTTGGTAAATTGTAAATTTGGGTTGGTAAAACTTTGGACAAAGGAAAGATCTATCTCTTTTATTTTATTAGCAATTGATTGAATTGAAAGTTGTTGAATTTTACCTTCAATCTCACGAATATTTGATTCGATGTTATTGGCTAAAAAAGAGGTGGCTTCAGGAGTAATTTTAATTCCTTTTTCATCAAATTTTTGGTTGATTATAGCAATTCTCATTTCATAGTCTGGAAGTTGAATATCAACTGTTAGTCCACCCATAAAACGAGAAACTAAACGATCTTCAAGGTGATCGATTTCACTAGGTTTACGATCGGAAGTTAAAATAACTTGTTTACCGTTCATATGAAGAGCATTAAAGGTATGAAAAAATTCTTCTTGGGTATATTCTTTTCCAGCAATAAATTGAATATCATCAACTAAAATACAATCTAAATTACGATATTTTTCTTTAAATTGATTCATATTTTTGGTTTTAAGTGAATTTACAAGTTCGTTCCCAAAAGTTTCAGCGGAAAAATATTTTATTTTTAGATTGGAATTATTTTTAATAAGTTCATGGCCAATAGCTTGCATAAGGTGAGTTTTACCAACTCCTACCCCACCCCAAATAAAAAAAGGATTGTAAGAAAGACCGGGATTTTTGACAATACCTTGAGCGGCAGCATAGGCAAAATTATTACTATTACCAACAATAAGGGTATCGAAGGTATATTTAGGATGAAGAGAATTGTTTATTTGGTGTGGTTTGGCAGCGAATTCAAGTAAAGGAGCGGGGCGGTTGGGTAAAGAATTTTCTGTTTCTAAATTTTCTTGAACAATAAAGTTTAGATTATTATCGGTTTTGGTTTGATTATCAAGGGCGCCTTTAAAAATATCATAATAACGTTTGTGGTTAATATCGACTAGGTAGGAATTAGGACAAGCGAGGGTGGCAATATTATTTTGGAGACTAATAAGTTGAGTTTTGCTGACAAATGTTTGGAAAACGGCTGGAGCTAGAACTATTTTAAGTTCTTCTTGAGTATTTTTCCAAAGTTGATTAAGATCCATTATTTAAATCCCTCTCTCCGCTGTTGCGGAGTTTCTCCCTTTGATGAAAGAGAGACAAAACATAATAATTAGGCAGTAAGATGGGCAGAAAATGGAAGTCAAAATTTGGGGGTTAGTTGATTTATCCACACCAATAATAAATTAGTTTTCCACAAAATGAAAGGGGATAAAAAGATCTCAGTTAGTCAGTTTTTCTGTTTATCAGATTAGATTTATTTATGGTAAAATTCAAGCTATGGGAAAACAAACATATCAACCAAATCCAAAAAGACATAAGCGAGTTCACGGTTTTTTAAAGAGAATGTTTAGTGCTACTGGTAGAAATGTAATTAAAAAACGTCGAATGAAGGGTAGGAAGAAATTAACTACTTAAGGTAGAATAGATTGTGTTGAAAAAAATAAATAGGATTGGAAGTAGAAAGGAATTTTTGGAAATTAAAAATCAAGGAGAGATAAAATACTCCCCTATTTTTGGTGTTTTGATTTTAAAAAAGGAAGATAACTTAAAAAAGTTTGGGTTTGTAATTTCTAAAAAAATTTCTAAGAGAGCAGTGGATAGAAATAAAATAAAAAGAAGGTTGTGTGAAGTGATTTATAAAATGTTGGATAAATTTGAACCAGGAATAAGGATAGTTTTTTTGGTTAAAAGAGAAATATTAAATAAAAAATCAGAAGAAATAGAGAAAGAAGTTGTAAAGTTTATCAAGTTGTAAAATTTATCAAGTTGAAAAAGATAGTTTTGAAAATTTTGGTGTTTTATAAAAAATATGTTTCCAAAGGTGAACACTGTCGATTTGTTCCAACTTGTTCGGAATATACTTATGAAGCAGTAGAAAAATATGGTGTATTAAAAGGATTATGTTTGGGTTTTAAGAGAATTTTGAGATGTCGTCCAGGTGGTGGAAAAGGAATAGATTTGTTAAAATGATCAATATGAATTTACTTATTGCTCCATTTATTAATGCATTATTTGGTTTTTATTATTTGTTTGGTAATTTTGGCTTATCAATTATTGTGGTGACAATTTTGATTAGACTGATTTTATTACCTTTGGTTTGGCCAAGTTTAAAATCAGCATCAAAAATTAGAGAATTACAACCAAAATTAAATAAACTCAAAGAAAAGTATGGGAGTGACAAAAAGGCCTTAGCAACAGCCCAAATGGAGTTATATAAACAAGAAGGAGTAAATCCCCTCTCAGGTTGTTTGCCTCAAATTTTACAAATAGCAGTATTGTTAATTTTCTTTTCAGCTTTTAATATGGTAACAATGTTTGCTCAAGGTAAGGGAGATTTGGGAAAGATTAACAATAATTTGATAAGTAGTTTTAGGGTAGATGAAAATTTTAAATTTGATTTGGGTTTTTTGGGTGGAGATTTGGCTTTGACTCCAGCAAATGTTTTTTCTCATGGGATGAGTTTAAATTTGGTATTACCAATATTTTTGTTATTAGGATCAGGAGTCTTACAATTTTTTAGTGCTAAATTGATGATGCCAAACCTAAAAGCTGATCAAATAGTAGTTAAAGCAACTAAGGATAAAGAAGATGATATGATGGGGGCGATGAGAACTCAATCAATGTATTTAATGCCATTGATGACAATTTTTATTGGTTGGAATTTTAGTCTAGGATTACTTTTATATTGGTTTATGACATCGGTATTAATGATAGGGCAACAGTTGGTGGTAAATAAGACGAATAAAAAATAGATATTTTTGAAATTTAAATGTAAGATTGAGCATTTTATTCGTAAACTTTATGTTAAAATATCGGCTATGAACAATAAAAAAAGAAATGAAAATATTTTAAAATTAACTTGTGAACTTCTTGATAAAATGAATTTTGAAGTAGAAAAGGCTTTTGTGGAAGATGTGGAAGAGGAAGAAAATCAAGTTTTAGTGGGAATAGTAGTTAAAAATCCAGCTAGTTTAATTGGTTTTAAAGGTAGGAATTTAGTTTCAATTCAATTTGTTTTGTCATTAATGGTAAGGACTCAAATAGATGAAAATGTAAGAGTGTTGTTGGATATAAATAATTATCGAAATGAACAAAAAGATAGATTAAAAGGAATGGTGGAAAATTTAATTGAAAAAGTAATTAAAACTGGAAATTCAGTATCTTTAGCTAATATGAGTTCATATGAAAGAAGACTTTGTCATATGTTAGTGGCTGAAAATGAACAAGTGATGAGTGAATCTGAGGGTGAGGGTGAAGAAAGACATGTAGTAATAAAAATTAAGGCTTAATTTTTAGTTTAAATTTTTCGTTACGTATTTTTTCTTAGCGCGAATACTGGCGTGTTCAAAGCACGAAAAAATAGCAACTTCAAAATTTAAAATTAAAATTTATCTTGTGGTAAGATTTGGTGGTGAAAGGATATTTGGAAAAATTATCTAAAATATTGTTGTTTTTATTTTTATTTTTAATACCAACTCAATTGGGTAGACATTTTTGGTTTGATTGGAGTTTTATTTTAGGAATTAAGATAGATTATCTTTCCCCTACTCTATATTTGATTGATTTAATTTGGTTGGGACTGTTTATTTTAAATTTAAAAACCCCTCTGTCGATAAATCAGGACACCCGCCTGCAGAAGCTATCGCTTCAGCGATTGCGGGCAGGTCTCCCCTTAAAAAAGGGAGAAGTCTTTTTGAAAGTGTTGTTTGGGATATTTGTTTTGATAAATATTTTAATAGCAGTGAATAAACCGGTGGCTATATATGGTTGGTTGAGAATATTTCAGACAGGGTGGATGGTTTGGTTTTTAAGTAAGAATAAAAAAATAGTGAATTATTTTTTGATTAAAATAATATCAATTTGGATAATATTAGAATCTGGGTTGGCGATTGGACAAATTTCTAAAGGTGGAAGTTTAAATGGAATATGGTGGTGGTTGGGAGAAAGAAGTTTTGATTTTAATACTATTGGAATAGCTCAAATGTCGGTGGCCGGAAGCGGTTTGATAAGGGCATATGGAACATTTTCTCATCCGAATAGTTTGGCTGGGTTTTTATTAGTGGCTTTAATTTGGTGGATAAAAATAAAACCCACCCTACCTTCCCTTGAAAAAGGAGGGCTTAAAAATATTTATTGGTGGATAGTAGGTTGGTTAGGGTTGGTGGGGATACTTTTGACTGGAAGTAGAACAATTTGGGCGATGACTTTAGTAGTTTTGATTTGGTTTTTAGGAAAGAGTTTTAAGGAAATAAAAAATAGATGGAAGAGTGGAATATTAATATTGATTTTGTTGGTTTTTATATTTAAAGTAGTTGATTTTAATTATCCAATTGGAGGATTTTTGAGTGGATGGGATGAAAATGGTTTATTGAAACGAGGACAATTGAATTTAGCAGCTCTACAGATGATTAAAGTTTCCCCTATTTTTGGAGTGGGAATGAAAAACTTTTTAGTTAATTTACCAGAATTTCAAAAAAATAATCAGATTTTTTGGTTACAACCAGTGCATAATATTTTGTTGTTGTTGGTATCGGAAATAGGCTTATTAGGATTAGTAATAATAACTTGGTTGTTGGCTCGTTGGTGGAAATTTAAAAAATGGGCAAAAGAAGATTTGTTGATTATTGGAGTAATAATTTTGAGCGGGATGATGGATCATTATTGGCTAACTCTGCCACAGAATATGTGGTTATTGGCTTTGGTAATAGGGGTAATGTGAACATAAATTTTAAATTCTCACTATGAATTTTTCTGCTCAGTCAATGTGGGCAGGTCACGTTGAAGTTCACTAAAAAATTATAGTTTCTGATTTAAAATTATTTTTTTTAAAATTTAAATAAATTTTTACGATAGAATAAACCATGATGAAGAAGCCGATTTTGAATACCTTAGTACAAGTGGGTGGTAAAGCAGTGACAGTGTTGTTGAGTTTGGTGACAACGGGGATATTGACTAGAAGATTAGGAGTGAGTGTTTATGGAAACTATATGTTGATTACTTCAATTTTTTTGTTATTTGATTCGTTGGCAGATTTTGGAACAAAGGTGATTGGGGTAAGAGAAGCGTCTAAAAAACAAGAGGGTGAAAGAATTAATATTTATATACAAGTAGCTTGGTTTAGATTAGTGGCTTCCCTATTGGCTTTTTTAGGTGGCTTAATGTTGATAATTTTTTGGCCTGGTTTGGCAACAATGAGATGGGAAGCTTTGATTGCTTTGTCAATGATTAGTTTTACAGCCATAGCTGGGAGTTTGGAAATAATTTTTCAAACAGAAATGAGAATGGATTTAAAGGTATGGATGGATATTTTATTTCCATTAATTTTTGTAGTTATGCTTTTAGTTTGGCCGGGAGCAATAAATTTGATTTGGGTATTTGGAGTTTATTTAGGAGCAAGAATTTTAAGTTTAGGATTAGGGTGGAATTTGGTTAAAAAAATAATTGGGAAAATTAAATTTAAAAAATGGAATAAAGATTTTTTTAAATCTTTTATAAAAGAAGCTTGGCCGATGGGAATATATATGATTTTGTTTTCTGGATATGATCGAGCAGTTGATTCAATTTTTATTAAACAATTTATGGGAGCAGAAAAACTAGCATTTTATGGTTTGGCTTATAAAATTTATGGCAATTTAATTCAACCGGCTTATTTTTTTGTAAATAGTATTTTCCCAATGATGTCGACAAAAGAGACAGATAAAAAAAGTTTGTTTTGGAAATCAACTGGATTGATGATTTTGGGAATAGTGGTAGTAACTCCTACTGTTTATTTATTGTCTCCATGGATAATTCGAGTGTTGGCGGGAAATGAATTTGGAGAATCGGTTTTAATTTTACGGATTTTATTGGTAGCGATGGTGTTTGCCTATATTAGTCATTTGGTTGGTTTTACAGTAATTGCTAAAGGTGGACAGAAACAGATATTAATAATAGGATTAGTTTCTTTAGTAGTAAACATAGTAGGAAATTTGATAGCTATTCCAAAGTTTGGAATAGCAGGAGCGGCTTGGGTAACAGTGATAACGGAAGCAGTGGCAAGTGGATTGATGATTTTGGTTTTGATTAGGAAGTAATTTATATTAAATTTCTCATCACGAATTTTTTGTCTCAGTCAGTCTGGTCGCTCAGGCTGAAGTTCGTCAAAAAATTATGATTTCGAAATTTTACTTTATATTTATTTGACTTTTGATATATTTTTCTATTTAAAATAAGTACAAAAATGCTTGGATATTTTTAGGTCAATGGAAGCTGGTCAGAACATTTTTTAATAATTCAACATTGTCTTTTTAGTACAAATCCCCCTTTAAAATAAACAAAACAACCTTTGTTTTTAGAAATTCTTAAAAGAAATAATAATATTTTTACCTATTATCGTTATGACAATTTTTCACGTTTCAAGATAATACTTTGATAGAGTAAGAACTTATTAAAGAGAAATTCTCCGCAAAATAACCGAATTAATACCGCAGAGACTATTATTTAAAATAAAAGCTTTAAATTTAGTTTAAAATTGAGATATGAATTCGCTTTTGCCATCAGCTTTAATAATTGGGATAGATAATTTTGTAGCGGCAAAATTGGCCGAAGAATTGGTAAATAAGGATATTAGTGTGATAGGAGTTGGGAATTTTGTAAGCGATTTGGGAAATTTAAATAATTTTTCTTGGATGTCAGATATAAGTGAGGTGGAAGGAAATTTTAATTATATTTTTGATTTTGAAGGAGATTTATCAATTTGGAAAGAAAATAAAATAAAAGGGGAAAAAATAAGTTTTGTGACTATTGATGATGAAGAATTGGCGGAGAAATTAAAATTTGATTTGGTTAGTTTAGATTTTAATTGGAGGTTAATAGAAGCTTTTGGTGTTTATGGGGCAGGGATGGCCCCGCAGTTGCGGGGTGGCAATTGGTTGACGGATATCTTGAGATTGGCGGTAAAAAATAAAAACTTAGAAATACCATTATCCGAACAAAAATTAAACTTATTGGAAGGATCAGATTTAGTGGATGCGATTTTAAGAGCGAGTTTTTTATCTAATACTGAAAAAGAAAATTTTTTGATATTGGGTAAAAAAATTAATTCTGAAGATTTGGCGAGAATTTTAATTGATAAGGCAAAGATGACTAAATTGAAGGTATTTCAAAAAGAAATAGAAGTATTTAAAGATGAAGGGAATAGGGCAGAAGAGTCAGAGAAAAAATTAAGATGGTCGCCAAAAATTAATTTTGAAGATGGGGTAGAAGAAACGTTGCAATATTTTTTTTCAAAAATGGATGATGAAAATAGAAAAAAAAAGAAAGAAAATCAAAATTTTGGTCCAAAAGTGGAAGAAATAAACCATCTAAAAATGGAAGTAGTGGTGGAAAATGAAAAAGAAGAGATAAAAGAGATAAAAAAAGAGGAGATAGTTGAAGAAGAGACAATTGAAGAAGAAAGTGAAGATTTTTGGGAAATACCTAAATTTGAAGTGAACAAAAAGAAAGAAGATAAAAAAATATTTTTAGATCAAAATTCTCCTATTTTGGTTGATTCAACACCTGTCCATCAAGTGGATAAATATTCTGTTGAAAAAGATGAGAGTCTTAGTGGGGGAAAGGTTAAAAAAAGAAATAATTGGTTTTGGTTGGGATTATTATTTTTAGGGTTATTATTATTTTTAATAATACCAATAGATTGGGGATTGAGCACTTATTTAACAATTAAAAATATTAAGAATATACCAGAACTAATAAAGACAAAAAAGTATGCCAAGGCAAGTGAAATGGTTAATAGTGATTTGAATAAAGTAATGGTGATGGATGAAAAAATAAATGATTGGGGATTAAATGGTTTGAATTGGTTTAGAAATTATCAGAATTCCTTAAAAGTGATGGGTGATTTGTTGGAAGTTGAAAAAAGGTCGATTGATTTAGTAAAATCAGCTGATTTGGTAATGGGTGGAATATTTGAAGGTAAAGAGATTGATTGGGAGGTAGATTTGAAATCAATAAAAAATAACCTTATGGATTTGAATGATAGATTGGGAGTTTTACAAGCTAGGCTGACAGGAGATCTAAGTTGGTTGCCAAGTAAATGGAAAATGGAGGTTCAAAAACAAACAGAAGATTTGGTAAGTATTAAAAAACAGATTGGGTTTGGGATTGAAGCAATTGATATATTACCAGAATTTTTAGGATTGGATGATAAGACAAGAAAATATTTAGTTTTATTTCAAAATGAATCAGAATTAAGGGCGACTGGTGGTTTTATTGGTAGTTATGGAATATTAAGTTTTCAAAAAGGAAAATTGGTAGATTTGGAAATAAAGGATATATATGAGGCTGATGGTCAATTACAGGGTCATGTAGAACCACCAGTTGAAATAAAAAATTATTTAGGAGAAGCAAATTGGTATATGAGAGATGCAAATTGGAAGGCGGATTTTGTAGAAACATCGACTGATATACAATGGTTTTTTAAAAAGGAAACTGGAAATCAGGTTGATGGGGTAATTGGGATTGATTTGGCGTCAGCTAAATCAATTTTGGGAGTAATTGGGGAAGTATATGTGCCTGATTTTGATGAAAAGATTAATAAAGATAATTTATATGAACAAGCGGAGTTTTATGCTGAAAAGAAATTTTTTCCAGGTTCCAACCAAAAGGCTAGTTTTTTAGGAGGTTTAGGAAAACAGATGTTTGAAGAGATAAAAAATTTAGCGATGACTAAAAAAATAGAAATGATGGGTAATCTGATAGATTTGTTGGAAAAAAATGAGGTTCAAATAGCCTTAAATAATCAAGAATCAGCTAAAAAAATGACTGATTTAGGTTGGAGTGGAGAGATCTATAAAGGTATATGTGGGACAGAAAATTGTGTGATGGATTATTTATATGTGGTGGAATCTAATTTGGGAGTGAATAAAGCTAATTATTTTTTATATAGAAATATAGAGCAAGCAGTGGATATATCTAATGGATCGTTATCAAGAATACTTAAGATTTCTTATGAAAATACGGCTAAAAATACAAATTGGCCTGGTGGAGATTATAAAAATTATGTGAGAATTTATTTACCAAAAGATATTAATTTATCCCAAGTGACAGTAATGGATGGTCTAGATACAACGATAAAGAAAATTTATAAAGGGAGTGATTTAAGAATTAGAGAAGTTGATGGTAAAAAAGAAATTGGTTTTTTGATGACGGTGCCAGTGACTAAAAAGAGAATTGTAGAGGTTAGATATACTAGCAATCTTGATTTGGGAGCTAAAACTAAATTTTCGTATATAAATTATATTCAAAAACAACCAGGGTCGGGAGAAACTGGATTGGTAAATTTGGTATCTTTTCCAGATAATTGGCAACCAATGCAAGTACAACCATCAGCTAGTTTAGTGGGAGGAAAACTTTTGTTTAATCAAAAACTAGATAAAGATATAAAAATGGGGGTGGAGTTGGAGAAATGAGATAAAAATATTTTTATGGTAAATTTGGTTATATGAAAAAAGTGGTGGAAGATTTTATTTGTGAAGTGTGTGGTGAGAAAGTGATTGGAAATGGGACGACGGATCATTGTCCGAAATGTTTGTGGGGGAAACATGTTGATGAGGAAATACCAGGGGATAGATTAAGCCATTGTCGAGGATTAATGAGACCAATTAGAAGTGAATATCGAAATGATCAATTTAGAATTTATTATAAATGTGAAAATTGTAATCATGATTTTTGGGTAGATGCAGCGGGAAATGATAATAAAGATTTGTTAATAGAATTAACTGCGGTATAAAAACGGGGAAAATGCGGAAATAAAATTTGTTTAAAAAAACAAGTAAAAAAGTACTATTTTATAGTAAAAATAATTAATAATTGTTGTTGGGTTGAATGGTATAATGTTAGGATGAAAAAAAGTGAAGGATTATTTAATAGTTTTAAAAAACTAATGGATAAAATAAATAAGAAGAGAGATGAGAGTATTCCTAAAAAAGATATAGGGAAACAGAATCAAAAAAAGACTAATTTGAATAATGATTTTTTGAAGAATTTACCACCAGGAGTGAAAATTAAAAAAATTGAAATAGGTCCGAAACAAGTAATTAGAACAATCATTTATGTAATTTTGTTTTTTTGGATAATATCAACAGTAAGACAATTATTAGTATCAGACAACGTACTACAGGTACCGATTTCACAAATAATCGAATCGGCTAAAAAGAATGATATTTCAGAAATCACAGTAACTGATAATGAAATTTTGGCTAAATTAAAAAATGAAGATAAAACTTTAGTGTCTTCCAAAGAAACTTCAATATCTTTGACTGAAATTTTACAAAAGGAAGGAGTAGATTTGGGACAAATTAATTTGAAAGTGGATAATAAACAGGGGTGGAAAATGTTGGGTGAAATAGTGACTTTGGTATTGACAGTAGGTTTACCAATTTTGTTGATTTTATGGTTTTTAAGAAAGCAATCTGGGGCAAATGGTGGAGGTATGTTTGGTTTTGGAAAATCAACGGCTAAACTTTTTATAAAGGGAAAACAAAACATGACTTTTAAAGATGTAGCTGGAGTAAAAGAAGCTAAAGATGATTTGATGGAGGTAGTAGATTTTTTGAAGCATCCGGAAAAATATCATAAAATGGGAGCTAGAGCGCCAAAAGGAGTATTGTTAGTGGGACCAAGTGGGGTAGGTAAAACATTGTTGGCTAAGGCAGTGGCAGGAGAGGCAAATGTACCATTTTATAGTATGGCTGGTTCAGAATTTATGGAAATGTTGGTAGGAGTGGGAGCCTCTAGGGTAAGAGATTTATTTGGAACAGCAAAGAAAGCTGGTAAGGCAATTATTTTTATTGATGAAATTGATGCAATTGGACGAATGAGAGGAGGAATGGATGGAGGACATGGAGAGAGGGAACAAACTTTAAATCAAATCTTAGTAGAAATGGATGGATTTGAAGCTAATACAGCAGTGGTGGTATTGGCGGCAACTAATAGAGGAGACTTACTTGATCCAGCTTTGCTTCGACCAGGTCGGTTTGATAGACGAGTAGTATTGGAATATCCTGATCTTGAGGCTAGAAAAGAAATTTTGGCAATACATGCTAGAGGGAAACCATTTGAAGATAAGGTTAATTGGGAAACAGTAGCTAGGGGGACAGTGGGTTTTTCGGGAGCTGATTTGGAAAATATGTTAAATGAAGCAGCAATTGCGGCAGCAAGAATGAATCAGATTAAGATTAGTATGGAAGATATTGATGAGGCATCTCTAAAAGTGAAATTAGGGTCAGAAAAAAGAAGAACTCAAACTGATGATGATAAATTAATGACAGCTTATCATGAAGCTGGACATGCTATTGTAAATTTTATGGAAGGATTGGATCCAGTTTCTAAGATTTCGATTGTTTCACGGGGAATGGCATTGGGATTTACATTGATTCCACCTAAGAAAGATATAATTCATCAAACAAAGGGAAAATTGATAAAACAGATGGCGATGGCGATGGGTGGAAGAGCGGCTGAAGAAATTGTTTTTAAGGATATTACAACTGGAGCAGCATCGGATATTTCTCATGTGACTAATATAGCTAGGAGTATGGTGATCGAATGGGGAATGAGTGATTTGGGCCCAATAAACCTAGGACCACAGATTGATATTAATGATTTTGGTAAGGCTTATATAGAACCATCAAAAATTTCGGATCGAATGATGTCAAAGGTGGATGAGGAAATTAAAAAACTAGTTGATGAAGCATTTAGTGAAGCTAAAAAAGTATTGACTAAAGATAGAAAAAAATTGGATAAATTAGCGAAAGTATTAATGGAAAAAGAAAGTTTGGGTGAAGAAGAGTTTGAAAAATTGATAAGTTAAATTTTTTAATTTAATTTGGGATTAGAGAAATGTTATCATCGAAGTATGAAGTTTATTATTTGGCAATATACGATTGGATGGAGATGGTATTGGAAACGAGTTTGGTTTAATTTAAAAAGATTATTTCATTTTTTTTCATTTGGAATATTATTAAAAACTTTATTGGCTCCATGGAAGAGATTAACGGTTGGTGGGGGTGTAGGTTTTGATATTAAAAAGTTTTTTGAAGATTTGTCTTTTAATGCAATTTCAATAGTAATAGGAGCAATAGTTAGATCAGTATTGATAATTTTTTGCTTAATAATAGGAATATTATATTTGATAGTTTCAGTTCCTTTTTTTATAGTATGGTTGGTAGTGCCATTTTTAGGTTGGGGTTATTATGAGAGAGATCAGAAAAGATCAATAAATATTTTAAAAAATATAGAGAAAAGAATTAAAAGTAATCCTAGTCAGGCTGCAAAAATAATTTTTACTAGCGAACCTGGAAATTTTGTTAGAGGAAGAATGGAGAAAAAAATAGATGAAATTATAATGTCAATAACAATTACTCCTGAATCATTTAAGGATTTTGATAGTAGTAGTTTTGAAAAAATAATGAGTTGGTTTTTATCAAAAAATGATTCTGTGGAGGCAGCTTTCCAAAAATTGGAAATGACTAAAGATGATGTAATTTTGGCAGCAAAATGGTGGGATAAGAGACAGTTGTTTTGGGGTTTAAATGAACAACAGAGATGGAGTTTGGGTAGACCAGGAATTGGGTGGGGGTTACTTTTTGGTTATACACCTAATTTGGATAAATATAGTGAGGATTTGGGGGTTAAACAAAGCTTTTCCCACCATTTAATAGGGAGGGATCCTATTGTTAAGAGGATGGAACAGGTTATTAATGGAGGAAAAAATATTTTACTTGTAGGTGATCCGGGAGTAGGAAAAATGACAGTAGTTTATGAATTTGCAGAGAGAGCAATCACAGGAAAATTAGGGAGAAAATTGGCTTATAAAAAATTGGTGTTATTGGATTATCAAATGGCAATGGCTGGAGCTGGAGATAAGGATTTTAAGAAAAAGATATTGGCAGATTTAATGGAAGAGGCCAAAGCAGCTGGGAATATTTTATTAGTGATAAAAGATTTATTTAGGATTACTAACGCTGATTTTGAAGGTAATGATTACGCTGATGTGGTGACTAAGGCTTTGGAAAGAGGAAGATTAGGAATGATAGCTTTGACTGGAAGGGTAGAATATGAGAGATTTTTAGCAAATGATAGTCGAATTTTAAAAACTTTTGAAGTAATTGAGATATTACCACCTAATAAGGATGAAGCGATGTTGATTTTAATGCAGGCAGTTAATGAAGTGGAATCAAAGATGAAAATAAAATTTTCGGTTCAGGCGATGAAGCAAATATTAGAAGGGAGTGATAAATATATAACAGAAACTCCTTTCCCAGAAAAGGCTTTAGAATTGATGGATCAAGTAGCGATTAATAAAACTAGTGATGGGACTTTAGTGACGGCTGATGAGGTAAATAAGACTTTGTCAGAAAAGACAGGAATATCGATAAATAGATTAACAGAAGGAGAGAAAGAAAAATTGGGAAATTTGGAAAAAATTATAAGCAAAGAATTGATTGGTCAAAATATAGCAATAGAATGGATTGCAAAAAGCTTAAGAAGTCGGATAGCGGCAGCTAAAAATGAAAATAGGCCAGTGGGTTCATTTTTATTTTTGGGACCGACAGGGGTAGGAAAAACCCAAACAGCTAAGGTATTAGCAGATGTATATTACGCTTCAAGAAAAAGTATATTGAGATTTGATATGGCAGAATATGTAGGTGAAGAGGGATTGATGAGATTAGTAGGATCGGTGGATAAAAATCAACCTGGAATAATGACAACGGAGATAAAAAATCGGCCGGCAAGTTTATTATTATTGGATGAAATTGAGAAGGCACCACCAGAGATTTATAATTTGTTTTTAACGATGCTTGATGAAGGTTATATTAATGATGCTAAAGGGAATAAAGTAATTTGTCGACATTTGTTTGTAGTAGCAACATCAAATGCAGGGGCAAAATTTATTAGAGAGCAAGTAATGAAAGGGATAAAAGGGGAAGAATTGCAAAAGAGGGTGGTTGACTTTGTTCAGAGTCAAGGGATATTTTCACCAGAATTTTTAAATAGATTTGACGGAGTGGTGGTATTTGAACCATTGGAGGGTAAAGATTTGGTATCGATTGCGGTATTGATGTTGAGGGATTTACGGAGCAATTTGCTTGAAAAAAATATTAATATTAGTTTTGATGATAATGTGGCGGGGAAAATAGCTAAGGATGGATTTAATATAGAATTTGGGGCAAGGCCTATGAGAAGAATTGTAGATTTAATTTTGGGAGATTTGATAGGTAAGGCAATTATTGAAAATAAAGTTTTACCAGGAGATAAGATAAAAGTAGTGGGAGGGGAAGGAAAGAATGAATATAGAATTGAAAAGATAAAATTGGTATCATAGGTTATGAGTGAATTTCAACCAATCAGTGGAATGGAAAGGAATTTTACAGTAGGTGAGGTGGAAAAGGTGGTTGAGCAGAAGATTTTGAATGTTTCTAATAAAATTACAGAAACTGGTCTTTTTAAGAGAGAAAATTTTGAAACAGAACAAAGAAGGACGGATGTTTTGGATGAAGTAGTTGGATTAGCAAGTGATGGAGTGATTGGTTCATATAAAGATTTGATTGATAGGAGTTGTGCTGATAATTATGATCAAACAGTTATAAATAGTACTTTTGATATTTTAAAGAAAGGAAGTTCTTTAGCTATAAATGGTGATCAGGAGTTGCAAACAAGTTTAAATATAGGTGGGTTGAGAGAAATTATGCCAGAGGGAGCTAAATATGATAATGGTGGTCATTCTAAATTAGATTTAGAGAATGGAATATTGGAGGTGACAATAACCAACCCTAAAATAAGAGAAATTTATAGAGAAATTAGTGATATTAGGGATGATTTTGATTTTTCTATTCCTAAGCAAAGGGTAATGGCTGCGAGTGAAATGGAACCGTATTATGACACATTGATAACTATGAGGAATGAAGCTCGAGTGAATGGTTTTAGAGATGAGTGGTTTGCGGCTAATGCTTATATTAATACTGAAATTGGTTTTTTATATGGGGAGTCGAATGTTAAAGATAGATCAATTGATGGGGCTGATGGGTTAGCGGTTTTAGGACCGATGGTACAGGCAGCGGAAAAGATGAGCAAGGCAGCAGAAAAAATAAGTAAGGCTTTTGAACCAAAAAAAGGAAATAAGAGAGGTAGTAGTACAGCTGATGGAACAGTTTTCCAACATGAGGAGTTTAATTTTAATGGAAGTGAACAAGAACAAATGGGATATATTGAAGAAAGGTTAAATGTGATTGAAAATTATAATACAGAGGATATTAAAAGGGAATTGGCTTTAAGTCAGGTAACTTATCCATTATTTTATTTGAAAGATAACCCTTTTGCAAATAAGGTTCCGGATAAAATTAAAGAAATTTTAAGAGCTAGACTTTCATTAAAAGCGATTGGTGATGCAATGGATAAAAATAGTGGTTTTGTTGGTAAAAATGGTGAAGGAGTGATTAGAGTTGTTGAAGGATTAACAAAGGAAGGTTTTGATTTATCACCAGAGGTTATAAAAATGTTTTTTAATAATGGGATAGATGGTTTAAAGACGGCTGAAGCTTGGAATTTGCAGGAAATGTTTAATTTTGGTTATGAGACGATGTTGAATTTGGTTTGGAATAAGAGAGAGAAAAATTTTTATGGAAAGGTGGGGGAGTTGTTAAAAACATATTATCCAAATGGGAATGATTTCTTTAAGATGGTATCTTTAAGTGAGGCACTTAAAGGTACTAAATATGAGGGTTTAAACCGTAATTATTTTTTGGATAAATGTGGAAGCATTCCTAGGGCAGAAATATGTAGGGAATATATGATTTCATCGATTTGGGAGTTGATGGCAAAAGAATTTATTAGAAATAGTGGTGATATTAATCATCAATTGACTGAAGGTGAACTCGGGCTTTTGAGATATAAAGCTGAAAAATCAGTTCAAATGATGGAGTTTATGTATCATGCGACAGGAGAAGATTCTGTAGTTAATTGGGATTTTATAAATGGAGATGAAGTGGCTGAAGTTGTAAATTCAGGTTTATGTCGTACTTTGGATGGAATAAGGGGAAAGAAATCTAAATTGGTGGGTCCTAAAATAAGCATAAATGGAGTATCTCATTTATCAGCTGGTTTTGTGAGACAATTTTCTGTTCATGAAGGGTTCAATGGTGGAAAGGTTCATGCAAGTCCAGATCAAGCTATTTATATGGGTAATAATATTTTTTTGAAAGAACTGGAGAATATGCATATTCCTTTCAGAGGGGTGGATATGAAGGGTTTAAATAGTAATTCTCAAATTAGATTTGAGAAATTGAATGGTAAACAACTTTGGGCTCCTTGGTGGTCTTCTATTTTTATGAAAAAATTGTGGCAAGCTAGATCTGATATTTTAGATTCGGAAACACCATTACCTAGGGATGTTTTAAAGCAACAATATTTACAATCGGTGATTGATCATTTTAATAAAGTTGATGGTGAAGTTGGTAATAATGGGGTAGTTAAGACTAATTGGTTGGCTGGTAAAATACAGATGCTTTTATTTAGTCCAGATTCGACTTGGACATATCAAGATTTTAAAGCATTTAAGAGTTTAATTTTAAATTATAAATATACCAATGAAGATGGTAGTGGTGATGGAAATGCATTTGTAACAGATAAACAGTGGAAATGGATTGAAACTCGTCTTAATTTAAATAAAAATTTGGGAAGACTTAGAAGACATGAAATAGTAATGTCGGTACTAAAGGGAAAGAAAAGATAATAATTTTATGATTCTTATTACTCTTCGTTAGTTGGAGCCTCATCTTCAGTACCTTCTTTACCATCACCTGCTTCTGGTAGTCCAGCTTGTTTTTCTTTATATCTAACGTCTGATTTACTACTTCTACTTGTCATCACATTTTCAACAGCAAGACTTCTAGCGGTTTGTCCAGCAGCTTTGGCTGATCTTAACCCTGGAATTGTACCGACAGCTTCACCAATGGCTTGACCAAACGGTGAAGGTTTAATTTGGAAGATAAACTCAGGAATTAATTTTGGAAGTTTGGCAAGTAGAAGGAGACCTCCTAGGCCGAAAAGAGTAGCAATAAAATGACCATTATCAGAAATACTACTAATCATTGAAGGTGCCCACATATAGGTAGAATTCCATAAAGTGTCCATTATTTTTTTAATTAGGGTTAATATTATGAGACTGATAGGGAAGACCATAAAATTGGCAAAAATATCTATAAACCACTTACCAAAACCCATCTTAATACCAGGTATAGCTCCAAGGGCAATTTCTAGAGGAGCAATAATAGTTTTGAGGATGATAACAACATAACATTTAGCAATTCCAAAGGCGAATTTGACCATATTAACAAAAATGAAGATTAATAAAACTAAAAAGACTATGATGTATGCAAGAGCGCCAATTATCCATCCAACAATATTTCCTGCACCGCTGGCATTTAAAATAATATCATTGACAAGCCCTGTAGTTAAAATCCATGGTGACCCACCGATGTTGCTAATTTCGAAAAGTTTACCAAACATGTATGGATTAGTGGCTAACTCTAAAGTAGAACTAGTGTCAATGTTTCCTGTATAGAAATCGGGGATATTAGGGGTAGAGTTTTTGATTATGGAAATACCGAGACCAGTAATGACGTAACTAAAATCAACTAGAAGTCCGACGATAGCGTAGGAAAATGTGACTAGAATTAGCGAAGTAATAATTTTGGGAATAGAATTTTGAATATTAATAACAGCTTGGGGGCTAATTTTTATACGAAGCATAATCATAATACCCATAATGACAAAAACTAGTGAAAAAAGAACATAAGTAGTGTTTCTAAACCCTTTCCAAAGTTCCATAATTGGTTTAAGACCTTCAAATCCACTTTCTGCATAAGCTGGTTTACCTAATAAATTATTTTTGATATAGGCTATATATTCAACTCCAGAAATGGGAACTTTATATAACATGGCAATACTTTTATTGGTGAAGCCGATTAAACCGCCAGGAGTCCAACTGGTATTTTTTTTACCTTCAAGAACATCGTCTGGAACAGTACCAGCTAGGACATTGATTCCGACCATAGCATTACTGCCGGCGGATTCTTTCATCCATGATTCTTGGTTATTGCCTTCTTCCATAGCACTTTGTTTTTGTTTAAAACCATCAACGGCTTCTGAAGGAATAGCTTCGGTGGCTAATATATTTTTGGTAATAAAAATAGTTAAAACGGAAATTACCACAATGAGAGTTAATTTTAAGTGTTTATTATTTAATTTAGGAAGAATAGAAAGATCGCGGCGGTTGAGATAGTGAAGAAAAGATTTAATTTTTGATCTCATTTATATTTAAGTTTAACAAAATATGGATAAATTATTTTAGATGATTTTTTCTTATTTGTAAAAAGTATTGGTTATTGCCAAGAATTAGGTCGAAGGCCATTGAGCCCACCATTTTGACCTTCGGGGGAAAAATTTTGATCTAGTTGGTTTTGAAGATCTTTACTAGATTTATTGGAATCTTGATCTTTATTGGGAATTGGGGTTTTGATTATTTTTTTACTATTTTCCTCCTCCTTATCAGTGGTGTCTTTGGGGACAAGATAAAAATCATCATAGATTTTTTGGTAACAATTTAATTTATTTTCAGGGATAGAGTCAGAATAATTTTTCTCGACTAGATCAATAATATTTTGATCAGTGTCAATTAACTTATTTTGATCATTGGAACAGTAAAATTGTTTTTGAAGTTGAACAAAATAATGAGCTAAATCTTTAATAGAGACGGTTTGACAATCAGTTAGGTCTAAATCCTTAAGTTCATCAGAAGTGGCATCTTTGTTTTTAATAAAACAATTACTATCATTTAGACAAATTTGGGATAGATCAGTATTAGGGTAATCAGGTGTATCTAAAGTAACTTTTTTAATGATATTACCTTTGAGACAAGTTTGACTTTGAGAACCGGTGAGACGAGTGCCTGAAGATGAATGTTTATTTTTGTAATTTGGGTCATTAGTATCGCCATAGTCATTCATATCAGATCGGACTTCTTCTGAAGTTCGACTGGTATCTATTTCATAATCAGTTTTGACGAAAATACCAGAAACCCAATTCCAAAAATCATTCCAGGCTTTTTCTATTGGACTGGGTTCATTGGTGGTGGTTGAGGTGGGAGTGGGGGTTTGGGCAGTGATAATAATAAAATGACCAGAGAATGAAAAGAAAAGACAAAAAAGAGAAAAAACTAAAAAAAAGCGTTTCATTTGATTAATTTCCAACTTTGAATTGAGTAACATCGACGCCAGTAAAATTTTTAATAAATAAGAGAATTAACCAAGAAATAATGACACCAACTAAACCAATAATAGACATGGTGAGGGTGGATGAGGCGGCTTCGGTTTTTTTTGGGTCACCACCAGAAGTAAGATATTTAAAACCCCCAATAATAAACATAGCAAAGAAAGCTAATCCAGCGATAGTGGTAATAATTTGGAGAATATTGGCAAAAAGACATTCAAAACCTTTGATGGTAGCAACATCAGAAAATTCACCAGTACCAACACAATTTCCATTCCAATCGGTTTGAGCAAGAACGGATTTAGGAATAAAAATATTGAGCGGATTTAGCATAAGTAGATTATACAATAAAAAAACCCTCCAAGAGTGTTGGAGGGTTTAAATTGTAAAGAAATTATTGGAATGATGGAATAGAAAGATTTCCAAGAATATCAATACCGAAAACGGTACCAATAAGCTTCATAATAGCCCAGGCAGCGAAGACGATAGCTAAGCCGATAAGGGCGTTGGTAATTTGGGAACGAGCTTCACCAACTTTTTTTTCATCTCCACCAGAGGTAACCCATCTAAGACCTCCAAAAACTAAGATAAAGAAGAAAACTAAGGCGACGACAATAAGAACTAGGCTAATAGCACCGGAAATTATGCCACCAGCAGTTAAATTCTCAAGATTTTGGAAGCTACCATTTTCAGTAGTAATTTTTAAAGTATCAGCAGCATATACGGGAGCGACTAGAGCTGATAGTTGGATTTTATGTTTTATGTTGTTAAGCATGTTTTTTTTAATTAATGATTAATTGATGATAACAGTAATTTAAATAAAATTAAAGTGATGGCCAAGTTAATTTAAGGTTTTGTAATCCTTGGATGCCAGTAACTGTGCCGACAAATTTGAGAATAGCAAAAATTGAAAAGACTAAAACGACACCAACTAGTGAATAAAGGATGGCTTTTTGAGCTTCTTCCCATTTTTTAGGGTCACCATTTGAAGAAATCATATGGTAAGCAGCCATAACAAAGTGCCAAATAAAATAAACAACAGCAACAATGAAAAAAATAGTAATAATAGCTTGAATAACATTATTGACATAATTATTGGGATTAGAAACTATTTCAGCGGAATTTTTGATGGCAGGATTAGTGATTTCGGCGTAAATAGGTTTGATTAGATTCATGGAGTGGATGAACCAATAAAATTACTGAGATTAAAAATATCTCCAAGACCGAGAAGATTGGCTAGAAAAACACCAACACCAAAAGCAACGACTACAATGGTGAGTCCTAAAATACCATTAGTTAGTCTATCTCTAGCTGTTTTAATTTTTTCCTCATTACCTTGGGAAGAAAGAAATCCATAACCAGCAAAAATTATTTGAAAAATGAAATAAATAACAGCAACTATGGTCAAGATGCCAAAAACGGTACTAATAATGGTTTCTACTTGAGAGGCAGGATTAGTATCAGGAACAATACCTGGACCTTCAAGGGTTTGGTAAGTAACATCGGCTAATAATTTATTAGTTGGGTCCATAGATAGTGGGAGTTAATATATTATCAATACCAACTAGTTTACCAATAACTGAAGCTAAAACAAAGGCACTAGCGACAATAAGTAAACCAATAATGCTTTGATAAATTTTAGCCCAAGCAGCTTCGGTTTTTTTTGGATCACCGTTGGCGGAAATATAACCATAGCCGGCGAGGATAATTTGAACAATAAAAAATAATCCAGCAATAACACCTGCTAGTTTTAAAATATTACTTAAGAGAGTGAAAAGCCCGGAGCCGTTATTAGAAGTATAAGTAGTGGGATTTTCAATGGTTCCAAATATTCCTAACATAAGTTTATTGTAGCGTAGAATCTAAAATATGCACACCAGTAAGAACAGTAATAATTTGAATGATAAAATAGGCACAAATAATAATGGCAAAACCAATTAGGGCGCTAGTGATAGCGGATTTGGCTTGTCCAGATTTTTTGGTATCTCCACTGCCTGCACTAGCAATAAACATAATACCCCCAAAAATTAAAAGAAAAAGAAGAATTATGCCAGCAATGACAAAAGAATTTTTGAGAAGAGAGGAGACGAGAGGAGAAATGCTGTTATATTTAGTGCTGAGAGTGCCAGCGCCTTCGCCGAGAGAAACTTCACCAATGTTGACTTGAGCTAATAACTGATTCATTAGTCAAATTATACCTTAAATGAGAGGATAAAATGATTGTAATTAGAGAATGATATATATTAATAAAATAGTGCTATAATACGGCACTTTATGGGTTCAAAGTTAATAAGTTTATAAAGTTTATAAAGTAATAAAGTAAAATAAAGATATGAAAAGAATTATCCCATTATTATTACTAATATGTTCGTTATTTAGTGTAAAGTCAGTTGAGGCTGCTGTTAGAGTGACTCCGACTAAAGAGGCAACAATAACAGCAACAGTCATACCAACCGTAATTCCTACAATAGAGGAAGTCAAAAGTAATTTAGTTGAAAATAAAATAGAAATAGCTGATTCTAAGGTGGAAAAATGGAATGGGTTTAATAGTTTGAAAGTTTTGATTAGTTGGGCAATGAGTAGAGGAGTAGCGAGTAACACTATAGTATTACTATTATTATTGCCTTTGATAGCAACTTTGATATCGGTATTGCATTATATGGGAGGTTTATCTGGATATGGAATTTTTATGCCGACAATGATAGCAATTGCCTTTATTGCCACTGGTATTTTTGGAGGATTGGTATTGTTTGCCATGATTTTACTTATATCGGTATTGAGTAGTTTGGTTTTAAGAAAGTTAAAAATACATTTTTGGCCAGCTAGAGCTATTAGTTTGTTATTTATTTCTTTAGGAACTTTTTTATTAATGATAGCTTCTTCCTTTATAAAATTAATCGATATTAGACAAATTTCGATTTTCCCAATACTATTTATGATTCTTTTGACAGAAGAATTTACTAGAACACAATTGGTTAAAAGTAAAAATGAGGCTAAAAAACTAACAGTAGGAACAATAATTTTGGCTATAACTGGAGCAATTATGATGAATTTTAATTGGCTTCAAGGAATTGTTTTAAAATATCCAGAAATAGTGGTAATTTTGGTATTAGTGATAAATTTGTTGGTGGGGAATTACACAGGGATTAGATTGTCGGAAATAAAGAGATTTAAGGGTGCAATAAGAGAAAAAAAGAAATAGAGTTTTTTCGTTTAGGTAGTAAATAATTAAAAATAAATATGTTTAATTTAAAAAAATACCGACAATTTTTAACTAAAAATGAGAGAAATAAAGTGTATTTGAGAAAAAATACGGCTAGTGGTAAGGCAATTGCTGATAGTAAATTTAAGACTAAAAAAATATTGACGGAAAATGGGGTGATGGTACCAAGGTTAATAAAAAGATTTAAAACTGGAGATAATTTAGGAAAATTTAAGTGGAATGATTTAGAAGGTAATTTTGTAATAAAACCAGAATCAGGTTATGGTGGAGAGGGAATATTAATTATTCGAAGAAGGGGAAAATGGGCGGGGGAATGGCAAAAAATGAATGGAGAGATTATCAGTAATAGTGATTTGATTTTACATTGCCAGGAAATTTTAGCAGGAAAATATAGTTTACATATGATGCCGGATAAAGTGTTAGTGGAAGAAAGAATAAAAATTCATCCTTTGTTTTTGGCTTTGACAAAGTTTGGAACACCAGATATTAGAGTGGTGGTTTATAATCGAGTGCCGGTGATGGCGATGCTTAGGATTCCAACGGAAAAATCAGGGGGTAAATCAAACTTACATCAAGGAGCAATAGGTTTGGGAATTGATTTAGCGACAGGGATAACTACTTTTGGAGTGGAAGGAGGTGGAGATTCAATTTTAAGGATTTATGATTATGGAAAGAAAAAAAATAGAAAAGTCAATGGAATTAAGATTCCTTTTTGGAGAGAAATATTGGAGATAGCAATAAATTGTCAAAAAGCGATACCAACTTTAGGATTTATGGGAGTTGATGTGGTGTTGGATAAAGAAAAAGGTCCAGAAGTGTTGGAGGTGAATGCCAGACCTGGGCTTTCAATACAAGTATGTAATAAGGCAGGGTTGAAATCGCGGATAGAAAAAATAAATGAAGTTGAGGTAAAAAGTGTGGATCATGCAATTACATTGGCAAAGTATTTATTTGGTGAAAGTTTTTTTGATAAAGTTGAAGATAAAGAAAAAATGAAAACATTGGGACCTTTGGAAAATATAAAAATAAAGTTAGGTAAAGGTAAAAAAAATGTAGCTGAAGTAAAAACTAAGGTAGATACTGGAGCATTTAGAAGTTCAATTGATAAAAGATTGGCTCAAGATTTGGGTTTATTAAGAGAAGATAAAATTTTGTATTATCGACATTACCGCTCAGCTTTAGGTAAAAAAAAGGATAGGCCAGTGATAGGAATAACTTTTTGGCTTAAAGATAAAAAGATAGCAACAGCGGTAAATGTGGCTGATAGACATAAATTGAGAACAAAATTTCTTTTAGGAAGGAAGGATTTAGATGGATTTTTGATTAGTGCAAAAAAATAATATGTTATTAATTAAATTAATTATTAAAATTAGATTAAGGAATTATCTCGCAGTAGCGGGATGGCCAATTATTATAAATTTAAGTTAAAATCAAAGATGGTTAAAATAGGAGTTTTTTATGGAGGGAAAATAAGTCGACATTTGGTGTTGTTGAGGAAAGCAGCAGAAAAAATGGAGATAGTTTTGGATTTGATTTCTTATAACGATGTTAGTTTTGAAACAGAAACGGAAGAAATAAAAATAAAGAATAAAAAAATACAAGATTATGGAGTATTGTTTTTTAGGACTACGGGGAAACATTGGGAAGAAGTTAATTTAGTGGTGGATGCGATTGATAAAAAAAAGACAATTATTGTTGATCCATTAGTGGAAAAAGGACGACCAAGTGATGCTTGTAAGGCTTATCAAATGTTGGCTTTAAAAAAAGCAGGGATTGAAGTACCAAAGACTATCTATGGAAGTTTGTGGAATTTGTTAAAAGTAATGAATGAAGGCAAAATGGATTTTCCAATAATTTTAAAGGGGAGTGGGGGAGATAGAGGAACTAGAGTTTTTAAAGCTGATAATCAAAAAGATTTAGAAAAATTAGTGAGAGATTTAAGAAGATCAGAAATTGATGAAGGAAGACGGTATATGTTGCAAGAATTTATTCCAAATGATGGTGATTATAGAATATTAGTTTTGGGAGATAAGGTGTTGGGGATAATGAAGAGAAGTAGTCAAAGTGAAAAAGAGTTTAGAAATAATTATTCAATGGGGGGAAAAGTGGAAGTGGCTGATTTGCCGGATAAAATAAAAGAAATGGCAATTAAGGCGGCTAAAATTTGTGGCTTATTAGTAGCAGGAGTAGATGTGGCTTTTAGAGATAATGGTTTTAAAAAACCGGTAGTATGGGAAGTAAATAAAGGACCACAATTTAGCGGATTTATGAAGGCAACTGGAATTGATGTCCCAAGAGAAATAGTTAAATTTTTGGTGAGCTTAAAGAAATAATTTTATGGCTCATAATCGAATTTTTACCGTGCTCGCATCCTTCGTAAAATCCACTCAGAGGCTTGCGCGCGGAAAAATTGATTATTCGCCATTTTATAAAAATTAATTATTGTTATATGAAAAAGAGAATTTTGGTTCTGATTAGAGAAAAGGGACAGAGTAGATATGAAGTGGGGAGAATAGTAGATGAGGCCAAAAAAAAGAAAATTGAAATAAAAGTGGCTTTGTATAAAGATTTAAAATTTGAGCTTGAAAACGGAAAGATTAAGATTTGGGTAGAAGATGAATTGATAAATCAAGATAATTTTGGTTCGATTTATTTTAGAGTAGCGGGGACAATGGATGGGAGATATGTGGAAGCGAGAAATTTACTTTTAAAATTGAGAGGAGATGAGATTAGAAGTGTTAATAAAACTTCTTATTTAAATTGGCCAAGAATGGGGAAAATAGCCCAATATGGAGTATTTGTAAAAAATGCTATTCCAGTAATTCCAACAAAGATTTTTTATAAAAAAGAACAGATTTCTTTAAAAGAAATAAATTATCCAGTCATAATCAAACATGAAATGGGTTATCAGGGGAAATCGGTGAGAAAAATAGAAAATGAAGGGAAACTGATAAAATTTTTGGGGAAAATTAGTGATAAAGATTTGGGTAGGTTTATGTGGCAAAGGTGTTTACCAACAAAATGGGATATTAGAGTAATTGTACTTGGAGGAAAAATTGTTGGGGCAATGAAAAGGTCGGCAGAAG
Source organism: Candidatus Shapirobacteria bacterium (assembly GCA_028710865.1). The sequence continues at coordinate 67,381 of JAQTUF010000004.1, forward strand.
GAGAAGAATTTAGGAGTAATTTTAGTTTAGGAGGGAGAATAGAAAAATGGAATTTGTCAACTAAGGATAAAGAGATTGCTAAAAAAGTAGCTAAGATTTGTGGACTTGATTATTGTGGGGTAGATATTATGAAGGACGAAAAAGGAAATAGTTTTGTCTTGGAAGTAAATAGGCAATGTCAATTTAAAGGTTTTGAACAAGCAACTGGAATAAATGTGGCAGAAAAGATAGTGGAGTTTTTAAAATAAATGAGATAGACTGATGGATATGAATTTACTATACATTTTTCTGATTTCGATGGTGCCATTAATTGAACAAAGAGGGGCAATTCCGGTAGGGATTTTGGTTTATCATATTAATCCTTTATTAGTCTTTATAGTAAGTTTGGTTGGAAGTTTTTTGCCGGCACCATTTATATTTTTGTTTTTTAATAAAATTTTAGCTTGGATGAAGACAGTTAAAATGTTACATAAATTTACTGATTTTGTGGACAAAAAAGTTCAAAAAGGGGCTAAAAAAATAGAAAAAACAATGGAGATTGGGTTGACTCTTTTTGTGGGAATACCATTACCAACCACTGGACTGTGGACAGGCACAGCAATTGCGGCATTTTTGGGTTTGGATTTTAAAAAAACAATGATTTGTGTGTTTTTGGGTGGGATACTTTCGGCGGTAATTATTACAGTATTGTCGCTGGTAGCACCGGCAATTTTAGGTCGGTAAATTATAAATTTAATCGATTTTTAAGGGTATTTAAAATTAGTGATGTTATTGCTACAATAGGTTTACTTTTGAGGGTGATTAGCTCTCCGATGTCGGATAAATCCTCATCGGAGTGGGGGTAAACCCCACAGTTGGTTAGATTACTTTAAAAATAAGGGTGATTAGCTCAGTTGGTTAGAGCACCGTCCTGATAAGACGGGGGTCGGAGGTTCGAGTCCTCCATCACCCACTAATGAAAAGATTTTTAAAGATTGGATTAATAATATTGGGATTATGGTCTTTTAGTAGTATTTTAGGTTTGATGTTGGGGGTGGTGGGAAAGTGTAAAGCGTCAGTTGATAGAGAAAATAAAATAATATTTTTTTCTAGTTGTGGTGGTTTTACTGAAAATTTTTTGAGAAATGGGTTAAAGGCGGGGGCAGTGACTTTTGGTAATACAGTATTAACAATGTATAGTCGATTGCCGTCAAATGTTTATAAACACGAATTACAACATGTTAAACAATATTTAATTTTTGGTCCATTGTTTTTACCGGCGTATGGGGTGGCTCATTTGATGGCTTATATAGATTCAAAAATTGATAATTATGAAAATGTTCATGCTGGTAATTTTTTTGAGATTTGGGCGAATAAGTGGGCAGGGTTGAAACCAGAGTCAAAATATTTCTAGATTTGGTAAAATTAAAAGTATGAAGAAGGAAAATGTATTTAGATTTTTAGGTTTAGTGGGGGCAATATTTTTAATAGTTTTTGGGGGAATAAATAATTTTGTGAGAACGATTAAATTTGGGATTCTGAAGAAATAAAAGAATTAATGAAAAAATTTTTTTGGTTTTTGGGGATAATAATGATTAGCGGGTTAATTTATTTTTTGATTTGGGGTAAAGATAAATCATTTTTATTAAGTCCACTATCAAACAATAATGATCGAAATAAGCAGGAAAGTAGTTTGAAGACGGTAGGGTTTTTGCCAACGTGGATGATAAGTAAAACTAGATTTTACAGTAGTGAATTAGATGAATTGATTTTTTCAGGGATAGAAGTAGATAAGACAGGTAATTTAATTTGGGATTATCAAAGTAAAAAAATTGATAATGAGGATTTTTTAAAGCAAAAAGAAAATATAACTAAGACTGGGGGTAAAAATATTTTAGGAATAAAATTATTTAAAGATGATGAATTGAATAAGTTGTTAGGAGATGAAAAGGCATTAAATAATTTAATAAATCAGGTAAGAGAGCAGGTGGTAGAGAAAAAATTTGATGGGGTGAATGTAGATTTTGAATATCAAGGTGACCCGACAGCAATTTTGAATCAGAGTTTTTTGAGTTTTTTAGAAAAATTGAGAAAGGTAGAGGTGGGGAAAATAAGTGTGGACGTGTTTGTAAATACTATTAATAAGGGTGGTACAGAAAGTTTGGTGGAATTAATAGAAAGAGTCGATAGTTTAATAATTATGGCTTATGATTTTCATCGACCAGGGGTGGATTTTGCCGGAGCAGTGGCCCCAATTGAAGCACCGATGGGAGAAAGAAGTATTTTAGAAGTTGTAACAAATATTACTAATATTGGTTTAGATAAGAATAAAATTGTGTTAGCTTTCCCTTTTTATGGCTATGAGTGGAAGACGGAGACTGAGGAGTTTGGGTCACAAATAAAGCGGGGTTGGTATCAAATGTCAAGTTGGGATAGAACAAAGAAATTAATAGAAGAAAAAGGATTGGAAGTTAATTGGGATGAAACATCGATGACACCATGGTTGGTTTTTGAAGAAGAAAATGAAATTCATCAAATATATTATGAAAATAAAAAAAGTATGGATATTAAGGTTAAATTAGCTAAAGATAATGGGTTTATAGGAGTGGGTTTTTGGGCATTGGGGTATGAAGGAGAGGAGAATGTTTTGGTTGTTGACGATAGGACAGGATTTAGGTAGAATAAACCCACTTGTAAATGCTAAAGCTTAAATTCAATCAACTAAATAAAATCAGGGGGAGGGTTATGGTTACGAGATAAATACAATAGTTGATAGAGATAACGCCGAAAGCAACAAGCTTTCGGTTTTTTTTGTACTTTTAAATCTGGGCTTGTGGCTCAGTTGGTCAGAGCACCTCATTTGCAATGAGGGGGTCGGGAGTTCGAATCTCCCCAAGTCCACTCTGGTATTTAGAAACAAGAAAATAAAGAAATTTGTTTTCTTGAACTGAATATTGAACATTAACAATTTATTAAATCGAAGTAATTTATATTTTCAATTTCGTCAAATCTTGGCAACTAAATAGAGTTGCCAAAAATTATATTGAGTCTAAATTTTAATAAAGCAAATGGTGGATGCCTTGGTTGCTAAAGCCGAAGAAGGACGCGGAAGACTGCGAAAAACATTGGGGAGTTGTCAACAAACTGTGATCCAATGAAATCCGAATGAGGAAACTCCTTCAATCGAAATATTGAGGATCCCTAACGCAAGTTAGGGAGGGTAAGTCGGGGAACTGAAACATCTAAGTACCCGGAAGAAAAGAAATCGTAAGAGATTCCGTTAGTAGCGGTGAGCGAAACCGGAAAAGCCTAAACCTCCCGATTTATCGGGGGGGGTTGTAGGGTCTGATATAAGAACAAGAAAGGTTAAAAGAACACTCTGGAATGGGTGACCAAAGAGGGTGAAAGTCCTGTATTTTAAAACTGAGTATTGTTTGATCGGATACCTAAGTACCACAAGACACGCGAAATATTGTGGGAATCTGGGGAGACCAATCTCCAAGGCTAAATACTTTAGCAGACCGATAGTGAACTAGTACCGTGAGGGAAAGGTGAAAAATACCCTAAGTAAGGGAATGAAATAGATCTGAAACCATTTGCTAACAAACAGACAAAGCGCCGATTTTATCGAGCGTGATGTCGTGCCTATTGAAGAATGAGCCTGCGAGTGTTTCTAGTCATCAAGTTTAATCCGGCTGAGCCGGAGGAGGCGTAGCGAAAGCGAGTGCGAATAGCGCGATTAGATGGCTGGATATAACCCGAAACCGGTTGAGCTAACCTTGAGCAGGGTGAACTTTAGAGAAATCTAGAGGAAGGCCCGTACTGGTCATTGCTGCAAAAATGTCAGATGACTTGAGGTTAGGGGTAATATGCCAATCGAAACCGGAGATAGCTGGTTCTCTCCGAAATATATTTAGGTATAGCGTCAAGTGTTTCTCTATGGGGGTAGAGCTACTGGATGAATGTTTGCGGCGCAAGTCGCGGCATTTAACCAAACTCCGAATACCATAGTCTTAACTTGGCAGTCAGTCGGTCCGGGCTAAGCTGGATCGGCAAAAGGGGAAGACCCCAGACTCTCATCTAAGGCCTCTAAATCTATGTTAAGTGGGAAAGGTAGTGAATTTTCTAAGACAGTCAGGAGGTTGGCTCAGAAGCAGCCATCTTTTAAAGAAAGCGTAATAGCTCACTGATCGACTCTTTTTGAGTCGAAAGTTCGCGCCAAAAATGTAACGAGGCTAAAACATAGTGCCGAAGGTGGAGAATATGTATCGATTTATCGATGCAAATTGGTAGGAGAGCGTTCTGATGGCGGTGAAGGTCAAGGTGTAAACTAGGCTGGAGCGATCAGAAGTGAGAATGCAGGCATGAGTAACGAAATCTAGGTGAGAACCCTAGACGTCGAAATATCCAAGGTTTCCTCAGCTTCGTTGTTCGACTGAGGGTTAGGCGATCCTAACATGAGGCTAGTGTAGTGCTAGCGTAGTGGATGGACAACCGGTTAATATTCCGGTCCTTTCTAATATTCGTTTTAAGTTGGGGCGTGACGGTGTATGGAAGATTTTGGGTTGCAGTGAAATTGCAGCCTTTAAGTGTTTAGCTAGAAGGGGTAGGTAAATCCGCCTTTTCGTTTTAAAGTGAGGCATGAATAAGAGTTTGTCTAACGACAGACAATAGAATTAAACCCATGTATCCAGGAAAAGCGTCGCAAATAGAATATTGGAAATTCGTACTAAAACCGACACTGGTGGATAAGTCGAGTAGACTAAGACGATTGGAAGAAAGATAGTTAAGGAATTCAGCAAATCAACTGGGCGTACGATTTCTAGATGCCCTGCCCGATGTAACAATCGGGCTACAATAAAAGACTGCACGGCGACTGTTTATCACAAACACAGGTCCATGCTAACCCGTAAGGGGATGTATATGGGCTGAAACCTGACCGGTGCTAGAAGGTTAAATGAGAGGGTGATCCTCCGATTTATCGGAGATGAGCCTTTGATTGAAGCCCTAGTGAACGTCAGCAGTAACTCTAACTGTGAATCTTAGAGCAGTTGTAAAAATTAGCTATATGCTGGGAAGACTTGTTATTTGGACCAAAGGTCCATGTTAAAATTTCATAATACCGAGGAGGTAAAAATTTATGAACAAAGTTTATCAGCAGGAAAGACAGTTTACAAAAAGAAGAAATTTGTATTATTACTTTACTGGATTTGTTGAGGGAGAGGGATGTTTTTCGGTTTCAATTAAACAAAATAACCAAATGAAGTTTGGTTGGGTAGTTGATCCGATGTTTTCTCTTTATCAACATAAAAATAATGTTTCAATTCTGAAATTATTTCAAAAAGAACTAAAATGTGGGTACATTGTTGAAAAACAAAGTAAACCTGAAGTTATGGTTTTGGTTGTTGATAATAGAAGAACTCTTGAAGAAAAAATAATTCCTTTTTTTAAGAAATATCATTTTTTAGGAACGAAACAAGATGATTTCATTATTTTCGAAAAAATTATCGAAATGATGAATAATAAAAAACATTTGGAAGTTGATGGATTACAAGAAATTGTAAAATTAGCTTTTAGGATGAACCAGAAAGGTAAAGGGAGAAAATACACTCTCGAGCAAATTTTGAATAGTATAACTGAATCCTCAGAGACTACACGCTAAATCCCGATTTTATAAGTCGAGGAAAGATATAGTCCGAGCATTATGGTGACATAGTGAGTGTGAAGATTATCGCTAATCTCACGAATAACATGAAGTCTAAGGTAGCGAAGTCCTTTGTCGGGTAAGTTCCGACGCGTATGAAAGGTTTAACGACTGTGCAACTGTCTTAACTATCTATCCAGTGAAATTGAAAGAGCGGTGAAGATGCCGTTTAATTACAACAGGACAAAAAGACCCCATGAAGCTTTACTGGATCTTTACATTGACAAGAATTTAATGATTGTCGAGAATAGGAGGGAGTCGCAAGACGTCAGTGGAATACCTCCCTTTATTATATTTTAGTCTAACTTTTCTTGATGGATCTCAAGAGAGGACAGTGTATGGTTGCTAGTTTGCCTGGGGCAGGCACCTGCAAAAGAGTAACGCGGGTATACAAAGGTCAACTTAGTCCGGCTGGAAATCGGGCTGTAAGTGTAAAAGCATAAGTTGGCTTGACTGTGAGACTTACAAGTCGAATCCCGAGCAATCGGGAGATCCAAACAATTTGATGTTGGATTCAGGGTCGAAAGACGGTTTTAGTGATCCTCGTGACCTATTTGGTATAGGCACGGGCTTATTGGATAAAAGCTACTCTGGGGATAACAGGCTGGTCACGTCCGATAGTTCATATTGACGACGTGGTTCGGCACCT
>JAQTUF010000030.1 GCA_028710865.1 Candidatus Shapirobacteria bacterium
AACGCTCTTAAAAAAGCAGGTTATACTAATATTGAGAATCTTATTAAAGCTGGAAGAGTTGAAGTCAGTAAAGCCAAAAACGTTGGAGAAAAATCTTTAAAAATTATTGATGCTTGGCTTAAAGAGAAAAATTTTAGTTGGCGTTAATTGAATTTTAATTATGAGACATCGTATTTTTGGTAAAAAACTAGGTAGAAACCACAATGAACGAAAGGCTTTATTTAAGTCTTTAACTAAAGGTATGTTCATTAATGGGTCCATCAATACCACCAAGGCCAAAGTTCAAGCGGTAGTTTCTATAATTGAATCTTTGTCTAACACTATTATTACCAAACCAGAATTAATTGCCAAAAGAGAACTCTTTAAGATTTTTCAAAATCAAACTTGGGTTAACAATATTGTCAAAACTTTCAAAGAAGTTTTTGGCAATCAAACTAGTAATTTTACCAAAATTACTCAAATTAAACGTCGTTATGGTGACGATGCTCTTATTGTTAAACTTAGTTTTGTAAAACCAATTAAATTCGAACAAAAAAAAGAAGTCAAGGTTGAAGATAAAAAAACTACTAAAAAACCAGTTAAAAAACAAAATAAGAAAATCCTGAGCAAAGTCGAAGGAAAAAAGGAGACTAAATGAAAACCACTGTTTTAAAAGGAAAACCAGTTCAACGTCAATGGTATTTGATTGATCTCAAAGACCAAACTCTTGGTCGTATTTGTACTAAAATTGCCCAAATTTTAATAGGGAAGGATAAAACTACTTTTTCTTATCATCGAGACGACGGGGACTATGTTGTTGCCATCAATGCCGCTGAAATTCAAGTTACTGGATCCAAACAAACTGATAAAATTTATCGTCATCACACTCATTGGTCTGGCGGACTAAAAGAACTTTCTTTCAAAGAATTATTACAAAAAGATCCTCGTAAAATTATTATTAGGGGTGTCTATGGTATGCTTCCTAAAAATAAACTTCGTGATAAGCGCATTACTCGATTAAAAGTTTTTGTCGGTCCAGAACATTCTTACACTGATAAAATTAAATAAATATTATGGCCCAAAATAAAAAAAATTATACTTATGCTATCGGTCGACGTAAAAGTGCTGTTACTACTGTCAAATTGTTTAAAGGGAAAGGTGAGTCTATTGTTAATCAAATTACTTTAATTAAATATTTTCCTACTAAATTAGATCAGCTTAGTTATGAAAAACCATTTGTCATAACTAAAACTTTAGATAAATATCACTTCGAAGCCAAGATTATTGGTGGAGGTTCAACCGGTCAAGTTCAAGCTCTCGCTTTAGCTATTTCTCGTGCTTTAGTTAAAATTGATGCTAGCTTCAAATCTGATCTTCGTGCTGTTGGTCTTTTAACAGTCGATTCTCGGATTAAACAACGTCGTATGGTCGGTACTGGTGGTAAATCCCGCCGTCAAAAACAGTCCCCAAAACGTTAAATTTTTTATTTACGCTTACAAACCCGCTCCGGCGGGTTTTTTGTTTATAAATTTTTCCAAAAAAAATGCGGTCAAAAACCAAAGTTTTTGCCGCACCAGCATGTCAATTTCGTATATACCCTCCCTTATAAGAAACTTTTATTTCACGTCCTTCATGAGTGGCTATACAGTTAATAACAAAGCTTCTTCTTTTTAAGTTCTCATCTATTATTTTTCCACTTAAAAATGGTCTAATATTTTCTTCTTTTGGAATTGAAGAAAGAAGAACAGTAAAGTTTATAAAATCATATCTATCATAATCAACAATAATCACAAGTATTTTTTTTATTATTTCTTCTGAAAGATTATTGCAATATCTTTTAGTCAGTTCTAAGGTAAAAAGATCTTCACTTTCTATAAAAATTTTATTAAACCAACCACTAAGCATTTATTTTCCTCCATTTCAAAGTTATTTTTAGATAAAAAAGCCGACGTAGTTTTTTTTGTCAGCATAAGCCAATTTCTACCCAATCAATTTCACCTTTGACATCATATCTCCAAAAAATTTTTTTGAGGGATAGATAACAGCTTCTCCACTGATTCTGGCAAAAATATCATTGTATATAAGCAGGTTTTTGTTATCTTCCGTCTTTTCGATTTGTTCTGGAGTGTAACCATAAATCAGAGTTCCGTTCTCAATAACAACACATTTCCCTTCAGGAATTTTAATAATTCCATCATAGTTTTCTATTATTACCGGAATTCCACCTCTAATAGTTACATATTTATTTTCTTGGAGAGAATTATACGTTGGGATAAAACTCGAATTCCTCCAAAGCAAAAAATAAAAAGTAATAATCATAGTAGAAATCCAAATCGGGATAACAATAAGTTGAAAGAGTGTTTCTGCCTTCCATATAAAAAAGGCTGAGAAAAGCAACGTCATTACAACAAGAAACCAGCGGAAAATTTTATCTTGTTTTATAAGCCTTTGTAGTTTGTCAAAATTATTTTTAACAAACTCCTCAATTGTTAAAAAATCATCATCCATTTTCTTATTCTCCTTTCTGTTGGATATCTGATTCATTTACTTCTTTTTCTAGTTTTTCTTTTTCAATGTCATAACTAGCATAAATAAGAAGCATTGTGACAAATGGCATAATCGCTAAGATAGAGAGTTCTACCTTATCTTTTACCCAAAAGTGACAAAACAGTTCAATGACAAAAAGAACAAACAGTAAAAAGCACAGAATAGATGATATTATCGTCCTTTTAAAGGTTTTAATCTTTTTCCAATCAAACATAAAAACACTTCCTTTTAAAGTTCTATCTATATCAAAAGACGCTTCTGATAAGCAATTCCATCAAATTAATCTTGAATATATTTTATATAGGCCTATTTTATCATCTTTCTCAAAGTTTTTAGTTTGTTATCATAATTTATGAATTTAATTCAGTCAATTATATTAAGTTTTGTTCAAGGTATTGCTGAATTTTTACCCATTTCCTCATCTGGACACCTTAATCTAGCTCAATATTTTTTACATCTAACCCCATCTCTTACTTTAGATATTTTTCTCAACACTGCCACTCTTCTTTCTGTTCTCTTCTTTTTTCGAAAACAAGTTCCTTACTTTTTTAAAAATTTAAAATATATTATTGTCGGCTCCATCCCTGCTGTTTTAGTCGGGTTTTTATTCAAAGAAAACATTGATTCAATTTTTTCCAACATAAAATCTTTGCCTTTTTTCTTTTTATTGACTTCTATTTTCGTTTTTTCTACCAAATTTTTTAAATCTAATAATCAGAAGATAAACTACAAAAAAGCCCTAATGATAGGTATCTTCCAATCAATTGCCATTTTGCCTGGGGTTTCTCGGTCAGGTTCCACTATTTTTGCAGCTCTACTTTTAGGCCTAAGTTCTATTGAAGCCTTCAATTTTTCTTTTTGTCTCTTTATTCCAGCCTCAGTCGGAGCCTTACTTTTAAGTTTCAAAGATTTGTCTTCAAGTAATATTTTTACTATAGAATATTTACTTGCTTTTATAATTACTTTTATGGTCGGAATTTTGGCTTTATATATTCTTAAAAAAGTTCTAGTTTATAAACGTTTTTGGGTTTTTAGTCTTTATACTTTCTTACTAACTCTAACTTTATTTTTAATTTTCTAACAATCTCCAAACTTACCCTCAAGTTTATCCCAAAAAACTTTTCTCAATCTTTTTTCCGCCGTTTTTATTAGTTTTCTTTTACTATTCTCTTGCCTCCAATCTACCATTTCTAATTTTATTTCTAAAATATCATCATTTTTATTCATCCCAACTCTCCACTCATAAACCCTTTCCAAATTAAATACAATTCACTAGTTGCTACAGCATCCCGTGCCACATAATCAGCAATTTTATTAAATTCGTGCGCATAAAAAAGATTTGACACTTCTGACCCATCAACTCCATCCTGTTTTGGGTTAGTAATTCCAAAAGCTTTACAAAGCATTTCTAGTTTAAAAGCATGGCTTTGCCGAATTTTAGTTTGTAGGTCCAAAAATTTATCAGAACTCCATCTTTTAATTTCCATAGGTACTTTGATTCTATTTATCCCCGATCTAATTACTAGATAAGGGAAATCAAAATTATCGCCATTATAAGTTACAAACA
>JAQTUF010000031.1 GCA_028710865.1 Candidatus Shapirobacteria bacterium
GTAATAGAATTTTGTCACTAATTAATTTTAATGTACTTTTTAAAAAATCTACCACTGACCTGCCCGCAGATGCTAAAGCATCAGCTTTTGCAGGCGGGGCTACTCAGGCGTAGGCTTATTATATCAAGATAGTATATATTTTAAGGTAAAATAAGGGTGCTATGTTGTTTAAGAAGAAAAAGGTTTTGATTTTAACTGATGACATGCCATGGGGGCATAGGTCGATTGCCAGAGCGATATTTGGGTTTTTAAAAGAAAATCAGAGTAAATTTAGAGTAGAAATTGCTGAAATTAAAGCAGAAACAGCTTTTATGACGGATATGTATGTTTTTGCTTATAAATATTTTCCTAAAACAAATAGAGTGATGCATAAGATTTCTGGAAGCAGGTTGGGGAAGGATGTTTTAAGAGAGATTTCTATTTTGAATTTAAGGAATTTAAAGAATAGGATAGAGAAAATTAACCCTGATTTGATAATTTCAACTTATTTTTTACATAGTCATTCTTTAGCTTATTGGAGGAGTAAAGAAAATAAAAAATTTAAATTGTGGGAAGTAGTGCCTGACCCGTGGACGATAAATCCTATGTCTTTTGTTAAGGAAGCTGATTTGAATATTGTTTATGATGAAAATTCTGTCAAGGAAGGGATTAAATGGGGGTTAAAAAGAGAGCAAACAATGATGACTGGTTGGTGGACGAGAGGTGAAATGTATGAGAAATTTGATAGAAAAAAGACAAGAGAAAAATTAGGTTTTACTGATGATAGACCGGTAATTTTTGTAGGAGGAGGAAGTTTGGGAACTAATTCTTTATCTAAATTACTTCCAATGCTATTAATGACTAAACAAAAGCTAGGTTTGGTTTTGAATACAGGCGTGGATAGATTATCTTTTAATTTAGTTGATCAGTTTAATCGAATGATTAAAAAAATGAAAAAAAATGATTTGGTGTTAATTAAACATTTCGGTTGGATTGATAATTTAGCTGAAATATTATCGGCTTGTGATATGGTTTTTGGGAAGGCTGGTCCTAATTTTTTGTTTGATTGTGTGGCGGCCAGAAAGCCTTTTGTGGCCATGACTCATATTGGAGGACAAGAAGATGGGAATATAGAGTTAATTTTGAAGAAAAAATTAGGTTGGGTTAAAGAAAAAAATGTAGATTTAGCTAATTTTTTATTTTCTTATATAAAAAATCCGCGAGTTTATGAGAAAAAATTTTTGGGAAATATTATGAAAGAGAGAGATTTAAATAAAAAAAGTTTACCTATGATTTTAGAGAAGATTGAAGATGAATTTAAAAAATAAAAAAAGATTGTTGATATTATCCGTTCCGGCGGGAGCAGGTCATATGAAAGCGGCTGAGGCGTTGTGTCAAACAGCTAAAAGAGAGTTTGGAATGAAGGTGGATCATGTTAATTTTTTGGAATATTTTAATCCGATGTTTAGTCGATGGACACAGAAAAGTTGGAATTTTATAGTTAAATATACTCCGGTAGTCTATAAATTTATTTATGAAGGGACAGATAAACCTAATAATTCATTGAAAAGGGTGGGAAATTTTTTGAAGATAAATATTAAGAAATATCAAGAGTTGGTAGGGCAATATAAACCTGATTTGATTATTTCGACTCATTATATTCCGGCAGCGGTGACATCATGGATGTATGATCGTTTGCCAATTACCAATGGGGTGGTAATCACTGATTATGAGGCTCATTCAATGTGGGTTTATCCGAATAATAATAAAGTTTTTGTAGCTAGAAAGAAAATGATAGAAGAATTAGAGAACATTGGTTTTGATAAAAATAAAGTTTGTGTGTCAGGAATTCCGGTAAGGGAGAATTTTTTAAAGTCTTTTGATATTAAACAATTGAGGAGAAAAATAGGTTTATATTTAGATAAGCCGACGTTATTGATTATGGGTGGGGGAGATGCGGTTGGTCCTTTCGTAGATATATTAAAATCTTTGTCAAAATTAGAAGTGGAGTTTCAGGTGGTGGTTATTGCTGGTAAAAACGAAAAAATGAGGAATTCTTTGGAAAATAAATTTAAAAGTGTTGGATTAAAGGGAAAAGTGTTGGGTTTTGTGAAAAATATTGAAGATTATATGATGGTGGCGGATTTGTTAGTTTCTAAGCCAGGAGGTTTGACGACAACTGAGTCAATTACTATTGGGTTGCCAATGTTAATTGTGAGACCAACTCCTGGTCAGGAAGATGGAAATACAGAATTTTTGGTTAAGGCAAGAGCTGGGATTTATATTAAAGATGTTAAAAAGATTGGAATAGTAGTGGGTAAATTATTGAGAAATCCGGGGAAAATTAAAGAGATGAAGGAAAATTCGAGGAGATTAAGTAAACCAAAGGCATCAAAGAAGATTTTGGAGGAAATGTTGAAGTTAGTGGTGTAAGAACTGTCCCACCAAAAGTTTACTTCAATAGTGGCTTTTCCGCGTTAAAAAACGTGGTGGAAAACTAGCTTATTAAGACGAATCCTAATAAACACACATCTTCCATTTAAGAAGCTTAGCTAGAAAAAACACCTTCTTAAAGATTAGCTTTTGATAGGACAATTAAGTTTAACATGGAAGACGGTTTTTATAAAAATTTTTTTTGCCTGACATATGGGTTATAATGTTGACTATGAAGCAAAAAAAACAGATATCGAAAGATATTTTAATTCAAGATTTGGTGGAAAAATATCCTAATTTGGCTGGTATTTTGGTTGAAAAGTATGGGTTTCATTGTATTGGTTGTATGGCGGCAGGGATGGAAAGTTTAGAACAAGGGGCTCAGGTTCATGGAATGACTAAAAAAGAGATTGAAGATTTGATTAAAGACCTAAATAACCAGGTAGTAAAAGCGAAAAAATAAATTGGATGATTGGTGAAATTATAGTTGAAAGGAGAGTTCGACCGCCGATAGGAAGAAAAACAAAGATGATAAGTAGAATAAAACCATAACGATTAAGGGCTTCTTCCCATTGATACTTAGATTCGTTGGGGAGTAAATTTAAGAGAATATGGGAACCATCCAAGGGTGGAATAGGAATAAGGTTAAAGATACCCAAAGAAATATTGATCAGAACTAGTATGTAGACGAAGATTGATTGGATATTGAAAATATTGGCGATAGTGGCAATAATAATGGCGAAGAGAAAATTACTAACAGGACCAGCGAGGGAAATTAATATTTCATCACGTTTTGGATTTCTTAAATTAAAAGGATCGATAGGAACTGGTTTGGCCCAGCCAATAGTAGGAATGCCGGTAAAAGCACTGAGGAGAGGGAGAAGAATGGTGCCGATAGGATCAGCATGAACTAAAGGGTTAAGACTAAGTCGGCCGGCGGCTCGAGGAGTTGGATCGCCTAATTTATCAGCAATTAAGGCGTGGAAAAATTCATGGATGGTGATGGTTATGATTAAGGCTATTAGAGCTATTAGACTAACAATATTTATCATATTTCAAAAAATTATCGATTTTGATATTATACCTTACTATGAGAACATGCAGTTTATGTGGCAAAGGGACTAAAGTTGGTCGAAATCGGTCTCATGCCCAAAACAGAACACCTAGGGTTTTTAAGGCTAACATTCAAAAGGTTACCATGACCGTAGGAGAAGACAAAATCAGCGGACATTTTTGTACCAAGTGTTTGAAAAGGATGAAGAAAGAGACAGCTGAACAAAAAACGGCACTTAAATAAAGTACCGTTTTCTTTGTTAAACGAAGATAATTTTATTTTTTCTTAGCTTTTTTAGCTTTTTTGGCGACTTTCTTTTTAGCTACTTTTTTCTTCGCTACTTTTTTTTTGGCGACTTTCTTTGTGGCTTTTTTAGCCTTCTTTTTTGCTGGCATTTTTTTTACCTCCTTATATAAGTTTGGATTTTTAAAAAAATTTGTCAAAAAATGAAATGCCTATTCTTTGGGTAAATTTAAAAAATAAGAGGGCAAATTTGAGATATAATTTTGATTTTTTTTTGTAAATTCTACCTATTCTATGGGTTAATTTAGATTGATTAAAAATAAAATTTTGAGGAAAATTAAAAATAAATTTTGAAGAATTAACCGAAAGAACT
>JAQTUF010000032.1 GCA_028710865.1 Candidatus Shapirobacteria bacterium
TTTATTTTACTTTCTTTGATAAATTTTTCGACTTCATCGGTTAAATCCTTAAACTCTAAATATTTTTTACTTTTATATTCAAAAAACTTTTGTTTGACCATAAGCCTTAATTTCGTCGTATGTTTTTCATTAATCCTTCGACTAAACTAATATGAATTGGCTTGTTGTGGTTGCCGGTGGAGCAGCGATTCGGATGCACTCTTCCATTAACAAAATTTTTATTAAAATTAATCAAAAACCCCTTCTGTATTGGACTCTTCTTCCTTTTCAGAAAAGTAAAAATATCGATAAAATAGTAATTTCGGCTAAACCAAAAGAACATTCTAAAATTCAAAAAATTATAGATAAATATAAATTTTCTAAAGTAATTGGCCTAAGTTGTAGTGGACAACTTCGCCAAGATACAGTTTTTAATGCCCTTAAATTTATAAAAAATAAAGTCGATAAAAATGATATCGTCGGGATTCACAATGCTGCCAACCCCTTTATTACTCAAGACGAAATTAAATCAGTTTTTCAGGCTGCTAAAAAATATAAATCAGCTCTTTTGGCCTGTCCCAGTTCCGACACAATTAAAATTATTGATCAAAATAGTTTCGTTTTTCAGAGTCCCAATCGAGAACTTTGTTTTTGTGCTCAAACTCCTCAAGTCGCCCGTTTTGATATTCTTTATTCTTCTTATCAAAAAGTTCTCAAAAAAAAATTAATAACCACTGATGATGCTCAGGTAGTTGAACTAAACGGTTTCAAGCCTAAAATTAT
This sequence comes from Candidatus Shapirobacteria bacterium, assembly GCA_028710865.1. The sequence continues at coordinate 763 of JAQTUF010000032.1, forward strand.
TGCTTGTTCGCCAGAAAACTTTAAGATCACTTATCCCAAAGATTTAATTCTGGCCAAAGAAATATTAAAAGTTAACTATAATTTATGAGAATTGGTATTGGTCAAGATAGTCATTCCTTTAGTAATATTTCTAAACCACTAGCTTTCGGTGGTGTTATCTTTAAAAAATACATCGGCTTAGAAGGAAATTCTGATGGAGATGTTTTAATTCATTCCCTTTGTAATGCTCTTAGTTCCGCCATTGGTGGGGAATCCATTTCCACTTGGACCGACAAAATGTGTCTGGAAGAAGGTATTACTGATAGTCGCCAATATTTAAAATATGTTTTTAATCTTGTTTCAAAAAATTTTATCATCAGTAATATTTCTATTGTTGTGGAAGCTCAAATTCCCCGCCTTTTATCTAAAGAAAAACAACTAGTTAAAAAAAGTTTGTCTGATATTTTAAAAATAAAATTAGACCAAATTGGTATTACTTATACTTCTGGTGAAAAACTAACCTCATTTGGTAGAAAAGAGGGGATTCAAGTTTTTTCCACTGTGCTACTTTCAGAAAAATGAAAACCAAGTCGTTTGCCAAAATTAATCTAAATCTTCATATTCATCCCAAAAAACCAGGCGATCAATTTACTCCTCTTACTCTTTTAAACAATCAAATCAATATTTTCGATAACCTTGAATTTATCAATCAATCAAACAAAATTGAGCTAACTTGTTATCCAAAAAATATTCTCCCCCAAAACGAAGAAAATTTAGTTTTTCAAGCTGCTACTAAATTAAAAGAATTTGCTAACAATCCATTTCTTGGGGTAAAAATTATTCTTCACAAAAGTATCCCTATTACCGCCGGTATGGCCGGAGGTAGTAGTAACGCTGCCACTACCTTAAAAGCCCTAATTAAACTCTGGCATCTTAAAATTGACCGCCAAAAGTTGCTAGAAATTGCCTCCAGTCTAGGCAAAGACGTTCCTTATTTTCTCTCCACCAATCTTTGTCGATTAACCGGTTATGGCGATATTCCTCATTCTTTAAAATTCAAATTTCCTAAATTTTATTTAGTTATTGTCTATCCAAATAAGGCCCAAAAACCATCTACTGGTTGGATGTTTCAACATTTAAATTTTTCTTTAGTTGATAAAAATATTTCTAAACTAAAACTTCTCTTATTGGCCATAAAACAAAAAAACAAAAATGAGATTCTAAATAACCTCCATAACGATTTTGAGACAATAGTTTTTCAAACATTTTCCTGAAACTCAGCAAATAACCCAAGATTTAGTTAGTAATAAGGCTCAAAAAACCCTTCTATCTGGGTCTGGTCTTGGAATTATTGGCTTTTTTACCCAGCGAGCTACCGCCCAAAAAGCATTTTCTAAACTAAAGCCAAAATATTCCAAAATTTTTCTAACGTACACCACTTAATTCTTTTGCTTTTTCTCTTGACCACAAATCTACTTCCAAAATTTCCTCCAAATTAGGATCTTTGATTACTTTATGTTTTTTCATTGTTTTTTCAATTAATTTTGGAATTTCCGTAAACTTTATTTTTCTATTTAAAAACAAATCAACAGCTATTTCATCAGCCGCATTCAAGACTATTGGCATACTTCCATCTATTTTTGCTGCCTCCATTGCTAATCTTAAGGCTGGAAATCTTTTCAAGTCTGGTTTTTCAAATTCCATTTTTGTGTTAAACCAATTAACTCGCTCAACTATATTAGGCCACCTTTGTGGGTAGCTTAGGGCATATTGTATAGGCAACCTCATATCTTTACAGCCAACTTGAGCAATCACTGATCCATCCCAAAATTGAACCGCCGAATGGATCAAACTCTGTGGGTGTACTACTACTTCAATCTCGTTGTCTTTTAAATCAAACAAATATTTAGCCTCAATAAACTCCAATCCTTTATTCATCCAGGTGGCGCTATCAATCGTAATCCGCGGCCCCATGCTCCAATTAGGATGGTTCAGTGCCGCTTGTGGAGTTATTTTATCAAAATCTTTTTTCTTCCACTTTAAAAAAGGTCCACCACTACAAGTTAAAATAATTTTTTCTACCTCTTTTTTCTCTCCACTTCTTAAAGCCTGCCAAATAGCACTATGTTCACTATCTATTGGCAATAAGTTTACTCCGTAATCTTCCACTTTTTGCATTATTATCTTTCCAGCCAAAACGATCACTTCTTTACTTGACAAGGCTACATCTTTACCGCTCTCAATAGCTGCCAATGTTGGTCTTAAACTTTTTGCTCCGCTTATTGCTGCCACTACTATATCAGCCTGACTTTCTCTTATCATTTCCTCTATTTCTTCTTCTCCCCAAACCCAACTCTTGTTTTTTTTCTTATATTTATCTTTGTTTGCTACTCCCACATTTTTAACTCCAAAATTATTTGCCTGTTTCTCGACTAAATCTATACTATCTTTACAAACCAATCCTACCACCTCAAATTTATCTTTATTTTGTCCTATTACATCTAAGGTTTGTCTACCTACTGATCCAGTAGACCCCAAGATAATTATCTTTTTTTTGGTCACAAAAATTTAGTCGTGTTTTCTACAAATTACCTTCAATACCCAATATCCTAAATACAAAAAAAGACCAATTTCTACTACCATTGATATAACAAAAAATATCCCTGTGCTATCTATTATCAACCCATACCGGTAATAATCCCAGATAATTCTTGCCATAAAATAAGCAATTATTGGCATTAAAAACACCAATAATAGTAAAAATATTTGTGATTTATCTCTTTCTTTTATTAAAAGTCTAATTGTCTCAACCGGTTCAGTTATTAAATGGTAGAGATTGCATAATAATTTCCATATCTGCCTTGCTGCTATTAATATCGTTAATTTAAAAATCTTTTTGATTCTTTTCTTGATCATAAATCCAAGCTTCTCTAAATTCCTTCTTTGCCCTTATTAACTTCGATTCCACTGCCTTCTCTGTTAAATTAGTTTTCTTAGCAATTTCTTTAACTTTCCACCCTTCTATATATTTAAGTCGGAGTATTTTTTTATATCCTTTTCTTATTGCCAAAAAAGTCTTTTTAATTTCCTCTTTTAATTCGTTTTTCAACACATCACGTTCCGGGGTTAATGCCTTATCAGCTATTTCTTCAAAAATTGGACTAACCGAAAATAATATAGTTTTTATTTTCTTTTTTCGGTAATAATCAA
>JAQTUF010000033.1 GCA_028710865.1 Candidatus Shapirobacteria bacterium
CTTCATCTATTAATAATAAGCCGGAATCTATACTTTCCAAATCTTCAACGGTCACAAGCTTGAAATTATCACATTTTATATGATAATTTGCATATATATTAGTATCCGGTTCGACCTCGTAAACTAAAGACGTAAGATATAATGTTTTACCAGAGCCCAAACTTCCGATAACTTCTGCTAACATGGTTTATTTACCTTCTTTTCCTCTTAACAGCGTCGTAACCGTGCTTTAATCGATATGGATATATTTTTTTAGCTATCATAGATTTAGACTTTTTACCTTTTCCTTTGAAACTTGATTTTCTTCTTACCATTTATTTTTCACCTCCCTATCATTCATTCATATTATCATTATTTAACAGTCTTTGTGATAACGTTAATTCCCTATCAATTACGCCCTTTAAAGCTTCAATGGTCTCTTTTCTGCCTTGCCTATCATGACTTATCATAAGCGATTCATAGTTTTTGACAAGGTCATCTAATATTTTGGCAGATTTTTTAAGTTTATTAGCTTTTAAAAATTCCGATATGGTGACCAAAAAAGATACGTCTAACGGACTTCTTACGTCGGTTTTTGTCGGTAAATTATCGTCTATTTGGTTGAGACTCTTGATAATTTCACTTGATTTATCCTGACCTTCTACTTGAAACATATTATTAAATTTATCTGCTAACGACGTATTAACCACCACCAAACATTTTTGGAGCGAACATTGGTAAAAATATACCAAATAACGTACCACCTAAAAATCCACATACGAGATAAATAATAGTTAAAGACCAGTCTGCTTTAGCTTTTGAAATCATGGAATTAACCGTACCTTTAATAAATTTTGTTTGAGTGATTGCATCTAAGGTCTCTAATAAATATTTATTATCGATATTTGTGTCATCTTTAAATAATATTCGTTTTTTTGATTCATCGTCCATTAAATAAACCGGTTTTCCATATTTATTTGCATAGCTGATTTCATCGGGTATCGTAAAACTTGTATTATTTTTTGTCACATATTCTTTTAATGAAGGGTTAATCCTTACGCTTTTTATAAACCTAAGAAAAGACTTATCTTTCCTTAAGAATATTATTTTGGAGCAAGTGAAATCCTTATAAAAGTCATAGAGGAAATATCCACCCATAACACCGTAAATTATTATTGTTACTATGCAATAAAATAGAGTTGCACTATCCATTTTTTATCACCTTAGCTAATATGATTAAAATGTTCAAAGGTATAAACACCTTATCTTTTTCAACCCAGTTTTCAAGCTCTTTTAAATCTGTTTTGTTTAACATTTTATTCACCTATTAATACTTTCTAAGTTCTATCGGTATAGTCTCATCAAAACCGTTGCCCGTCAATATCGTATAAGTTAACGGTGCTTTATATCCGTCGCCGTTATCAATGACCTCTGCTATAATCACGACACCTATCGCTTTTTCTATGTTAACAGGGCATAGCTGTTCGATGTCGAACATAAAATAATTATCAGTCTTTGAATCACCGTTTTTTCCTATTATACCGATCATATTATATTTTTCTTTGTAACCAAAAGGATAAATCATAACAGTACGGTCATTAGCAGATACACCGTCGGTGCTGTCATCCACCCTTCCAACTATCCAGTGACAAGCCGAAACAGTTGGCATACACGATAAAAAAACTACCAACGTCAAGGCTATGCTCAATATTTTTCTTTTCATTTTTTATCATCTCTTATTTTTGGTGCTAAAATAGAACTAACTCCAAAAACATATTTACACGTTAAACAAGTTAATGCTAATACAGGTTCATCTAATAACGGTTCTTTAAAAATACTATTATCATTTATAAAACTATAATCAATTTTAAATTTAAAACCCGAACATTTTGGGCAATTTAAAGTTTTAAATAATTGCTTCATTTTTTTCACCTTATCCTATTTATACCCATAAGAATAACCGAAAAACCTAACAGCGCCATTAATAGATTTGTCCAGTAATAAAAGACTATATCCGTCGCAGTAAAACTGATAATAATAGCTATTGCACCCGTAAATATTTTGACTATGGGAACGTTTGTAAATCTGCTTACTAAAATCAAAAATATAAAATAGAACATGAACATAACGTTATTAAGCCATTGAAAAGATATTACAGCATTAGCAATTATCATATTAGCAAAACTGTCATCAAGATTTGTTATGGTAACGTTGGTATTGTTTTCTTGTGCATTAACTGAAGATAGACAATATAGAAATACTAAGACAAATACGGTTAACCCCAAAACTACATCTAAATGATGCAAAAATATTTCTTTTTTATTTTTATTTAACATTTTTCTATCACCTATCAATTTATTAACATCGTTATTTCAGGATGTTGACATATCGTATATTGCATAGTTAATAGTAGCATATATCCTATGTAAATTATCACTATTAAACCTATCGATATGTTTATATAGTTAATTATTTTTTCTTTCATTTTTAATTTCCTTTATTAATTTTTTATAATATCTTTTTTCAAAGAAATTTAAGAATTTTACTCCTAAATTATACCAAAAATCGCTGATTTTTCCATGCTTCCATAAAGCATTTATTTCAACCCTTCTTTTATTTATGTTTTTAATGTCCATTTTAAATCACCTATTTATTATTTTATTCACCACTACTAAATCCGCTCGTTAAAGCCCCTATCCCGTACATGAACGTTAATACAGTCCATATTATAATACCAAAACCTTCAGGAATTTCAGCGAAAGAATCGTAAGTTAATGTCGATAATATGCCCCATAACAGAAATAAAACCAGTAATTTATATGCGACGCTGACCGATGTTTCCGATATGCCGCTTCCGAATATTCTTATACCTAAAACTAAAACTATCGCAATTCCACCTAAAAGCATCCCTATAAATAATTTGTCGGGTGAACCTAACCTTAAACCGAATCCTTGAAGTTCATTAGACTCCTCTATGCTCTTAGGGTCATATTTTATAATCTCATAAACCGCCGATTGACTTAAAGCCGTCCCGTTATCCTGCCTTTCATTAAAAAGTTCTAACGCTTGGTTATCATGTTCTTGGTATTCACCGTACCAACGGTTTAATACGTCGGACATATCATCAATAAAATCATCTCTCCAAAACCAATAAAAAATAGGATTAGACGTATCCTGATAAATTATTTCTACTTGCTCTGTTATGTTGGTTAAAGCCGTTTGGTTTATATCCCTGATAACGATAAACGTTTGTCCTATGTTTTCATCAAAACTAAATGGAGAACTGACTAAAGCGACCATGAACAAAACTATTAATGGAAAAATTATTAAATATTTCAACCTTCATCATCTCCACTACTATCTTTTTTCATTACATATAGTCCTATCATTCCGACGACAAAAATTATCAATATCCAACGGGAAAGAATTTCCGCATTAATAGCTATGATAACGCCTATAATAGCGCCCAAAACTAAGCTAAAAGGATTTTGGAAAAATTGATTTACCATGAAAGCAGAACCTAAAACAATAAATATAGGCATTAACCAGTCCAAAATATTAAAAAGCGATTCCTCTACATCCTGTCCGCTTGGGTTATCTTCATTAGGCGGATAAAATACGGGTGTCGGTGTCGGAATAGGAATCGGTACGCCGTTATCATAATCAGATAAAGCTCTTGAGATATTAATTAATCCATAGCCATATTCAAAATCATAACCCGTTTGTCCTAAATCATCACAAGTCATGATTATCCTATTTGTAATATCATTAACGTTTGTATATCCTTTTTGAATAAGCAAAGCCGCTAAACCAGATACATGAGGAGTTGCCATAGATGTACCATATTTATAGACAAAAGAATTATCAGGTATTTGCTGTAATATACCGTCGGGGTATCCGTCTATATTTTGGTC
>JAQTUF010000015.1 GCA_028710865.1 Candidatus Shapirobacteria bacterium
TATTAGGGGTCTTACTTTTTCAAAATTTACACCTAAATATTTGGGTAAACTTTATAGGGTCGATTTTAATTGGGGCTTCAATTTATAGTCTTTGTGTTTTCCTTTTTTCTAAAAAAGAGATTATTTGGTTTTGGGAACAACTCAAATGCGTCAGAAAATAAACATTTCCTTGTTGTTATTAGTGATATTGTCGTCTGTCTTAATTTCAATTACTATGTTTCGTAGTGGTCTTAAATATAGTTTTGGTCTTGGTTTTTGGGGACCAAATGGCCACGATGCTATTTGGCATCTTAGTCTTATTAATCAAGCTAGTCTTAAAGTTCCACCACAAAATCCCATATTCTCCGGAACTATTTTAACTAACTATCATTGGGGTTTTGACTTTCTAATTGCCCTTCTTTCCAAAATCACCAATATTGACTCAAGTTTTCTTTATTTTCAGATTTTACCGCTAATTTTTGCCTTATTAATTGGTTTTTTATCTTACAAATTAGCCTTTCTCTTAACTAAAAACAAAATTACCAGTTTATTTTTTGTTTTTTTGAACTATTTTGCTGGTTCTTTTGGGTGGTTAGTTACTTTGTTTCGTGATCATCAAATCGGAGGGGAATCTCTTTTTTGGTCGATGCAATCAGCTTCTATACTCTTAAATCCTCCCTATGCCTTGTCCATAATTTTATTATTAATTGGTCTTATTCTTTGGTTAAAATATCAACCAAAGAATTCAGTATCATGGGCTATTGTAATTGGTCTGATATTTGGTCTAATTACTGGAATTAAAATATATGGGGCCATTCTAATTGGCCTAAGTCTTTCTTTATTTTTTATCCAAAATCTTTTCTCATCTAAAAAAACAATTAAATTCAACTTAGTTGTCTGCGTTACTACAGCCCTCATTTCTTTTCTAATTCTTTTTGGATTGGGGGTTATCTCGACAAATCAACTAGAGTTTAAGCCATTTTGGTTTAATCATTCTCTGATAGAATCAGTTGACAAGCTTTATTGGCCTAAATTAGCCTCCTTCAGGCTTAATAAGAACAATATCTTTTTTCTCATTTTGATCGAAGTATTTTTAACTGGTGTCTTTTTAATTGGTAACTTAGGACTTAGATTTTTAGGGTTTTTTAGTTTTACTAAAAAAAATAATAAATCACCTAAAAATTTTAAAATTCTAATTCTTTATTTATTTTTAATTTCCTTTTTAATCCCATCATTCTTTGTTCAAAAAGGGACTGCTTGGAATACTATTCAATTCTTTTATTACTTTTTAATTTTTGCTAATTTTTACTTTGCCGTTTTTCTCTCTAAGCTTTGGCAAAAATATAAAATATTAAGTATAGTTTTGCTTTTATTGTCATCTGTCACCAGTTTTTCTACTCTCAAGGATTATTTTGGTAATCCTCCTCCAAGTGCTCTCCCAAATCCAGAGATCGAAGCTCTTAGTTTTCTTAAAAAACAACCATATGGCTATGTTTTAACTTATCCATACAATGCTTATGCTAAGGAAAACATGTCTACTCCCATTCCGCTTTATGCTTATGAAACAACTGCCTATGTCTCTGCTTTTAGTCAAAAACCAGTCTTTTTAGAAGACGAAATGAATTTAAACATTACTGGGTTTGATTGGAAAAATAGAAGAATAGAAGAGGAGAAGTTTTTTGATACCGACGACAAGTTTTTTACCAGAGGTTTTCTTTTAAATAATCAAATTGACTATGTTTATCTTTTAAAAGACCAGAACTTTAAAGTTAGTATTGAGGATCTTCAAATCGACTCAATTTTCCAAAACGATGAAGTTAAAATTTTCAAAGTGAGAAAGTGATAAACTATACTCATTGCATGAAATCAAAAAATCTAATTTCAGCTGTCATCAATGTTCGTAATGAAGCCGAAGATCTCTCAAAATGCCTTCGTTCTATCAAGGATTTTGCTGATGAAATCATTGTTGTTGATATGAAATCAACTGATGATAGTGTCAAAGTTGCTAAAAGTGTTGGGGCCAAAGTTTTTAGTCATAAACCCTTAAACTATGTTGAACCAGCCAGAAATTATGGATTAAGTAAGGCTACTGGTAAGTGGATTCTTTTACTTGATCCTGACGAGACTTTAAATAAGACTCTTAAAAAAGATTTAAAAGCGATTACTCAAAGAAGTGATGTTAATTTCGTAAAAATTCCTCGCCAAAATATTATTTTTGGTAAATGGATAAAACATGCCAATTGTTGGCCTGATTATCTAATTCGTTTTTTTAAAAAAGGAACTGTCACTTGGCAGGATGAGATTCACAGTCAACCGGTTACTAACGGTAGTGGCCTAACTCTTCTTGATTCAGATAAATTAGCCATCAAGCACGATAATTATCAATCTATCTCCCAATTTGTTACTAGAGCTCTTCGTTATAGTAATATTCAAGCTAAAGAACTAAACTCTCAAGACTATAAATTAAAAATAAGTGATTTTATTCTTAAACCCGTCCAAGAATTCAATAGTCGTTTTTTCTTTGCTGAAGGATACAAAGATGGTTTTCACGGTCTAGTTTTTTGTTTACTGCAAGCTTTCGCTATTTCTCTGGTTTATATTCGTCTTTGGGAAATTCAGGGTAGTCAGGATAAACAAATATTAAAAGAGTCTTTTGTTTCTGCTAGTCAGGAAGCTACTTTTGAATATGATCATTGGTTTACAAAATTTTTTAATCAAGAATATTCTCCCAATATTTTCAAAAGGTTTTTGATTAAAATTAGACATTGGTTTAACTACTTAACCAAAAATTTTTAATATCTAATGAAGTCAGTCGCTGTAATTATTTTAAACTGGAAACAGGCTCAACTTACTGTTAATACTGTCGACTCTGTCTTAAAAGTAAAAAAAAATCCAAAATTTAAATACCAAATAATTTTGGTTGACAATGGGTCGCCAGACAATTCTTTGGAAATTTTCCAAAAAAAATATTCTAAAAATAAATTAATTACTATTCTTAATAGTGGATCCAATCTCGGTTTTTCTGGTGGTAATAATTTTGGAATTAATTTTGCTCTAAAGAACAACTTTGATTTTTTGATGCTATTAAATAATGATGTTCTAGTTGACCCTTCCTTTATTGAAAATTTATTCGCTGAAATTAATAACTACGATATCGTCGGCCCCAAAATTTATTTCGCTCCTGGGTTTGAATTTCATTATAATCGCTATCAAAAAAAAGATAGAGGGAAAGTAATTTGGTCAGTCGGAGGTAAAATTGATTGGAATAATATTTATGGTAGCAATATAGGGATTGATGAGGTTGACTTTGGTCAATTCGATCAGATAAATGAAAAAGTTGATTTTATTAGTGGTTGTTGCCTAATGGCAACCAATAAAGTTTTTAAAAAACTAAAGGGTCTCGACGAAAACTATTTTATGTATTTTGAAGATGCTGACTTTTGTTATCGCGCCAAACTTCTTGGTTTTAAAATGGCTTATATTCCGAAGTCAAAAATTTGGCATATCAATTCTGGTTCTACCAAAGGACCAGGTGATCTTCAAAATTATTTCATTACCCGCAATCGTCTTTATTTTGCTTTTAAGTATGCTAAATTAAGAACAAAATTTGCCCTTCTGCGTGAATCTTTCAGGTTTTTATTTTCTTCAAAATGGCAACGTCGAGGAGTTGTTGATTTTTATTTAAAAAAAATGGGTAAGGGGACTTGGCAATGATTACCAAAGACCTTTCAATTATTATTTTGGCCGGGAATGAAGAAAAAGTAATTATTGATTGTTTGGAGTCCTGCAAATGGGCTCACGAGGTTATTTTAGTAGCTGCTAATTCCACAGACAACACTATCCAATTAGCCAAAAAAACTATTTCTAATATAAAAATTACTAAAACCTTTGACGAATACAATAAAAATTTTTGTAAGTGGAGAAATCTTGGTTTTAAAAAGAGTAGTCAGGAATGGCTTCTTTATATTGATGCCGACGAAAGAATTACATTAAGTTTAAAAAAAGAAATAATTAATATAATTCAAAAAAAACAAAGTAAATTTACTCATTTTGCCATTCCTAGGGCTAATTTTTATTTAGGTAAAAGAGTTAGATATGGTGGATCTTATCCGGATTATGTCAAAAGACTTTTTAAAAGAAAAAATTTTAATGGCTATAAAGGTTTTTTGCATGAAGAACCAGTTGTCACCGGAGAATTGGGCTATTTAAAATCAGATTTATTACACTATACTCATCGTGATCTTCATTCCATGCTCGAGAAAACATTAGTTTGGTCTGATATGGAAGCTATGGCCTTATACAAAGACGATCATCCTCCTGTCGTTTGGTGGCGCATTATTCGTATGATGATTACCAAGTTTTGGGAAAGGTTAATAAAGCAGAAGATGTGGAAGGATGGAACAGTCGGCTGGATTTCAGTTATTTTTGAATCTTTTAATACTTTCTTAATTTATGCCAGACTTTGGGAAATTCAACAAAAGAAAAAAACAAGGTTTTGATGTATTATAAACTTAATGATAAAAAAGGCCGCTATTTACGATCCTTATTTGGATACTCTTGGCGGCGGCGAAAGATATTGTCTCACAGTTGCCGAAATCCTTCTTAAACACAAATACAAAGTAGATATCTTTTGGTCAGGGGATCAGTCTCTCATCAAAAGAGCGGAAAAACGTTTTTCACTTAAACTCAAAAAAATTAATATTGTTGATGATATTTTTGGAGAAAAACCAAGAAGGTTAGAATTTTTAGAAAATAGTGAAAATTTACTCAAATTTATTAACAAAGCCATCAACCCTCATCGAATTCACTTTAAATTAAAAAATATAACTAATAAAATTAAAAATACCCACAAATACGATATTCTCTTTTATCTTAGTGATGGCAGTACTCCCTTAATTTTTGCCAAGAAAAATTTTCTTCATGTCCAAGTTCCTTTTGCTGTCAACAGACCTCTTTTCCGACAAATAATCGACAAGCCAAAAATGAAATTTATATCCAATGTAGTGTGTAATTCTGAATTTACTGCTAAATTCCAAAAAAATATTTATAAAAATAAAGTTTTAATTTTATATCCACCAGTAGATATCGATAAATTTAAATCCGGTGAAGACAAAGAGAATATAATTCTATCTGTTGGACGTTTTGATAATATTCTCAACGCTAAAAAACAAGACATTCTTATCGATGCTTTTAAGAAGTTAATAAAAGAGGAAAAAATAAATGGCTGGAAATTAATATTGGCCGGAGGAAGTCTCTCGGATCCATCTAAGAACTCATATCTTCAATATCTTCAAAAAAAATCCAAAAAACTACCAATTGAATTTTTAGTTAACCCATCCTTTGAGGAACTTCAAAAAACCTATTCTAAATCCAAAATTTATTGGCACGCTGCCGGTTTTAATGTCAATGAAAATCTTCACCCGGAGAATACTGAACATTTTGGAATTACTATTGTCGAAGCAATGGCTTCTGGTCTTGTTCCAATTGTTATTTCTAAAGGAGGGATACCAGAGATAATTGAAGACGGTACTGATGGCTTTCTCTGGAGTTCTCTTGAAGAACTAATTATGAAGACCAGGAACCTCATTAATAACCCTGAAAAAATGGAAATTATGGGTAAACAAGCTTTACTAAATTGCCAAAGATTTTCTAAGGAAAATTTTGAAAAAAGCCTCCTTAGTATTTTTAAAATTAATCAATGAAAATTTCAGTTATTGTCACCAATTGGAATGGTTTTCCTATTCTTCAAAAAAATTTGGAAAAAATAATTACTACTTCTCCTGAAGCCCAAGAAATAATTGTTGCTGATGATGCATCTGAAGATAAAAGTGTTGAATTTGTTAAAGAACTTCAAAAAAAATATTCTAAATTAAAATTAATTGCTCACAAAAAAAATCAGGGGTTTGGTGCTAATTCAAACGATGCTGTTAATAAAAGCAAAGGAGATTTAGTTGTTTTACTTAACAACGATATTATTCCTCAAAAAAAGTATATTACTAATTCTTTAAAACACTTTAATAATCCAAAAGTATTTGGAGTCGGTTTTGCTGAACTTGGTCATGAAAATTGGGCCAAAATTTTTTGGAAAGGAGGTTATCTACAACATCTTCCAGGAACAGAAAAACGGAAGGTTCATATTTCCGGCTGGGTGTCTGGGGGTAGTTCTATTGTTCGGAAAAGTATTTTTCAAAAATTAGGTGGTTTTGACCCTGTTTACGCTCCATTTTACTCCGAAGACCTAGATCTAGGCTACCGGGCCTGGAAATCAGGTTTTATTCTTCTTTGGGAACCAAAAAGTATTGTTATCCATCAACACGAGACCACCATGTCAAAGTTCTCTCCCAATATTCTTAATTATGTCAAGGAGAGAAACAGACTTCTCAATACTTGGCGCAATATTACTGATCCAGAACTATTATTTTCAAATAAATTAGCTCTCTTGGGGAGAATTATTGCCGGACCAAATTATATAAAAATAATTCGTGCTGCCAAAAAACAACTAAGAAATTCTCCACCACCAATTGTTTTTCCAAAACTAACCGATCAAGAGATATTTCAAAAATTCAAAAATAAATGAAGCTTTCCATAATAATAGTTACTTGGAACACTGCCAAGATTACTAAAAAATGTGTCGATACCATAAATCAATATCTCCCTGGACAGGAAATAATTGTAGTTGACAATGGATCTAGTGATAATACCGTAAAAATCCTATCAAAGATAAAAAATATCAAAATTATTGAAAATCATGCTAATCTAGGTTTTGCCAAAGCCAATAATATTGGTCTTAAGTATGCCACCTCAGAATATCTTCTTTTTATGAATTCAGATATCGAATTATTAGATTCAACTATTATAGATATGGCTAAATATTTAAAACAGCATTCTAACATTGGTATTATTGGCCCAAAGTTTTTAAATCCAGATCTTTCTCCTCAAGCTTCAGTCTTTCCAAAGCAATCGCTCATTAATGCCTTTAAAGAATTTTGGCTAAATCAGAAAACCTATTCTAAATATATTCCTAAAATTGACAAACCTGTCAAAGTTTGGGCTATTTCAGGTGGTTGTCTCCTTACTAAAAAATCTTTCTTTACTTCAATTGGCTCTTGGAATGAGAAATATTTTTTCTATTTTGAAGATATGGATTTATCCCGAAAAGTTAATAAAGTAGGGAAGAGTGTTTTCTTTTTTCCTGGGTGCCAGGTAATTCATCGTCATGGTGCCAGTGGTAAAAAATTAGCCAATTCCCAAAACCAATGGCGTCGTCTTATTCCCGGAAGTAAAAAATACCACGGTATATTAGGGCATTATTTAATAAATTCAATAATTTGGTCAGGTCAAAAGTTTAAAAAAATATGTGGCAGAAAATAAGAAAATTTTTGCCATGGATTATTTTTTCTATTTTTGTTTGCCTATTTTTTTCTTATCGTCTACTCGAAGTTCCTATGGGCCTGACAGCCGACGAAACTGCCTTTGGTTATAATGCTGTTCTTCTTTCAAGAACCGGACACGATGAAAACGGTCGCTTTTTACCATTTTTTGTTCTATCTAATCATGGAACTGATTGGAAACAACCCGTTACTCAATATTATTTGACTTTGCTATTCAAAATATTCAATCCTTCACTTTTTCTTCTTAGATTTAGTTCCATTATTATTATCTTAATTTCTTCAATTCTTCTCTTTAAATTATGTCAAAAAATTTTTGATACCAAGTATGCCGTTGTTTCATTAGTTCTATTTCTAACAATACCCCTAATTATGATTCAGGGACATATGGGTTTAGATAATATTATGCCTATCCCTTTTACTATTATCTGGATTTTTTGTCTCTATCAATACAATAAAAATAAAAAAATAAAATTTCTTGTTGTCTCTGCCCTCGCCCTGGGGGTTAATTTTTATACCTATAAAGGGATGCGAGCCATATTTCCCATCTGGTATTTAATTTCGCTCCTTTATATTTATAAAAAACCATTTTCAAAAAACATTCGTCAATTTTTCATTTTTAGTCTTGTTTCTCTTCCTTTTATCCTTGTTTCACCTGTTTTAAACCATGTTTACCCAGGGTCGATCTTGGGAGGGACTAGCCCTAAAATTGAAAGTTTCTATGATTTTCTTTATCCTTATTTTTCTAGCTTTGATCCTACTTTTCTCTTTATAAAAGGAGATGATCTTCTGTTTCACTCTACTGGTCACCACGGTTTCTTTTTACTTGCCTCACTCCCTCTCTTTTTAATTGGTATTTATCATTCCCTTCAAAAAAATAAATTTTCTCGTTTTATTTTGACAATATTTTTTATTTCTCCAATACTATATGGAATGGTTAATTCAGTTCATCGGGCTAGTCGTCTTATGTGTCTCATCCCTTTTTATGTAATCATTTGCCTCTATGGTCTTGAAAAAATTAATCAATTAAAACTAAAATATCGATTTATCATTTTTTTCTTCCTAATCAGCACTTTTACCCTCAATTATTGCGATTTCCTCCATTATTATTATTTTGATTATGCCAAATTAACCCAAAACTTTGTCGGTGATTTAAAATATTATCTTTCGTTCAAAGCGTTAAAGGATAATTCTGAAAAATTAAAGTTGAACCCTTATATTGCCGATGATCTTAATTATCCATTTTATGAGTCAATTTATTTCCCTCAAGGGACAGTTGAACACATCAGCCAAGATTTATCATCCCCACCAGGATCAATTCTTTTGACCAATCGCGATAACATTCCTGGAATGAGTAAATTAGATATTAATTTAAGATACTATTATCTCCAGGTAAATAAGTCATTAAATAAGTAATTCTACTTCTTAGGAAATATTCTGCCACCAAAAATCAAGGTTAACTCCAGCCAAATATTTTATATTAGTATATATAATTGCTGCAATTATTAAGATAATTAACATTTTCCACACAAATAAAAATTTATTTTTAAAGACAGGTTTTAAAACCAGTCCTAATAAAAGTAAAGATATTCCGATTCTCCACCAATTGGCAAATGGTTGAAATTCAAAAACGTTAATTATATTTGCAATATTCGCTCCCAAAATCATTATTAAAAGCAAAAATGTTGGTAATAAATTCTTACCCTTAACTAAACTATTCCCAAAAAACTTTGCTGATATTATCATCAACAATGGCCAAAAAGGGAAAGTATACCAGCCATAAGGTTGACTTCCAAAAAATACATAAACAATCAAATAAGCCAAAATTGCAAAAACAGTAATCTTAGTTCCTAAATTATTTGATTTTCTAGTTAAGAAATACCAAAAGATAATCCACCCCCCAATTATTGAAGCTTCTGGTAAAAATTTATGTTGTGTTAGTCTTTGATTTCTAATCAGTTCCAAAACAGAATTAGCTCCTATTCCATAGAATCGATTGTAGTTAGAAAATAAAATATTTTTAAAATTATCCAACCCATAAACAGCTCCATAGATTACGAAAAGAAAACTTATTGGCAGAGCAATTATTAAGAAAAAACTAAAATCTTTTACAAATTTTTTATTCCAACCCTTATATTCAATCAACAAGGTGATAAAAACCAGTAAATAACAAATAACTCCCGTTAGTTTAAATAGTGTTGCTATTCCGGAAAATAAAGCTGCTATTAACAACCATCCATCACCTTTCTTTTTTAGGTACAAAAATAGAGAAATCATACAAACCAACAAACAGGGAATTATGGCATTTTCCGCCTGAATCATTCTTCCACTTAAAACTACCAGAGGAGTTGTTGCATATAAGAGACCTCCTATAACCGATGTTATAAAGCCAAAATTTATCCAACAATAAACCATCAATAATGCCACCGAAACTGTCGAAATTAAAATTATTGGTTTTCTTATTATAAAAGTCGTTGTATCTTCAAAGATTCTAGCCCCTGATAAATAAGCATAACCTCCGGTAATTAATCCCAACAATGGAGGGTGGTCCATCCATGGATAATTAATTTCCAAAGGCCCTTCTGTTGATACTGTTTGGAAAAATCTGTCTACGTTGACATATCTAAATAATGAATTTTTATAACCCTCTATCCCCGAAATTCCTACTGGCATACCAGTCTCTATTAATGAAAGTCCTACCCAAGAATAACTATATTCATCTGCCGATTGCCCCGGAATTGGTATTTCAGCATAATTCTTTTTTCTTAGAAACAATGCCAACAATACTATCATTAAAAAAACAAATACTTTCGCTATTTTCAAAATATTTTTTTTAATCATTTTTCCTTGCATTTAAGTGTAATTAATGATTCTATTTTTTGATCTTCATCATTTTTCTTAACATTTTCTCCATCTATAAAACAGTCAAACTTTTCATCTAATATTTTTTTATCAAAACCAACAATTCTAGAGTATTCAATCAAAACTCCATTGATTGTCCTATCCTCAATTGCCGACAAAGATAGGGTACTATTGGCTTTTTCTCCATTTTTACAATCCATTTCCACTTTTATGTAATCTTTTGTTTCTTTTGGTTCTCCCAATATTTCATAACGACAAGCATCTTCTGTTTTATCCCTAAAAGAAGATGGGCTTGAAATAATATTTTTTAATTTTTCTTGGGAAAAACTATTCTTAACTTTTAATCTCAATCCAAAAAAGATTAACAAAGCCACCAACATATAAACAATTCCAAATATACGCAATATTTTACTTCTTACCATTACCAATATATTATATATTTAAAGTGAGCAAAGGTATATATCAAAAACTTAGCTTGAGTAAGATAATCATAATTGGCCTTATTGTCCGACTATTTTCTTGGCCATGGACTTATCATGGAGATATCAATGCTACCTATTGGTGGGGCAAATTTGCCGCTGAATTTAGTTGGCGTGGCTTTTACGACTGGTTATATTTTGGTGGTCATGGCATTCCCGATCAACCAATGTTGAATATTTATTATAACTGGGGTATTCGCCAAATATACCTATTTTTTTACAATATTTTTTGGTTTTTAAACCAACATATTTCTCTCTTTCCTTCAAAGTTTATGCAATGGTATTTTTTGGAAGGGAATCAGATTCTACTCAAGTTACCCATGATAATTGCCGATATTCTTTTAGTTTATTTTTGTTACAAATTTACTAAATCAAAATTAGTTGCCCTTGTTTTAAGTTTATATCCACCTCTCATTTACAATAGTGCCGTGTGGGGAAGTGGGGACAGTATTATTAATTTATTAGCCCTCCTTGGCTTCTATTTTCTCTGGAAGAAAAAATATATTCCCGGTGCACTTTTTTATATCAGTTCCGTTCTCTACAAACCATCTCTTTTGGTATGGGCAATAATTATTCCGATCATTTTGATTAAAAATAAAATAAAAAGTAAGGATATTATTCTTTCCGCAACAGTCTCCCTTCTTTTTATCTACGTTATTTGTTCCCCTTTTAATCCTATTGAAGTCAATCCTTTACTTTGGTTCTTCAATATTATGACCACCAAAATTTTACCTGGAATAATGGATCAGGTCACCGCTAATGCCATGAATTTATGGGCTCTAATTTTTGGACTCAAACCGAAACTCGATGAGTTTCTTATTTTAAATACTATCTCTGCCAGAAATTTTTCTATAATCATTTGTGTAATTTTCTATTTCATCATCCTTTTAAAATTATTTAAAAAATATACTCAAAAAAATCTTTTGTTAACGTTAGTAACCATTTCCATGGTTACTTTCACTTTTATGACCAGAATGCATGAGAGATATACTTTTCCAGCTCTAATTCCATTGTTAATTCTTGCTTATAAAGATCGCCGTTTTATTAAGTACTTTATTATTCTATCTGTAACTCACATGATAAATGTTTATAGTGGTTGGTGGATGCCCAATATTTCTTTTCTAGTCAAAATTTTAGACAATGACTTTGTTGTTCGAAGTGTTAGTTTAATAAATATTATTATTACCCTAAGATTAGTCTTCTTTAGTCTTGATATAAAAAACGCTAATACCAGCAACAATCAACCACCACCACCAAAGCTTAAATAATTTATTAACAATCTCTGTTTTTGAAACTTTTCCATAATAAAAGAAATTTGTTGCCCATCTATTTTCATCATCTAATTTCACTTTCAATTCTTCATCCTCAGCCAAAACATCATTCAGCCTTAAATTCAAAATACTACTTTCAGACATCTCTTTCGGGATGTCTATCCTCAACCAACCATTTATTTGTGCATTATAACTGGTAAATTCTTTCTTAAATTCATTTCCTCTTTCATCAGAAATTGTCAATTCGCCATTATCTTGGAAGCCCTCCTTATTTTTATCTAACGATATTTCTATATATTTCAAGTTACCTTGAATTTCATATGACATTTCTTTATCAAAAACATCAGCTAAAGGAATACTTTCTCCAGAAAGATTTGAATCAATTCTTTTTTCAACTTTTAAATTTATCATCAATAAAACCAACAAAGTCACCAATATCCAGGGTATAAAAACCAAATAATTTCTACTTTTTATTTCTTTTATTTTTTCTTTTCTAGTTTTTTCTTTTCTAGTTAAATACCACAAAGATATTCCCGCTAAAATTGTTTGAGCCAAGTTAATTAATTTTGAAAAGTCTATTTCCTTATTTTTCAAAAACTCAACCAAACTTGGGAAATTAATTAAATTTGGGTTTATTGGTGTCAACAAACCCCAAACCAAAAATCTATCATCAAAAGCCAAGGTTAAAAGCAACCAGGCTATAAAAATTATTATCAAAGGTACCCATTCTTTTCCTTTTCTTTCTTTTGAAAAAAACCATATTGAAAAAAATGGTATCAACCACAACATCCATTGAGGGTTGAAGTGACTAAAAGCTAATATTATTAAACAACTTTTAAATACTAAGAGTGATCCTTGGCCAATTTTTTCCTTATAATTTTTAAAAAAAGCAGTTACCGCCAAGAAAACTAAGAGTAATGGCACAATTAAAATTTCTTTGCCAAAACCAATCGAAATATCAGCTAAAAACATTCTCTGTGATAATCCAGAATTCAAAACTGCCTGAACAAAATAATCTTTACCTAACCAAGGCAACATTATTATCAAGTAAATCAAAAAAACGCTCCCCATCTTTAGTATCAATTTAAATATTTTTTTCTCCTGAACAATCAAAAACATTATTGCCCAAATCAATGGGTAATTCTTAACTCCAGCTGCCAGTCCCCAAAATAAAGCCATTAGCCACCATCTATCTATCCACCAGATACCCAATAAAAATAAGAAAATTGCCACGATATCGTTTTGTCCCATTATCACCAATGAATATAAGGTTATTGGATTAAAGTACCAAAACAACGTCGCTAATTTTGCCTTGTTAAGATTTTTTGTTTCCCTTTTAACAATTTTAAAAATTAACCAACCGCTGATCAATCCTAGTAACAATAAAGGGAACTTCGCCGCTAAGTTATACTTCATCACTTCTGTATTAAAAGCAGCTTGAGCACTACCACTTGTTAACCATTGATCAAAGCCTGTTCCTCCTATTAACTTTGAGATTGGATAGTGAATTTTAAGCCACCAATAATGTGCCGGAGGATAATGGAAGTCCGGAACATCTAATTTATGTGTTGCCAAATAACCATAAACATCCCATACTTTCCCATTTTCCAGGGCCGGATATCTCAATGTTAATTTGGTATCAGGATGGTAAGTTAACGGAGCCAAAAGTCCCCAAAACACTATTGCTAACAACAATATTTTTTTCATACTACTCTCCCTAGAGTATAACAGTTATACTATTTTAGATGAAAATAAAAATTTTCATGGTAATTGCTATCGTTTTTTTAGCTGCCTTAACCAGACTTTACCATTTAGATACCATCCCACCGTCACTTTACTATGATGAACTTGATGCCGGTTATCAGGCACAAATTTTCAATAAGAACCACACCGATTACTATGGCAACAGTTTTCCTGTTCATTTTCAATCTTTTGGTGATTTCCGCACTTCTCTAAATCTTTATTCAATTGCTTTAATTCAAAAAATTATTCATGATCCTGATCTCTCAGTTAGGATTCCCTCAGCAATCTTTGGCATTTTATCCGTTTTTATTATCTACTTAATAAGTAAATCACTAATTCCCTCTTTTCTTCTAGCTATTTCTCCCTGGGCCATCCACTATAGTCGAATTGGTTTTGAAGCCTCAGGTATGCTCTTTTTTATTTTATTGGGTATTTATTTTTGGCAAAGATTTATAAAGCAAAATAAAGTTTACAATCTATATTTATCATCTCTTTTTTTCTGCCTTTCACCTTATTTTTACAGTACTTCAAAGCTCTTCCTGATATTTGTTGCCCTTACTCTAATTATTGTTAGTCGCCGAGAGATCTTTTCGTTATCATTCAAAAAAATAATATTTTTAACCCTATTTACCTTATTAGTTATTACTCCAATGGGTATCGATACCATCAAAGGAAAATCAGGTTTCCGTTTTAAATATATCGGAATTTTTACTCAACCCCACAGTGAACAAGTAGTCGATAGTTTGCGCTTTGAGGACGCAGCCATCGATCACCCCAATCAAATTGGTCTAAAAACTACCTTTGTCTCACAACTAATGCACAATAAATACCAACTTATTGTAAAACGTTTTATTAAAAATTATTTTTCTTCTTTTTCTAGTGAGTTTCTTCTAATCGGAGGAGATTCCAATATTAGACACGGTTTTGGCGGCAACTTTGGCCTGATTTATCTAATAGATTCTGTTTTTATTATTCTAGGATTGGTTTATTTCTTGTCTCAAAAAAAGAAAAGTAAACTTTCTTCTCTATTTTTCTGGCTATTAATTTTTTCTCCAATCCCTTATGCCCTTACTCGCGATACCGATTCTCCCCACGCCACTCGTCTGATACTTATGTTGCCCTCACTTATTTACTTTAGCTATTTAGGAATTGTCTATTCAGTTAAAAAATATTCTTGGACAAAATATATTATTTTTTCTGCTTACTTTATAAGTTTCTTTATTTTTTGCCACTATTATAAATATCATTATCCTAATCAATCAGCCATGGCTTGGCAAACCGGAATGAAAGAAACAATTATTGCTTCAAAAGATTATTCTTCCTCAAATGTGGTTTTTTCTGATAAATATATTTCCTTTGTTTCTTTTTTCCTTTATTATTTTCCTTATTCGTTATCAACAGGGGACTCAATTCAAAACCATCTTGTTCCTATTTCCAATGACTCGTTTTCTGGACAAATTCTTGATCAACAATTTTACTTTGGCAGAATTAATTGGTCAAATTTGACTAAATTTTCACCAGAAACCATCTATGTTCTTCCCAAATCAGAATATCAGACCGAATCATTATCTTCTTCTTTTGAGATTCTCAAATATATTCCTAAAAAATATACCAACCAAGAAGAATTCTATATAATCAAATCAAAGCTAATTAATGAAAAATAAAAAAGATATTTTTAAACTAGTTATAGTTCTGTTGTTTGGGTTATTTATTCGCTTGCTTTTCTTAGATCAAATTCCCGTTGGTATCAATGATGACGAACTCCACTTTGTTCTCAATGCCAAAAGTTTTTTCTATAGCCAACCAATATCTTTAAACGAAATTTCTAGTGTTATTTTTGCCCCAATAATTGGCCCACTTCCCCTAAATCTTTTTACTGCCAGACTTCCCTACATTATTATCAGTATTTTATCCCTCTTACTCTTTTATCTAATAGTCAAAAAGATAACTAAAAACACCAATCTATCTCTTTTGATTATTCTTATTGCCTCTATTAACCCTTGGAACATCTATACCGCCAGAACCTCCTTTGATGCCCCTATTGCCATTTTCTTTTTCCTCTTGACTCTATACCTAATGATAAAAGGCAAGAAAATTTCTGTAATTTTGTCAATTATTACCGGATTTTTAGCTTTTAATTCTTATATCGGGACTAAGGTTATTTATTTTCCTTTTATTGCCATTTCCGCTTTTTATTGTTGGAAATTTATAAACCAAAAATTTGGGAGATATTATTTATTGACAGTTCTTTTCTCCTTATTAATTACTATAAATTTTGTCATTTCTCTGTCTCATCAAGCAGTTGGCCAACGCCTCTCTGAATTGTGGACTCCCAATTCTCCTAAAATAGCCGCCTTAGTTAACAACGAAAGACGTGAATCTCTTAAACCAACAATTTCTCTTTTTACCAACAAATACACTATTTATTTTAGAGAATCATTCAAAAAATATTTAAATAATTTTTCTCCCGATATTTTATTCTCAACCGGCGACAAAACTTTTAC
>JAQTUF010000034.1 GCA_028710865.1 Candidatus Shapirobacteria bacterium
CTTCCTATGGTTACTCTCGCATCAATTCATCAACTTTTACCATTTCCCCTTATTCTATTTTATTAGCCTTTAGTGTTTCTGTTGTTATTGGTGTTATTTTTGGTTGGTATCCTGCCAAAAGGGCTGCTAGTCTTCAGCCTATTGAAGCTCTCCGTTACGAATAATTTTTTCAGTTGTTTTTAAGCTCATCTTTTTATAATTAAATATTATTAATTAAATTATTTTTTCTACAAAATATGAAAACTAATCAAATCATTGCTGTCCTCGTTCTCTTAATTGTTTTTTCCGGTGCTTCTTTTTTTGCTGGCACCAAATATCAGCAAAAAAAATTAACTGCTGGTTTTAATCGGCAAACGATTAATAATGATAGTGGTTTAGGTCAAGGTATGGGTCGTGGTGTTGCTAATAACACCAACACTGATACTGCTAAAAATCGGGGTCAAACTCCTGGATTTAGACAAACAATTGGGGAAATTATCAGTCTTGATGACACCTCCATTACTATTAAAATGGCCGATAGTAGTTCCAAAATTGTCTTAATTTCTGATTCTACTAGTGTCAACCAGTCAGTCACTGCTTCTAAGGCTGATCTTAAAGTTGGTCTCCAAGTTGCCGTTATGGGGGATCAAAATACTGATGGTAGTGTTACCGGTCAAAATATTGAGATCAATCCTCACGTTGCTACTATTACCCCTTCCGTCAATCAATAGTTTTTAACCCCCTTTAATTAAAACCCTGCCCCTAAAAGCAGGGTTTTTTTTTAAGTTATTTTTCAGCTTTAATTAATATATTATTAACATATGAAAAATAAACTAAAAATAATTTTACCGGTAATATTAATCTCTTCTGCTGCTTTTGTTTTATTTCAAAGTCAAAAAAATGTTTCAGTAACAAATGAAGATCCAGTTGATAAATCTAACCAAATAAAAAACACCGATGAAAACACCACTCAAGTAAATTTTCAATCTTTATCTATATTGGGAAATCGTTGCCGTGGTTGTGGTCGATGCGTTCAAATTGATCCATCTCATTTTGAAATGAATAATAGGGTTGCTGTAGTCACTTCATCCACCAACCTTGATTCATCTTCTCTTACATTAGCTATTAATAATTGTCCTGCCAATGCCATTATTTTAGAATAGATTATGAATGTATATAATTTCATTTTAATTTTTGTCATCACTTTTATTCTTTATTTTTTAAGTCTTTTTTTGGTTAAAAAAAATAAATTTAATCAAATAAATCATCGTCGTTTCTGGAATATTATTCTCTTAGTTACCTTTTTAGTCTCAGGACTCTTAGGTCTCATTTTAGCTTTTTCCATCGACCAAAAAATATCACTAAACTGGTATCAACCCTTTCTTTGGCTTCATGTTGAATTTGGTATTATCATGGCCTTAGTTTCAATTTTTCATATTTTTTGGCATCTATCTTATTTCAAGAGTATGCTTAAAAGCAGATCATGAAAATAATTTTTCTTAATGCTTGGCAAGGACAAGTACCATCTATCAAACAATTCATTATTGATAACATTTCTAGTACCGACATCTTTTGTTTCCAAGAAAGTTTTAATTTCGATTCTGAAATCTTTTGCCTAAATTATATGGCTGACTATCAATATTTTTTCGACAGAAAAAGAGTTAGTGATAAAGATGAATTTATAAATACAACTTTTGTTAAAAAAGATTTTTCAGTTTTAGAAACTAAAACTCTTGGTCAAGGGGATACTAGTGTTGGCCTTGGTATTTTTAATAAAATAAAAACACCAAACGGCAAGATTTTTAACCTTTGTAATTTTCATGGTCATGCCAGGCCAGGGGATAAACAGGATACTCTCGATCGAATCAAACAATCCCAAAAAATTATTGATTTCTTAAAAAATTTTTCTGGTCCTAAAATAATTGGAGGTGATTTTAACCTTGATCGCGATATAAAAAGTACTCGTCTTTTTGAGGAAAATGGTTACAAGAGTTTAATTAAAGAATTTAATATAACTAACACCAGGAATGAAATTTCCTGGAGAAAATATCCCACCAAACAACATTTTGCCGATCACCTTTTTATCACTCCTGACATTAAAATAACTAATTTTTCCGTTCCCTATAATGAAGTCTCCGACCATCTACCTCTAGTTTTGGAATTTAAAATCTAATGTTTCTTTTTTATTGGTCTTAACTTCCAAACAAAAGTTCTTGTTTTAGGCATTTGAGCCAATTCTTTTTTTCTTTCTTCAGATAAATTTTCTTCTCTTACCAAATCTACCGGGAGAGCATCTGCTACCATTTGTTCCATCACTTCTGTTTTAGGAATTTTATCTTCTTTATTTATTATTAAGTAGTTATTTACAGTCAAATTTATTTTTCTATTAAATAAATGATTAAGAGTATCTCTAAAATAACTCCTAATTCTCATTCCACAAAATTTTCTTGGTTCAAAATGTATTCCTAGTCCAATAACCACTAATGGTTTTGCTGATTTAGCCATTAAAACTGATCCTCTTTCAAAACTTTGCATTTTTCCATCTTCACTCCTATGTCCTTCAGGGCAGACTATTAGCCCAATAGGTCCATCATTCTTTAACCTTTTTAATTCATCAAAAAACTCAAAATAACTCTTTTGTGCTTCTTCAGTAGAGCTAGTTTTATCATTAGCTTGAACTACTGATAAAGTCTTTGCTGTTGCACTCTGAGCCATTTCGTTTATTGTTTTTGTAAATAAATTTTCAGCTCTTTTACCTAAACTTAAATTTCCTTCCTTTGGTTTAGTATGAAGAGCCGAAACTGGAGCAACTATTTGTCTAGTATTTTCTGGATCTATCAAATTAGCTAAATAACCGGCAAACAAAGGATCTCCATAATAAGTATGGTTAAACATAATCATGTAACTAAAATCTTTATTTTCTTCCAAAAATTGTTTAATTTCACCAATTTTTTCTTGAGTCTCTTTTGATATTTTTATTCGATAGTGTTTTTCAGTAAATTCCTCCACGTAGTATTTTCTCCTCAATTCTTGTTCTTCTCTAGTTAAAATTTGTCCTTTATAAACTACTTCCCGTTCCATGCTCCTATTTTAAACTTTTATCTTATAATTGGAATATGGAAGAAATAAATCATAATTTTTTTATCCAACAGGGAATTCTTGACTGTCAGATCGACCAGTTAATTGATTTTAGTAACACTGATCCCGAAGTAATAAAAAATACTTCTGATCCCATTCGCTTTAAAGATTTAAACTCTTTCAATAATTGGTTAGAGAAAGGTAAGATCATTTATACTCTCACCGATAAAAATCACAACTTATTAGGAATTATTTGGTTTAGTCACAAAAATCCACCTATTAAAACAAACGCCAACTTTACTTTTGCCATTAGGGTGTATCCGCCAGCTCGTGGTGAAGGTCTTTCTTTAGACTTTACAACATCAGCTTTTACTGATCTTTTAAAAAGTAAGGAAAGTTCAAAAATTGTTGGATTTTGGTTAGAAGTTTCCAATAGTAATCAAGCTGCCATTAAGACTTATGAAAAATTTGGTTTTCAAAAAATCTCCAAACCAGACAACAATCATAAGATAATTATGATTATGGAAAAATAACTGTTAGAATTTTTTATGAAACAAAAATCAAAATTTAATTTAAAAAAATTACTTTTATGTATTTTAATTACTGAAGGTGCTGGTATTATTGGTAGTTTTTTTACTACCCCGGCGATTAAAGATTGGTATTACACCGAGCTTATTAGGCCTGAATTTACTCCTCCTTCTTGGCTTTTTGCCCCAGTTTGGACTCTTTTATTTTTCTTTATGGGGATAGCTTTGTATTTAGTTTGGAATAAAAAAAATAATTTGTTTTGGTTTTGGTTTCA
>JAQTUF010000005.1 GCA_028710865.1 Candidatus Shapirobacteria bacterium
TTTTTAGCTTTGGATGTTATGACAAGGCTATGTAATGACAATTAAGGTTGTTTTGGCAATCAAATTTTTTTCTGCTAAACAAATTTGGAAATTAATTTCAATGAAAAATAGTGGCTAAAATAGAGTTTTATCTTTTTAAAAATAGTAAATATAAAAAGCTTGATTTGGTCAAAAAATGATGGTTTTAAATATGACTTTTGAGTTTGATTGATATACTTTTTGAAGACTGATTTTGATACTAATGGATTAGTGAAAATTTTTTTTAAATTATTTAAAATAAGGGAGTTAAAATAAATTTTTATTGTTAGATGCGGTAATTAATATTTAATTAGGCTTTAATTGATGTCTTTAAGTAAGTTATTTTTTTTATATTAAATTCGGAGAAAAATTATAGTAAAAATATTTAAGTTTAGTTCGGTAATATTGCGGGAAAGAGTAAAAAATTACGGTAATTAATGTTTTTTGTTGTTTAAAATATGCGGTTAATAACTATTTAGAGAATGATTATAAGAGAAATATTAGATAAAGTATGGTTTTTGTGTCCTCACCAGGAACCTGTCTGTCGGCAGACAGGTCGAACTTTAGTTTTATGTATCCCCAGAAGGAATTGAACCTTCATTTGCCACTTAGGAGGTGGCCGTTCTATCCGTTGAACTATAGGGATGCGTGTCAGGGATAGGAGATTCGAACTCCTAATCTCGCGAACCCGAATCGCGCACGTTACCAATTACGCTAATCCCTGAAGCACAATATTATAACTTAAATAATAGTCTAAGAGAATTTTTAATGAAATTTATGATGTTTAAGTTTTTATTTTGTATATTTTTGATATATTTTTTGAAAATTAAAATAGCAGAAAACATTTTTAATTGCTGATGAGTTTTTAGTGAATTTATTCCCTTGACTAGGGGATAAAGAATCTTTAAACTGATTTATATATGACAAATTATGAAAAAAATTTAAGGACTTTGATAGTCTGTTTTGTGTTACTTATTTTAGCTTTGGTGCCATTAAGATTTACAGAAGTGAAAAATTCAATAATTGAATCGCAGACACAGGTGCTAGGGGATGAAATTATTATTGAAAGTGAAAATATGGTTGAAGGGAATGTTACCGATGAAATTTATGAAGATGAAAATGATAATGGGGATGAAGTTGCAGTTGATGAAGAAGTAGTTTTACCAAATGCTGAAATAGATAAAGAGTCTTTGGAAAATAACTAAGCTAAAGTTTTAAGTCTATTTAATTGAGATGGTGTAGAGGTTTTCAGGAGCGGATTGGTAGGGAGAAATAAGGGTTATGATTTTACTGCCATCAATTGTAGGGAAAACATTTTTAGGATCGAAATCACCAATGTAGAGGGTTTGTTGATTAGTACCATCATAATCAGCTACTTTAATACTTTGTTGACTAGTAAATAGAATATTGTCGTAGTTAGCTAACCAACTAGGATTGATGATGTCTTGGTTGGAACCAATTAAGAAATTAGTATCATCTTTTAAGTTGTAAACGTAATAATTACCCTGTTTTATATCACGGGATTGGATTTGGGTACTTTGGGCTGGTGGAGGAGTAATTATTCCATTGATTAAATTACCATCTTTTTGAGCTAAATAAAGAATTTTTTCTTCATTAGTGGATAATTGAATATCTTGGGCTGAAATAGTAGATATTAGTGGTTGAAGCTCTTTGGGTATCTTTTCTACTTTAGTAGCAATAAGCTGATCAAGTTGATTTTTCCAGTCATTTTTAATGGTATTTAAAGTGGGAGTAACATCGTATAAATTTTTAGGATTAATGGTATTGTCTAGAGGTATTAAATAAGAAATGTTGGCTATAGAGTTAGTAGCTAAAATTTGTCTTGAATTGGGAGAAAATTCAAAATTAAAATCAGACCAATTAATATTGAGTAGGTTTTGACTTAGTTGACGAGGGGTATTGCGGTTAAGGTTTAAAGAGAAGCTATTATTAAATTCAATAATGAATAAACCATTGTCGGTTGAAGCTGAGGCTGAAGCGATAGCATAAACTATTTTGGTACCATCTGCATTTATAGTGGGATTGATGGCACCAGTGTAGGTGAGGGGTTTTAAGTCGGGAACTGATCTAAAAAGTTGAGTATCTGTTTGGGAAACAGTTTCTTTTTTGATTTTAATAGTTTTTTGCCAAGGGAGATAACCATCTTTGATAATTTTGACAGTGTAACTATCTGGGGAAAGATTGAGGGTATTATCGGTGGCGGTAACTAATCGGTCATCAAGGTAAACAGAGGCTCCTTTAGGTTCAGAAGTGGCTGATAAGATCCCAGTAGCAGTTAAAAGAGTACCGCTTTTAAGGTTAAATTTATAACCTCGGGCGATAAGAGAAATAATAAAGGTAAGACAAATTATAGAGATAGAGACAATTAAGATAATAAGAATACTTTTTTTATTAGGGTTTTGACTCATAGAGATATTATATCTCAAAAGGGGAAAATTAGGATAGAATTAAGATATGAAATTGTTTAAAAAATTAGCTATAGATTTGGGGACAGCTAACTCGATAGTTTGGGAAGCAGAAAAAGGGATTGTGTTGAATGAACCGACAGTAGTGACGGTAGGGATTGAAGATAGAAAAGTTTTAGCAGTTGGAAGTGAAGCAAAAAAAATGTTGGGGAAAACACCGGAATATATTGAAGTAATCAGACCGTTGGAAGATGGAGTAATTGCTGATTATGAGGTAACAGAAGCAATGCTTAAATATTTTTTACGTAAGGTTATGGGAAATAATTGGTTTTTTGGTCCAGAGGTAATGATTTGTGTACCAGCGGGAATAACTCAGGTGGAACAGAGAGCGGTGGTAGATGCAGCTTTGTCGGCAGGAGCGAGAAAGGCATATCTTATAGATGAACCATTGGCGGCAGCTATTGGGGCTAAGATACCAGTATCGGAAGCGTTTGGGAATATGATTGTGGATATAGGTGGAGGAGCGGCAGAAGCAGCTATTATAGCTTTGGGTGGAGTAGTGGTTCATCGGACAATTAAGATTGGGGGAAATAAATTAGATCGGGCGATCATGGATTATTTGAAGAAAAAATACAATTTAGTGATTGGTGAACAGACGGCGGAAGCAATTAAAATTCGAATGGGAAGTGCAATAAAGCCTAAAAAATTGGAAACAATGGAAATAAATGGTAGAGACTCAGTTTATGGCTTGCCCAAAAATTTAGTAATAAATAACGATGAAATTTATGAATCATTAAGACCAGTGTTGGATTTGATAGTTATGGTGATTAGAGATACATTAGAAATTACTCCACCAGAATTAGTGTCAGATATTATGGAGAGAGGAATCATTTTGAGTGGGGGTACAGTTCAGTTAAAGAATTTTAATACTTTAGTAACTAGAGAGATAGGAGTATCAGCACATGTAGCACTTGAACCACAGTTTTGTGTAATTAAAGGGACTGGAATAGCAGTGGAAAATTTGGAAGTTTATCGTCGAGCATTGAAATGATCTATTTAAAAATAGATATCTTATAATTTTAAATTTCTAATTTTAAATTTCTAATTTTAAATTTCTAATTTTGACAGTATAAGTTAATTTTGAATTTTATTATTGTAATTTATATTAATTAAGGTTAATGACCTTAATATCCATTAAATTTGTGAGTATAATTATTGTTCAATATAGTGATAAATTAAATAAATTAGTTTAAGAGATTTATATCTTATAGTTTTTTGAGTTGGGGAGAGGTGATATAGTTAAGTTTCAAAACATAATTTCAATAAATATAGGGTATATTTTAATTATTTTTTTTAGCATTTTTTATTTATTTTTAATGTTAAAATTGATCAGTGAAAAAAAAGAAAGAGAAAAAACAGGTTAAAATAGGCATAAGGATGAAAAAAAGTAATGAGCCTATATCTAATTTAGATGGAAATTTGTGGGAAATATTTAATATTTCTCTTTTTAGCAGAGATGTTAATCAAGTGCTAAATATTATAGGAAGTAATTTAGATTTGGGTACAAAAAAATATTGGGTAGCTACAGTTAACCCTGAATTTGTAATGGAAGCAATAAAAGATGATAAATTTCGTCAAATTCTAAAGAAAACTAGTTTAAATGTGATGGATGGAATTGGACTTATATGGGTAAGGGAATTAGAAAAAAGATTTAAAAATAAGACATCTAGATTGGTGGAAGGATTTAGAGTAGGAATAGAGATTTTACAAGGTAAACATAGAGATCAAGTGGCATCTGGTGCAGATTTAATGCTAAATTTAGGAGAAATGGTGGCTAAAAAGAATTTAAAAATGTTTTTTTTGGGAGGATGGCAAAATAGGGCTAAGAAGACAGCTGATTTTTTTAAGAAAAAATTTATTCTTAAAGATAACCAAGTAGCTTGGTCTGAAGGTGAACCTAATGTAGCCAATAGTGAAATAGTTAAAAAGATTAATGGTTTTAAACCGGATGTTTTGTTGGTTGCCTATGGAATGAAGAAACAAGAATTTTGGATTGATAGAAATTTGAAGGATTTAGATGTGGGATTAGTGATGGGGGTAGGGAGGAGTTTTGATTATTATAGTGGTGATCTTAAGCGAGCACCTAAAGCTTGGCAGAAAGTAGGATTAGAATGGTTGTATTCGCTTATAAAAGAACCAAAGAGATTTAAGAGACAATTAGTCTTACCAAAGTTTGTCTGGAAAGTGTTGACTTGCAAATAATTTTTTTAGTCTTATAATATTTTTATGAATGAAAATTGTGATCAATCTTATTGGGAGAATATTTTATCTAAAGATGGGCTTGGTATTGTTCCATCTGTTGTAACCGAGTTAAATAAAGCTGGCTTTAATGCTGGGAGTTTGGAAGAGATGGCAAAAACTGAGCATGAGATTAAAGAGGCTTTAGATAGGGGGGTGGAAACTGAAAATTTGTTTTCTAGTGAAATTCCATTAAATAAGAGTGGTCTACCTCCTTGTAAAAGAGCTAAATTGGAAAATGAGAGAAATATTCAAGAAAAGGATTCTAGATTGAAGGGGTAGAATGAAACCAAATGGTTAATTAGTGAACCTATAATATTTACTTTTAGGGAGTTTTAAGGTATAATGGCTATGATTCAATTTTTTCTGTTTGCCAAAGGTGGCATTTTTGGAAAATTATTGGAGCCATTGGCTCTTTTACATAGATATAACTTTATTTTCGAGCAGTGATGCTTTTTAAATAAATTTCCTTGAAAGGGTGATGAACTATGATAAGTAGGGTTATTCTACCTAAAGATCGGGTTATGTTTTCTGAGGAATTGCTCAGGGATCCTTTGAATCGCGACGATCCTGCCTATGATAAAATCTACACCACGTTTTATGTGGCGGGTATGGTTGATGAAGTTACCACAGTTGATGGTCAGAATCGCTATACTCTTGATCTTACTGAATCTCCAATTGTTGTTATTAATGAGAAGGAAAGGATTAATCTTGAATTGCATCCTGATACTCCATTGTTAAACTACATGCGGGGTTTAGGAAAAATGGGTAAGGAACGGAAATTTGCGAAATGGGGTAATTATACCCTAGTATCTGGCGGTGCTATCGTATATTTTGGTGGCAAATTACTGTGTCTGGTCAGAGATGATCAAGCAAATGTGGATGCAGGATGTTTGACTAGTCCTGCCGGACGGATGGACCAGTGGTTATCAACTCTCTCTGGAATCGAACTTTTGGAGGAGATGAATATTCTGGTCAGAAGTCGAAGAGGCGAACTGTTGTTGTTGGCACCCTTTGGATCTGGTATTCCAAGGGATACTTCAATTCTGAGGAAACTCGAATCTTTGGAAGAAGTTAAGAGTTATTTTTCTGAAAAAGGAAAAACTGAAGAGTTGGAACTTTTAAAAAAGATTGGTCCGAAGACCATACTGACTCAAGATTTGGATCAATATGGAATAAACAACTTTCATGATTTGAGGAGTGACCAGGTTCGAACGGTAGTCAATTACAAGACGGTTGATTTTTGTAATGGATTGGCTTACTTAGACAAGGAGAATAATACCTTTGAATTTCGGCAGGTTTTCGATCTAACGGAACCTGGTATGGAACTAGTTGCAGTTATACCGGGTGAGGTTTATAAATTTGGTCCGCCGAATGACGTCAAGAAGGTAATGAATGAAACTGCTATCTTAAGCCATCAAGAATTGTCTGCCATGATCAAAAATGGAACAGTCAAAGCAGTCCCAACAATTAAATATTATCTTGAGAGATTGTCTTCAAATAGTGCAATTGAATACTTTGAAAGCAGTCGTATCTAGAAATATTAAAGTTTTATCTAAATTAGAAGAGTAAAAGGGTGACCGGTATCTGTTGCGTTTTACACGAACAGATCTATCGGTCCTTTTTTTTGTCAAAATTCTCCAAGTAATTTAATCTCAAGTTCAAATTGAAAACCTAAGATTTCTTGAGCTTTAGATTGAATTAGTTGAATTAGGTTAAAATAATCAATGGCAGTGGTGTGGCCATTATTGATAATAAAGTTAGCGTGAGTGGGGCTGATTTGAGCGTCACCAATAGAAAAACCTTTGAGATTTAATTGTTGGTCAATAATCATACCAGTAGGGTCTTTACCTTCGATATTTTTAAAAACGCTCCCAAGTGAGTTCATCGGCTGAATGGCTGATTTTTTTTGAATAATTTCTTTAGTTTTTTGTTTAGCAAAGGTTGAGTTGCCTGGTTTTAATTTTAGAACAGCTGAAATAATAAAATCGTTATATTCTTTGATTGAGTCGACAAATTCTGAAAATAGAGTTTTATTATCTCCGTGAATATTGCCGGCAATGGCACCACCAATGGTGGAGGGAATATAACTAAACTCTTCTAATCCTAATAAATTATGATCGAGAGTAAAATTAATAAGAGTTGAAAGT
Organism: Candidatus Shapirobacteria bacterium; assembly: GCA_028710865.1. The sequence continues at coordinate 6,893 of JAQTUF010000005.1, forward strand.
TGGACACCAGAAGCTACTTTTACTTGATTATTGGGTAATATTTCAATTTCCTTGGAGTTGTTTTTGATAACGATTCCAGAAATACCAGAATCGGAAATTAAAACATTGGAACCATTACCAATGATAGTAATAGGTTGATGGGATAAATATTTTAAAATTTTAGTAAAGTCGTTTGAACTAGTAGTGTGAATAAAGATATCAGCTGGGCCGCCAATTTTGACGGTAGTGTAAGGAGCTAGAGGATGATTTTGATAAATTTCTAGGTTAGGGAAATTAGTTTTAAGATCAGAATAAGTTTGATTTAGATCCATAGGAGAATTATAGCAATTTAAATTTTTAGTTTTAATTTCTCATCATGAATTTTTTGCCTCAGTCAATGTGGGCAGGCCACGTTGAAGTTCGTCAAAAAATTATGATTTCGAAATTTATTTATTTTTTTTAAAGCTAAAATTTATCTTATAAAATAAATTGTTTGAGATAGTAAAAAAATATGGGTTGTTGGTGTGGAAAAGTGGAGAAGAAATAGAGTATCCTATAATTTATATACTCATATCAAACAGTTGAAGTAGGGTTTTAAGAGATTTAACATTGGAAGCAATTTCTTCTTGGTGGATTGGCTGGGCTAGTGGGTTTTCTACTAAAAAACAATGTTTAACTCCAACTTTTTGAGCGGGGTTGATATCGCTTTTGGGATTATCACCAATTACGGCACAGTTTGAAGGATCTATTTTAAAGTAATTTATAGCCTCTTGCCAAGAATCATGATTTTTAGGATTATCTTCATTGACAATAAAAACATCATCCCAATTAATATATCTATCTAAATTAAGCCAATTAAATTTTTTCCAGGTCCATTCTTTGTTGCCATGGGTGACAATGCCGATTGGCATATCAATAGAGGATAAAAATTTTAGAATTTTTTCGGCACCAACTTTAGGTTTTAATGGAGTTTGGTATATGTGTAATAAAATTTCTTTGGTTTTTATTTGAGTTTCTAATGAGATTGGATTTTCATTGTTTAATTCATCGATAATTTGATTCCATTTTTGAGGGTTAACACCAAATTTTTTATATAGCTTATTATCAATCGAAATAATTTTCTTTTCCCATTCGTCATTGGTAAGTTTAGGCTCATTTAGGGATAAAAAGGTGGCAGCTTGAGATTTATGTTCTATAAATGTGGGACTAGTATCACAGATGGTATCATCAAGATCAAACAAAAATTGATAGATATTATTATTTTTTATCCATTTCTCTAGGTTAAGTTCTCTTTCAATTTCAGTAAGATTTGCTCTTTCCACCTGCATAATAGGGATTTTAACATATTTGTTATGATTAATTATGATTTTAGGAATAGATCCAGGTTTAGCTAATATAGGTTGGGCGGTGTTGAAAGATGAAAAAACTTTAGTAAAATGTGGATGTCTAACAACTAGGATGGTTGATGCTAATACCAAAAGATTGGGTAAAATTTATGAAGAGTTGGAAAAGATAATAAAGAAATTTGAGATTGAAGAAATGGCTTTGGAAACTTTGTTTTTTGCCAAAAATGTTAAATCGGCAATGATGGTGGCAGAAGTAATTGGAGTGATAAAGATTTGTGGAGAGAAAAATAAAATTAGAGTGTTTGGTTATACTCCATTACAGATAAAAATGGCATTGGTGGGTTATGGTCGGGCGGAAAAAGAACAAGTAGAAACGATGGTGAGAAGTATTTTGAATTTAGAAGAGGGAATTAGTCCATCTCATGCATCTGATGCGGTGGCAACAGCATTAACACACTTTTTTACTAATCAAGAATTACGGGTTTGATTGATCTAGTTTAGGGGTAGTTGGATATAGGCATTCTTTAATTTTTTTTTGGTTGGGAATAATTTCTGTTCTGTCTTCGTTTAGGCGGGCTAGGTCTGTTATTTCACAAAAATGGATAGGACTTATATTGCGAGTTCTAGATTCTTTTTCAAATTGAACTACTAGTTTTTTGTCGGAACTCCAATGTAGGAAGGTGACTGAGGTTGATGGTTGTTTATCTGATGGTTTTTCGATTTTAAGTTTAGTTTCTGGAGGAATTTTATTAATTATTTCTTGAACTAAAGTTTGATTTTTTTTAAAATTGGGATGAAATGGCCGATTTTTATTGTTGATAGTAGAATAAATATTTTCTATATTGCTTTGGGATATATTTCGAAAATCACTTTCTTTTGGTCTAATCATGTGATAATTGTAACATTGTTGAAAATAATAGATTTGGGTAAAGTTGGGGTGGATAGTGTAAAATGAGTTTATGATTTCAAGTTTGAGAGGAAAAATTGAGAGGGTTTTGGGAGAGTATTTAGAAATAGAAGTAAATGGAGTGGGATATCTAGTTTATGCTCCTGCATTGGTGAGAAATTTAATTAATAAGGTTGGACAAGAAATGAAAATTTATACTTATATGGCAGTATCGGAAAATGATATTTCTTTGTTTGGATTTGAAAATAGAGAAGATGTGGATTTATTCAAAATGTTAATTTCAGTGTCGGGAGTAGGACCTAAAACTGGAGCTCAAATATTAGCAGATACAAAATCAGAATTGGTAATAAAGGCAATTGGAGAGGCTAGTGTAGAATTTTTTCAAAAAATTAAGGGAATAGGAAAGAAAACTGCTCAGCGAATTATTATTGATCTTAAATCAAAAGTGGGCGGTTTAGGCGAGTTAGATTTAACCACCTCCGCTGGAAGCTACGGCGAGTCGATGGATGAATTGTGGATGAGTCTTAAACAACTTGGGTTTGATAGAAAAGAAATTGAAAAGGTAACTAAAAAATTACCAAATAGTTTAATCACAATTGAAGAAAAATTAAGTTGGTGTTTAAGTAAAATATGACGGATGGAAATTTAAATCCAAAAGCAGAGGCTAATGAAAAAATAGTAGAGAAGAAATTACGACCACAAAGACTGAATGAATTTATTGGTCAAGAAAAACTTAAAGAACAATTGAATATTTTTTTGGAGGCAGCAAAGTCTCGAGGTGAGGCCCTTGATCATATTTTGTTTTATGGTCCACCAGGACTGGGAAAAACAACTCTAGCTTGTCTGATGACGCGAGAAATGGGGGGAAATATTAAAATGACTTCAGGACCGGCATTATCCCGTGCCGGAGATTTGGCTTCGATTTTGACTGGTCTTAAAAAGGGTGATTTTTTGTTTATTGATGAAATACATCGATTAAATAAAATTGTGGAAGAAATGCTTTATGCGGCGATGGAAGATTTTGCCTTGGACATAGTATTAGGTAAAGGGCCATCAGCAAAGACAGTCAGGTTAAATTTACAAAAGTTTACTTTGATTGGAGCTACTACTAGAATTGGTTTAATAAGCGGGCCAATGAGAGATAGATTTGGTTATGTTCAACAATTGGATTTTTATGAGAATCAAGATTTAGCTGAAATTGTGGAGAGAACAGCTGATGTTTTTGGAGTGAAAATAGAAAGAGCTGCTGCGGAGGAAATTGGAAAGAGATCAAGAGGAACACCACGGATTGCTAATCGGCTTTTACGACGGGTGAGAGATTATGCTCAAGTTAAAAATGATGGTTTAATAACTTTAAAAGAGGTCGAAGAAGCTTTAAAAATGTTAGGGGTAGATTCTTTTGGTTTATCTGATGCAGATAGGAAGTATTTAGAGGTGGTCAAAAGACAGTATAATGGAGGGCCGGTGGGAGTAGAGAATATTGCGGCCAGTTTGTCAGAAGATGTGGGGACAATCACTGAGGTTTATGAGCCGTATTTAATGAAAAAAGGATTGATTAAAAGAACTCCGAAAGGTAGAATGTTGGTTTAAATTTGGCAGATGGGCAGGATAAATTTATTCGGTTTGGATGCCAAGTAGCCAGAGAACAGCCTCTTTGCGGTAACGACGATCACCACGAGCATTGATACGAATAGCAGGTAATTTACCTCTTTTTCCCCAACGTTTAATAGTGAGTTTACTGACGCGCAAAAGGTCGGCGACTTCAGCAACGGTTAAAAGATCAGGAAGATTATCAATGGAAATACCATTGACTTTCTTGGCAGCGGATGGTTGTTTCACAAGTTTATCTTGTGACTCATTTTGATAGTCCATTGTGTGGCTCCTCTTGTATCAAAGTAATTAATAACTATATTCAGTAAAACATATTGGATATTTGTATGTCAATAACTTAATTATTTTTATTGAATTTATTGATTAAAATATGGATGTGGTAGCTACAGTGGTGTGGTTTAGGAATTAGACTAGGGTTAGTTGTGGTTGAGTGTTTTTATTTAGATATTTTTTCCACCAGAGAGCATATTGAGTGTTTAAATTTTGCCAATTTCTGGCAAAATTATTAGCTTCTTTTTGATTTGGAACTTTAGCGGACTGAATTTTTCCACTTTCAATGTATTTTTGATCTACCCATTGTAATAAACCGACTTTATTAAAACTCCAAGCTTCGTTGTATCGATAAACGGTGCCTCCTGTGTATACCATTTCTGTTTTTCCGTCTTTTTTTATCCTAAACCAATTAAAAGGATTAGTATCTAGTTGCCATTCTTTACTATTTTCAAATTTATTAATTATTTCTGCCATTTGGGCTATATTTTCTTCTTTTAATTCACCGTTTTTTATTAAATCTGAGGCACATATGCTACCTGTCGGAATTTTTTCTTGAATCAAGAAACGATAAGGTGAATTGTTTCCGTCGTAACCATATATTTTCATATATTTCACTCCGAATTTTTCAAGGACATATTGTTTTTCAATGGACTGTTGAATTGAAGAAAAAGCACTGTAAAAAGTCGTTTTATCTTTTCTTGGAATTTTTATAACCTTATTGTTTTCTCCATCATTAAGTAGATACACTTGTTTATGTTCCCCTTGTCCTAATAATTTACCTATAGGAAACTCTTGGTCATCAATTTTTATGGATTCATTTTTAATTTTTATTGAATCTAAAAGAGATTGAAAATCAATTGCTTTAATTATTTTTTCTGCATCTAAGTTAGTAGTATTTTCTTCGTTTTTGTGAGCCACGATTATCATATGGGTTGTAAAATTTATTGGTTTTAATTTTCCTTCATCATCAATATATAAAATTACTTTACCATTTAACCTATTTTTTCTAATATATTCATTGTCATCATCTATAATTTCTACTTTGGTAAATCCTGCCTCTTCAAAGGCCGCTTTTGCTTCAGTTTGTGTCCAATAAGTATATTCTTCTTCAATTTCTTGTCTCCAATTAGCTGTATAATCTTTTCTTAAAATAAATTCTTGGGCATATTTTGCTGGCATTTTAATTAATTTTCGTCCATCTTTTTCAACTATTTCATAATTAAAACTTTTACCCCCTTTAAATTGCTTATAAAAACAATCAAATAGCGCTTTTGTTGATAATAAACTGTAATCTAAAAAACCATCTTTTATTGCTTCTTCAACCGTGTTAAATCCATCGTTGGTTAATATATCTAAATACACTTCTTTTTCAGGTGGTTTAGCAAAATCTCTCCATATTTCTCGGCCTCCAGGTTTTAGGCACCTAAATGATGAATTTATTGATTTGTTTAATCCTTTTGAACCTGCAAATGTTTGTATTTCATGTCCAACTGTTCCGTGATACATAATATCTACTGAATCGTTTGGTATTTTGTCAAGTCGAGTGGCATCATCATACACTAGATTAATTTTACTTAGATTGTCATTGGCCAGGGCCAACATATCATGGGAAAAATCAACAGCATAAACATTTGTTGTATGAAGTTCTCCAGCTACATATTCTGCTAATTGTCCTGTTCCAGAGCCAACATCAACTATGATTGATTTATCAGAAACCTGTCCAAAATAGGGCATAATTGAAGCAGCTTTTGCTTTTAAGGCGGCATCCATTAATTCAGCATAGATTGTTAAATCTCTACCGTTTTCAGCCTTAATATGATTAGTTTCTTTTTCTACTGAAGAAATTTGTCCTTCTACTAATGTCATATTCCATATTTTACCCTAGGATTATGAAATTTGTGTTTATCTTTATGGATAATAATTAATGAGGACAGAAAAGTGGGATTAAAAGATTTTAGTGTAGAATATTTTATGGATTATAAAATTGGGTTTTTTGGAGTTAAACATTGGGAAAAAGAAATTATTGAGAGAGAGATTTCAAATATTGACACTTTTGGGATAGGGATTTTTGAAAAAGAAGTTCAAGATGATATGGAATTGGCTAAAAAATATGAGATTATTTCGCCATTTATATATTCCTTTTTGGATAAGTCGATTTTAAATAAACTACCAAATTTAAAAATGATAGCAACTAGATCAACAGGGGTAGATCATATAGACGTTGAAGAGTGTAAAAAAAAGAAAATTTTAGTATCTAACGTTCCTGACTATGGATCAAATACAGTGGCAGAGTATACTTTTGCTCTATTATTATCGGTAACCAGAAAAACTGTAGTAGCTCATCAGTCTGTTGAAGAAGGAGAGTTTGACCCAGAAGGTTTAACAGGGGTTGATTTACATGGAAAAACATTAGGAGTAATAGGTGTTGGAAAGATAGGGCAAAACGTGGTTAAGATCGCTAGAGGCTTTGGAATGAAAGTTTTAGGAGTGGATGCAAATACGAGTTCGGAAATGTTAAAAAAAATAGGTTTTAAATATGTTGATTTAGAAACTTGTTTAAAAGAATCGGATTTTGTAACGCTTCATGTGCCAGCAAATAGTGAGACTTTTCATATGATTAATAAGAAAAATATTAAGCTAATGAAAAAAGGGAGTTTTTTGATTAATACTGCTAGGGGGGCAGTAGTAGAGACAGAGGCGATAATCTTTGGTTTAAATAATAAAATTTTAGCTGGAGCAGGATTGGATACAACCGAGGATGAATCGATGTTAGAAAGTATGAGTACAGTAATGAGTAATAAAGTGAAGAATAAAGATTTGAGAGAGGTGTTGACTTTTCATTTGTTGAGAGATCGAGATGATGTAGTTTTTACACCCCATAATGCTTTTAATACTAAGGAAGCTATTGAGAGAATTATAAAAACGACGGTAGAAAATATAAATCGATTTATAAAGAAGAGTTGAAATAATGGTCTTGGCCTATTACAATAGGTTTACGATTGCATATTAAAAATTAATAAAAGGAAATATATGTCAAAAATTTTAGTTACTGGCGGAGCTGGTTTTATAGGCAGTAATTTTTGTAATTTAATGGTTAAGAAGGGTCATGATGTGACCGCTTTTGATAATTTATCTTTGGGAGTTAAAGAGAATTTGGTGTCTGAAGTAAAGTTTGTTCAAGGTGATGTTAAAAATAGGGCGGAATTGGAAAGTGCGGGAACTGATTTTGAATATATAGTTCATTTAGCGGCTTCTTCTTCTGCACCAATGTTTGTGGATCATTTGAGAGATTCAATGGAGAATAATATAATGGGACATTTGGATGTATTGAATTTTGCTAGAGATATTAAAGCTAAAAAAGTTATGTTTGCTTCGACTAGTTCAATTTATGGAAACAATCCAACTCCATTAACTGAAGATCAATTTGTGTTGCCACCAAATTTTTATTCGGTAACTAAGCATTCTCAAGAAAGTACATCACGAGTTTATTCAAAAGTATACGATCTAGAAATCATTGCTTTTAGATTTATGAGTGTTTATGGTCCAAATGAAGGTCATAAAAAAGTATTTGCCAATGTCTTATCTCAATTTATTTGGGGAATGGCTAAAGATAAACCGGCTATTTTATATGGTGATGGAACTCAAGAGCGAGATTTTACCAATGTACGAGATGTAGTCCAAGGAATTGAATTGGCGATGAATAGTGAAAAAAAATATGGTTTTAATATTTTTAATATTGGAACAGCTACAGCGATAAATTTGATTGACTTAGTAGCTATTATCAATAAAGTAATGGGTAAAAATGTAGCTCCACAATGTATTGAGAATCCAATTAAATCGGGATATATTAAAACTCAATTAGCGGGAATTGATAAAATTTCAACTGAATTAGGATTTAAACCAATGGTTGGTTTAGAAGAGGGGATTAAAGAAATTGTAGACAATTTAGATCCTTCAAAAATTCCGTTGATGCAGGAATAAATTAAGTTTTTTTTAAAAGCCGGTAAATAAAATTGCCGGCTTTTTTGGTAATTTATATAATTTGACTTTAACATTTAAAATGTTATTATCCGTTTAATTATGAAAAAAGAAGGTCAATCAATAGATTTGTCTTGTTTAAATATTCGTAAAGGAAGTGTAAATAAATATATTGAAGTACTGGAATTGCGGGAAGAATTATTGCCGATATTGGAATCTTTGAAGGGGAAAGAAGTTTTGGTAAATGGAGAGGAACATAGTTTTTATTATATTGGGGAGGATGATCCAGAGGATCAATCTCATATAAAAGCTAGATTTGTTGGGAGGATTGTAGAAGTAAACACTACTGGTATTAGATTGAATGTTGAATCAGGTGAAAGGATTTACAGCCAAAGTAGTTATACTCCTGTAAAAAGAGGAGAGATAGAGATTCCTTTTTATAGACATAACTATGATTATCAAAGAAGTGCAAGTATAGAGTCAATACAGGAAATAATTGTTGATGATATTATTTATAGACCAGTTGAGGAATTGGTGAGTTGTTAGAGATATTTTTCGTCGAGGTTAGCAATAAGTTCTTTCATGTTTTGAGATTTTTCACGAGTGGTAACCAGAAGAACGTCAGGGGTATCGACAATAATGATGTCTTCAAGACCAAGAGTGGCAATGAGTTTTTTATCGCCATAAATAAGACAATTATGACTTTCATGATCAATATTTTGACCTTTAATAATCATATCTTTGTTTTTGGCTTTAGAGATAAGATCAAAGATAGCTCCCCAATTACCAACGTCATCCCAGCCTAAATTAACTGGAATAACTAATGATGGAAAACCTGGTTGTTCAACAATAGCATCAGCTAATTGTTCTTTATCGATAGTTTCATAAAGATCTTTGATTTTTGGGTCAGCTGGATTTTTTTTGATTAATCGATCAATTTCTTCAAGAGTTTTGTAAGTGATTGGGCGATATTTTTTGATCCAGCCCATCATAATATCGGCCCTGGCCATGTAATTGGCACTATTCCAAAGATAACCCCAGTTGGAAACGTATTTTTTGGCAGTTTCTAAATCAGGTTTTTCAATAAAGGCATCAATATTGTAAATTTTTTCTCCATCAATTTGGTCAAATTCTTTACCAAATTTGATATAACCTAAGCCAGTTTCAGGACGAGTGGGAGTAATACCAAGAGTAATAAGCTTGTCAGGATATTTGGTAATAGTGTCAAAGCAGCTTTTGGTGGCCTTTATAAAGGCATCAACGTCTTGGATTGAGTGATCTGAAGGAAGAGTAGTAAAAATAGCATCTTTATCAATACGAAGCAAATGAAGAGCAATAAAACCGTGAGCAGCAGTGGTATTACGGGCACTAGGTTCAATAATACAATTATTTTTGGGGAGATTGGGTAATTGAGTTAAAATTTCATTTTCGTATTCAGGAGTAGCAGAGATAAAAATTTGGTTTTCAGGAAGAAATTTTTTGATTCGATTGTAAGTTTCTTGGAGTAGGGTTTTTTCAGAAATTAATGGTTGAAATTGTTTAGGTTTGTTTTTACGGCTAAACGGCCAAAGACGGGTACCGGATCCTCCGGCCATAATGACTGCATAATTCATAGGTAAGTCTATTTTAGCATGAGGAGTTAACTAAAAAGCCCCTCAAAGAGAGGGGCTTTAATTTTAAATAAAAAGTTTTATTTAAGTTCAACTTGTGCTCCAGCGGCCTCGAGCTTGGTTTTAGCATCATTGGCAGCTTCTTTTTTCATAGTACCTAAATCAGCTGGACAGGCATCGATCATGTCTTTAGCTTCTTTAAGACCGAGTTCTGGTTTGAATTCTCGGACAACTTTGATGACAGCAATTTTGTTGGCTCCACCAGAGGTAATAACGACGTCAAATTCGGTTTTTTCTTCAGCAGGAGCAGCAGCGGCACCAGGAGCACCAGCAGCGGCGGCAGCAGCAGGAGCGGCAGCGACAGCTTTGACATCAAATTTTTCTTCAAGAGCTTTAACTAATTGAGACAGCTCAAGAACTGAGAGTTCAGCAACAGAATCGATGATTTTTTGCAATTTTGCATCTATTTTATTTTCTTCTGACATAATTTGGTTTTTTAATAATTAATAATTAATTTTGTTTTTCAGATAAAGCTTTAAGAGTTAAAACCAATTGAGTTTGGTTAAAACGCATGGCATAAACCAATCTTTGAAGAGGATTGGTCAATCCACCAACGAATTGAGAAATGAGAGTGGATTTTGAAGGAAGATTTAAAAAAGTTTTAAGTTCATCAAGAGATAAAAGTTTTTTATCGAAAATACCATATTTGAAAGCAGTAACTTCTTTGGCTTTATTAACTTTATCAATTTCTTTTAAAGGAGCAATTTCATCTTCATTACAGTAAGTGATAGAAGTAGGACCAGTAAGAATTTCTGGTAATTTAATACCAATTTTTTCTAAGGCACGAGTAATAAGAGAATTTTTAACAACTTCCATTTGTCCACCTTGAGCACGAATATCGGCACGAAGTTGGGCAATATCGGCGGCATTTAAACCTTGATATTGGATTAAAGCAACTGATTTAGCATCAGCTAATTTTTTTGCGACTTGGTCGACTTGTTCAATTTTTCTTGTGGCTGGCATAGTTTTTATAATTAGTGATTTATCCCGATAAATCGGGATCGTGTTTTAAGGCAAAATTTGTCATTTAATTTCAAATTTAGACCTTAAAAAACGAAAAACCTCGACGAAGCGAGGTGTAGATAAAACAAAATAATTGTTTTGCCTCGGCTGGACTTATTGGAGTGCCGGCTGTCTTCGGTTGATGGGAAATTATAACAGAAAAATAAAAAAAATGTAAATTAGATGAAATTAGGACGCCAATTAATTATTTAAAGGAATTAAAATCTCTAAAGTTTTTTTGAGGATTTATGAAGGTAATTGTGTTATTTTTTAGTAAAAATTTTGGTTTATGGGATAAAAATTGGGTAAAAAAAGACGGTGTCGGTTTTCTACAGAGTAGAAGACACAAACATCGTCTTAAATTTTTGATGGAGCTACTTGATGGCTTATGACAGTTGATTTTTTTGATATGAGCTTTCAACTATCAATTGGATGTCAGGGTCAGAATAGAATTGCCGTAAAATATCTTGAACCCTTTTAAGGGAGAGCACCTGGGAATTTACATTGGGAATGACTTCACACATTTTCTTTTTGAAGGGCTCCCAACAATTGTTGGTCATTTTATACCTCTGATTAAAACAGGTAATGAATATCGGTAGATAGCGGATGAAATTGTGTTCTGTTATTTGCCTGAGGTCTTTGTTTTCGATTTTGTTTAGAATCTCTTCGACTCGGTTGCTCTTGCCAGAAGCAATCTCATCAAGTTTTTGTTGCAATGTCATGCAACAAACTTTTGGTTGTTTTACTACAATTGGTTTTTTTTTCGTTTTGCGATCGCCATTACCATTTTTCCTGAAAGTCTCTCTGTTAGCCATTTTATATCTCCTTACAAATTTATTTTGGGACAATGCCCGGGCTAAATATTATGAATAATATTCAATCCGGGCATTGTTAATCCAGATTTGAAAGTGCTAATGACTAAAATGCTGTTATTTTAGTCATGATCGATTATAACTCTGGTTAATATATTTTGAAAGTTTAATATTAAAATTTCATTTTTAATAAATGTATTTATGTTAGAATTTTGAATATTTGGTATGAAAAAAGTTTTGATAGTAATTTTAATATTGTTGATTGGAATTGGTTTATTGGGATGGAAAATAGGCTGGTTTAATTTTCAATTTGAAACAAGTTTTGAAAATCCATTAAGTGAGTCGCTTCCGTCAAGACTTCAGCGAACCGAAGTAAAAAATATTGGCTATTTAGCTCAATATAATTTTGAAAATTTGAAAATGCGAGAAAATAAAGCATCTAAAATAGAAAATATTGGGAAAGTTTTAGTAGTGGAGGAAGCTAGACAGACTGTTCTTAAAAAATATTTAGAAGATGGAATTAAAAAAGAAAATAATTTTGAGAGTAGAGCAATTAGTTTTGAGTCAAATGGTAAAAAAATAAGTGGAATGATGAATGTACCCGACTCCACTAAAGCTTCGTCGAGGCGAAGCCCGGCGATTATTATGATTAGAGGTTTTGCTGAAGTGGAAGGCTATTTTATTGGTTCTGGGAGTTGGAAGGCAGCTGATGAATTAGCTCGAAATGGGTTTGTTACTATTAGTTTAGATTTTTTAGGTTTTGGATTATCAGATCAGGAATCAACAGATATTTTAGAGGCTAGGTTTGAAAAACCAGTAAGTGTATTGGATTTGATTGAATCAGTGAAGGGTTTAGATTTTGTTGATCCAGAAAAAATTGGGATTTGGGCACATAGTAATGGGGGACAAATTGCAATTTCGATTTTGGAAATAACGGGTGGAAATTATCCAACAGTGTTATGGGCGCCAATGACTAATCCTTTCCCAAAAAGTGTTTTAGAAACGGTAGATGATGAAAGTGAAGGAAGTTTAATAGTAAAACAAAAAATAGAAGATTTTGAAAAAGAATATGATAGTAAACTTTATTCAATTGATAATTTTTATAATTGGATAAATTCTCCAATATTAATTCATCAAGGGACAGCGGATGTTTGGTGTGAAGTGAAATGGCAACAGAATTTACAATCTAAATTAAAGAAGTTAGGGAAAGAAATTAATTTAGATGTTAGAAAAGGGGATGATCATAATTTAAAACAAAGTTGGGATAAGGTAATTAAAATGGATATTGAATTTTTTAAAGAAAAATTTAATTTATAAAAATCTTTGTTACGAATTTTTTACATCTGGTGAGTCCACGGCGCGGGCTCAAGGATGTAAAAAATTGCAACTTCAAATTTTATTATATATATAAATTTGGGCGATATTTGTAGTATAATTGCACATGCAGGTATATTTTGTAGCTTCGTCAAGATTAGTGGGAAAAGATGCTAAGTTGTATGGTCGAATGTATAAATGTATAGCAGAGGGTAATAAAATGGTGAGTAATAAGGTTTGGCAGTGGTTAAAAATGGGAGTGAAGGATTTAAGAAATGAGTCACTAAGAGTTAAACGGGAAAATTATGAATATTTAATTAAGTGTTTAAAGAAAGCTGAAGTAGTAGTGACAGAAGTTTCAGGTCATAGTATGTCGGCGGGATATTTGATTTCACAGGCTTTGGATATGAATAAACCGGTGATTGCTTTGTATAAAGCTGATTCAAAGCCGGTTTTTATTGCCGGGATTAATAATAGAAGACTTTTTTTGGTGGAATATGATGAAAATAATATTGAAAAAGTATTGAAATCTGCTTTTAAAAAAGTTAGTGGTTTGGTGGATGTCAGATTTAATTTTTTTGTCAGTCCTAAAATTTTGAACTATTTGGATTGGATAGGACAAAAAAGAATGATCCCCAAATCGGTATTTTTGAGAAATTTGATTGAAAGAGAAATGAAAAAGGATCATGAGTTTAAAGGATAAAATTTTTTTTAAATTTATTTTTAATCTTTAGCCAGTAGGGGGATTGACGACAAAGCTTGGTAGAGTCGGAAGGGTTTTTGAGAATTGATTTAACTAATTCTTCTAGATAAATAGTGTTTTGGGAACCTTTGATTAGAATTGTTTCATCGCCTTTAATTTGCTTTTTGAGAAAATCTAGGGCGGTCCACCAGTTGTCGAATTTACTAGCTTTATCTCCAAAATATTTTTTAGTTTCGGGACCTACACTAATAACTAGGTCGACAGAATTAATAGCTAATTGATATATTTTTTGATGTTCATCTTGACTAGTTTTCCCTAGCTCAAGCATATCACCTAAGATAGCAATTTTTTTGGTTTTAAAGCTAGTTAAAAACTTAATAAGTTCACTACAAGCAAAGGGAGAAGAATTATAGGAGCTAACAATGATGGTAGTATTTTTAATACCATTTAAAATAGAGGATCGGGATGGGGGAAGAGAAAAATTGGTTTGAATATTTTTAATGGCCTCTTTGTAATTGATATTAAAGATTCTAGCAAGGGAGAGAGCGGCTCCAAAACTAGTTTGATAAATATCGGGAAGATAAAAATGGTCAAATTTAATTTTGGTGGGAATAATATCAATAATGTTTTTATTAGTAGTATATTTTTTAACTAATTTATCTTGGTTATTGATAATGGCGGTTTTTGCAAGATTGATTAGTTTGGCTTTTTCTTGGGCGATTTGATCAAGAGAGGAAAAATTTATTAAATGAACTGGATTAATATTGAGGAAAATAGCAATATCTGGTTTGACTATAGAAAGAAGGTAATCCATATTTTTTGGCCAAGTAACAGAATCAATTCCCATTTCTAAAATTAAAATATCATAAGTTTGCCAATTAGTTAAAAATTTTATTGGAGTAAAAATGATAATTTTAATCCAATCTGAGATTGAAAATCGAGTAACTTTAAATCCTAAAATATTTAAAGGAATACCAAATTCAGAATTAGCACCATCATTAGTTTTTATTTTTAAAGAAGAGGAGGAGAGGACAGCTTGGCAGGCAAAAAGAGTGGAGGTCTTACCAGTGGAACCAGTGATGCCAATTATATTTAATTGTTTCTTTTTAATTTTTTGAAGAAATTTAACTTTGGAAAGTTGAAGTTTGGCAAAAAATTTGAGGTAATTTAAAATTAAAAAAGAAATAATTTTTTTCACTAAGCTATTTTATCAGTTATAATGAAACTCAGATGAAATTTAGAGAGGTTTAATAGATAGTGGAGTTAGTAATTAAATTAATCTAATATAAGGGTATGAGGACGATTTTTGAAATTAAAGGGGAAGGAAGGATCTTGGTGTTATTGCATGGTTGGTCATTGGGGATGTCTAAAGATAAATATTCTGAATTGATTGATTTACTTTCTAGAAAATATAAAGTATTGAGTTTAAATTTTCCTGGATTTGGAGGTACTAATACTCCTATAGAACCTTGGTCGGTGACTGACTATGCTGAGTGGTTAGCTGATTTTTTTAAAAAACAGAAAATAGAACCAGAAATTATAATAGGCCATTCTTTTGGGGGGAGGGTTTTAATAAAAGGGGTATCTTTGGGTTTAATTAATCCTAAAAAAATAGTGTTATTGGCTAGTGCAGGGATTGAGAGAAAAAGTTTTTGGGTGAAATTATTAGCAGTGATGTCTAGTTTTGTACCAAAATTATTTAAAAGATGGATGGTTTTTGGTTCTAAAGATCTTAGGGAAGCTGATGGGGTTATGAGAGAAACAATGAAGTTGGTGGTAGGGGAAAATTTAGAAAGAGACATGTCTAAAATAAAGGTTCCAACTTTGTTGATTTGGGGGGATGAGGATAGAACAACCCCATTATGGCAGGGTAGATTAATAAATGATTTAATAAAAGGATCAGAATTGATGATTATAAAGGGAGCAAATCATGGGCTTCCTTATAAGGAAGTGTCAAAGGTGACTAATTTAATAATTAATTGGTTAAAAAAGTGATTTGGTTGCAATTAGGATTGTTTTTTATTGGAATTCATCAATTGTTTTATTGGGTTTATATATGGCAGTTGAAGGAATATCGATTTGATAGATGGTGGGATTGGTTGAAGAGTGAAAATGGATGGTGGTGGAAACAATTTAATATTTTAAAGTGGTATAGACCTAAAATGACAATTAGAGCATTATTAACTATAAGTATTGGGTTAGTTTTTGTTTGGTGGGAATGGAAATATTGGTGGTTAACTGCTTTTATATTCTCAGGCTTTTTGGTTGAAATATGGGCTCCTTTATTTGATTGGCAGAAGAGAAGAATTATTAGTAGGGCAAAATTGAAAATAAAACAATGTAAAGGGGTAGTAATTGGGATAACTGGTAGTTTTGGTAAAACTACCACCAAGGATATGTTAGCAGAAGTTTTGAGTAAAAAATATAAAGTTGTATCGACACCTAAAAATATCAACACTGAAATTGGAGTTGCTCAGACAGTATTAGAATGGCCTAATGATTTTGAGATAGCGGTGGTGGAGATGGGTGCCTATAAAATAGGTGAAATAGGGGCAATATGTGAAATTGTTAAACCTAAATATGGAATAATTACTGGTTTGGGGGATCAGCATTTATCTTTATTTGGTAGTTTGGAAAATATTAAAAAGGCTAAATATGAATTGATTAATAGTTTACCAAAGAGTGGAAAAGGGTGGGTTATTGATAAGGATTTTTCTTTAAGTGATGTTAATCATATAAAAGAATATCGTGATGGAGTAAGTTTTAATTATAAAAAAAAGGTTGTTTGCTTACCTTTATTAGGTAGAAAGTTGATTACTAATGCAATAGTGGTAATTAAAGTAGCTGGAGAATTGGGGATGAGTGATGATGAAATTCTTTTGAGATTAAAAAATCTAAATACTAATAATTATTGGCCTAAGAAAATCGAAGTTAATAGTGATTTATCAATAATTGATAACACTTATAATGCTTCTTTAAATTCTTTTTTATCTTTATTAGATTATATGAGAGTTTGGAAAGGTTACAATAAAATATTGGTGACACCGGGAATGATAGAATTGGGAAATAATGGAAAAAAAGATCATGAAGAAATTGGTAGGCGTTTAAAATGGGTAGATTTAGTTTTATTAACCAAGAAAAAATATTTTAAAGAGATGAATGTTAATGGAAATGTTAAAGTAGTGCGGTTGGGAAATTTATTATCAGAAATAAAAAAACATATAAATGGTAAAACATTAGTAGTTTTTAAGAGTCGAATTCCGAATTTTATTATTGATAAAATTAAGAATGGTTAGACCAGTAAGTATCAGTATTAATCCTAATTTTGATAAGAACGACATTAAACTGGTAAATTGTTTACGTAAGGGCAATATTGTTTGCGGTGGTGCAACTGAAAAATTAAAGTTGGAAATAGAAAATTTTTTTGATGGTAAAAAAGTAATAATAATGGAAAATGGTAGAAGTAGTTTGAAATTGGCTTTAAAGGCTTTGGGTATTAGTAGAGGGGATGAGGTTATAATTCAGGCTTTTACTTGTTCAGTAGTACCAATGGCAATTTTATCATTGGGGGCGAAAGTTGTTTATGTAGATATAGATAAATTTTATAATATTGATTTGAATGAGTTAAAAAATAAGATCAATAAAAAAACAAAAGCAGTAGTAGTCCAACATACTTTTGGAAAACCGGTAGATATGTGTAGATTGAGAAGAATAGTAGGGAATGATATTAAGATAGTTGAAGATTTAGCTCATGGGTTAGGGAATTCTTATAAAGGTAAAAGTTTGGGATTATGGGGAGATGTAGCCGTTTTAAGTTTTGGTAGAGATAAGGTAATTTCTGGAGTTTGGGGAGGGGCGATAGTGGTTAATAAAGAAATAGAAATGATTATAAAGAAGATGATTAAAAAATTTCCAAAAAGGAATTCTATTTGGATTAAAAAGCAATTAGATTATGTGTGGTGGTCTGATTTGGCGATGAAATTTTATGGTTTAGGTGTTGGTAAATTAATTCATTGGTGGATTAAGAAAAGTGATTGGTTTGATAAACCTTTAAGTATTGAAGAAAAGTCTGGTAGGATGGGTACCATTTATAATGGTTTACCAGATGAGTTAAGTTTTTTAATATTGAATCAGTGGGTAAAATTAATTTTTTTTATTAAGAGGAGAAAGGAAATTGCTAAAATTTATAGTCGTTATTTGGGTGGTTTTTTTGATAGAGAAAGTAGTTATTTGAGATATTCAATAGAAATGGATAATCCTTATAAATTACGTTTATATGCAGCTAAAAAAAATGTATTTTTGGGTGATTGGTATGATCAAGTTGTGGCGCCAAAGTCGGTTGATGTTAAGGTTTTTGGTTATCAAAATGGAGTTTGTTGTAAAGCTGAAGAAAAGAGTAGAATGGTGGTCAATTTACCAACTAATCCTAATTTAACTGATAAACAAGTTATGAAAGTTATTAAAGTGGTTAAAAAATGGAAATTAAAGAAATAAAAAATAAAAAAACTTGGAATGGTTTTTTGTTAAATTTTAATGATTATACTTTTTTACAGTCTTGGCAATGGGGTGAAATAAATGGTGGAAATAGTGGTAAAAAAGTATGGAGATTGGCAGTATTTAATAAAGGGAAAATGATGGGAATAGCTCAGGCCTTTATTATAATGGCTAAGAGAGGTAAGATTTTTTTTGTTCCTCATGGGCCATTGTTTACGAGTAAAATTGCTTGGAAACTTTTGATTGAAGAGTTTCAAAAGATAGCTATAGATAATGGTTGTGTTTGTTTGAGAATCAGTCCATGGGAATTGAGAAGTAAAAAAAATTATAGAAAATATAAAAATTATGGTTTTATTGAGGCAGGTGTAATTATGCATGCCGAGGATACTTGGTTGGTTGATTTGAAAGCTAGTGATGAAGAATTATTATTGAGAATGAGAAAGACAACTAGAAATTTGATAAGAAGAGGTATTAAAGATGGGTTAAAAATTAGTCAAAGCAAAAATATAAATGATGTAAATATATTGTATGATTTGCAGATGGAGGTGGTAAAAAGAAATAATTTTGTTCCTTTTTCAAAAAATTATTTGTTTAAAGAAATGAATATTTTAATTGAAGATGATTGTGCAGTTTTGTTTTTGGGTGAGGGTAGTAATGGTGTGGTTGGTGCGGCTTTAATTGTTTTTTTAGGTAGGTATGCTTTTTATTATCAAAGTGGATCCAAAGAAACTAAAGAGCCAGTTAATTATTTGTTACAATGGGAGGTAATTAAAGAGGCTAAAAGGAGAAAGTGTGAAATATATAATATGTGGGGGGTAGCACCTGATGATTCTTTAAATCATCCTTGGAGGGGATTAACGATTTTTAAAACTGGATTTGGAGGAGAATTAAAAAAATATATGAAAGCAATAGATTTACCTATCAAAAAAATTGGTTATTTTAAATTAAGAATTTTAGAAAAAGTACCTAAAAATTGGAGACAAATATTGACAAAAAGGATGGGGTAATATATGATTTGGCTAAGATGATCAAAATGTTTTTTGATCTTAGTTTGGAGGGGGTGATTTTATGCCAGTGAATATTTCTGAGAGAGAAGGTGAATTATTTGATGAAAGTGTTATTTTTGATGGTTTTGGGGGTATATCTGGTAGGGTGTGTGGTGATTTAGGTAATGGTAGGGCAAGATTATATACAGGGGAAGAAGAAATAGCTGGGACTTTAAATTTAATACCAACTAAGGATTCGAGTAGAAGGACGAGAACTTGGGTTTTTGATTCACTTGACGGTCGGGTTAACAAATTGTTTGTTTCAGAAGAAGGTTTGAAAACTAGTAAAAAAATATCATAAATTATCTTTTGAAAATAAATTTGAATTATAAAATCTTGATTAATGTCTTATTAAAAGATAAAATCGGATAATTTTGAAAATCAATAAGATTGTGTTGATCTGGAGAAAGGTCCTCTAAAATTTTGAAAGGATGGTTAGGTGGATTATGAATGGTTGTTTATTTTTGGGTCTTTGTGTATCATTTTTGGCACTGATAACAGCTCTAGTTTTAGAAATAATAGGTTTTGGTTTAATATCTTGGCGAGAGTGGAAACACATTAAAATTGCAACACTAAAAAGACTTTTGTATCACACAATTTTATTAATATTGTTGGTTTCGAGTCTATTTTTAGTAGATATTGGAATTCATCATCTATTTTTATGGGCGATAACAAGAGAAATTTATGTTTTTAACCTAATGTCTTTATTTTATTTAGTTGGAATATTATTAATGGTTGTTTCATCTGCAGGATGGATATGGTTGCCTTGGTCTGATTATAAAATGAGTAGATTGAATATAAAAAAACTTAAATTAAATATTATTGGAGCGGTGATAGCGGTTGTTGGTTTTTTATTGACAGTCTGGTTTAGTTTTTTGATCCAAAATTATTTCATATAGTATTACTTAGTTTGATTAAAAACCGGCGGGAATGCAAAAAGCGTTGCACCGGTTATTTTTTTAGATAGTGACTAAATCTGATACTTCTTTTATTGATAGCACTTAGAAAAAAGGTTTCTTTTTCTTGATCACTAATAACGACAGTTTCTTTTGTTTGATAATATCCATTTTTAATTTTTCGACTGATATTTATTTCAGAAAGATGGATATTTCTTTCATAAAAATCCCTGAAGATTATTTGTTCTTCTAAAGATAAATGATATTGAGGTAATTTAAACCAATTTTTTTCAAATAATTTAGATTTTTCCAATAATTGGAGTGTTGAAGTTAATTTTTCAATTGTTTTATCAGGATTCAATTGATCTGGTTGGGGAGGAATAATGGTTTTTTGACATTGACTATTTATTAAATTTATATGGTTTTGATATTCTTGATTAGGATGTTTTTGAAGATTGTTTTTCATTTCGATTATTTCGATAAACCAAAAATTTGATTTTGTTTCAGAGAGTCCATATTTTTCTCCAGCCTCAGTGATGGTTTTACCACCAAGCCAAATTTCTTTAAAAAAGAGAATATCTTCATTAGAAAAGATTGAATTATTTTGCCAACAGTTTTGGATTTGTTTTTCAGCAATTAATTGGTTAATTTTTAGTTTTATACCTTTAATATATTCTGGATCGTTTGGATATATTGTTTCATAAGTTATTTTTTTAGGTTCAGAAACAGTTTCTGATTTTTGTCTGGTTGATAAATTAAAAGAATTTACGATTAATTGACTAATAGTATCGGAATTAATTGTTTGTAAAGGTTTTTCTTGAAGTTTTCCAAGGAGGTATTTAATTTGAGTAGTTTTTAATTCAAAATTATTAGTGGTTTGAAAAATTAATTTTTGAATATCAGGTCTAGTAGGATAAGTTAAAGCAATTGATTTAAGTTTTTCAATGCTCACTCCATATTCTTTTTCGGTTTTATTATGATGATTTTTATTGATTTGGATAAGAAGTTCAGGATCTGTTTTAGGTACCCAACCTAAATAACCTATTGCCACTCTAGGTTCAATACCTATTCCGGTAATAATATTACTAGCTTTTTTTTTAAATTCTTCAAGTTGTTGCCCAGTTAATAGAGGATTTCCTCTTTTACGTTCATCAGCAGTAAGTCTCAATGCTTTCATTAATGAGATAGAATCGCCATTTTTATCATTCCAGATTTGATTGGCTTGTTGTAAAGTTATGAGTTGTTGACCAAAATGATTATTATAGTCAACAACAGAAGTTTGTTCTGGTGGTTTGGTAAATTTTTGATTTAATTTTTCTACCCGTTCCATATAAAAGGTTTTTAATGTTGGGGCAAGAAATATTAATTAGATTTTGACTTTAACACAAGGTCCCATGGTAGCACAGAGAGCTAATTTTTTGATTTTATTAGTTTTAATAACTTTAATCAATTCAGCTACATTAGCTTCTAATTCTTTAGCATCTTGAGAGACTTTACCGACAATAATGTGAACAATAGGAGCTTTCTTTTCAGTTTTAACAACAGTTTTAGCAGCTGAAAGTTTTTTGACTGAATCTTCTGGTTTGTCAGTAAGGGTGCCATTTTTAGGATTTGGCATAAGACCTTTTGGGCCTAAAAGTTTGGCGAAAGGTAAAAGTTTAGGCATAGTAGATGGGGTGGCAACTAAAATATCAAAATTGATCTTCCCGTCTTTAATCTCGGCTAAAATAGTGTCATTTAAAATGACAACTTTTTTACTGGAACTTTCAAGGTGGGGGAAATTGATTTCACCAATATTACCCATGTCTAAGACAGTGACGTGGGCTTCAACTTTGCCATCGAATTTAGAAAAAGAAGTCTCTTCAACTAATTTTATAGCCTCTTTTAAAGGATAAAATTTAGTAACATCAATCTTTTTTTTGGCAGATTGATATTTTTTACCGCGAACTTTAGCGGTTCTAATTTTGTGGGTGGTTTCGTCAATGACTTCAACAGTTTTCTCGGTTGGAGTTTCAGTTACGGCCTTTTGTCCTTCGACAAGCTCAGGATTTGATCCTTCGACTTCTTGGACTTCCACAGCAAGTTCTTTTTTGGCTTTTTTAGCCTTTAGATCTTTTGAGGTTTTGCTCATATTTTTGTTTTTTAAATTATTAATAATTAATTTTTATTTAAAACCCTTTGTCACTTCGTGACATTTCCCTTAAAAAGGGCAACTTTTTAAAGCCTCCATTTTTAAGGAAGGGTAGGGTGGTTTTATTCAACTATTTCGACACCCATAGAACGGGCAGTACCTATGACAGATCGTTTTGCAGCTTCTAAATTAGACGTGTTTAAATCGGGCATTTTGTTAGTGGCTATTTCTGTAACTTGAGAAATAGTTAATTTCCCTACCTTTTCTCGACCGGCGGTACCGGTACCTTTTTCAATACCAGCCATTTTTTTGATCATATCAGAAACTGGTGGTTTTTTGATAATGAAATCAAAAGATCGGTCTTCATAAATAGTAATAACAGCAGGAATAACTGATCCTCTCATATCTTTAGTTTTTTCATTAAATTCATTACAAAAATCCATGATTTTAATACCGTGAGGTCCAAGGGCAATACCGACTGGAGGAGCTGGGGTAGCAGAGGCGGCTTGGATATTGATTTTAACGATAGATTTAATTTTTTTGGCCATAGTTATAGTTCTTTACTAACTTGTAAAAAGTCGAGTTCAACTGGAGTTTCCCTTTCGAAGAAAGAAACTAAGCAGCGAATTTTACCTTTTTCTTGGTCGACTGAGTCGATAGTACCAATGAAATCAGCAAAAGGTCCATTGGTAATTTTGACAACATCGCCAATAGCAAAAGGAGTTTCATATTTTGGTTTATCTTCTTGAGTGGTTTTAAGAATTTTATCAACTTCTTTTTGAGAAAGAGGACTAGGAATATTATCTATGCCAATGAAACCAGTGACACCTTGGGTAGTGCGAACAGTAATCCAAGAATCATCATTAAGAGTCATTTGAATTAAAACATAGCCAGGAAAAGTCTTTTCTTGAGCTTTAACTTTTTGACCACGACGAATGATCATTTTGGATTGAATTGGAATAACGGCTTGAAAGATCTGATCTTCAAGATTCATGGTTTTAATACGAGTTTTAAGAGCCTCAATAACTTTATATTCATGACCAGAGTAGGTATTAATAACATACCAGGCAGCATCAATACTAGGTTCTAAGGGTGAGAGTTTAAAAAGAAACTCTTTTTGGTTGGTTTTTGCAGAAGTTTTTGGCATAATTTTTTTTATTATTTGAGTTTACCTAATAGGGCAATTATATTAGTAAATAGATAATCAAAACCACCTAAAATCAGGGAGATGATGATTGAGATTGATATTACCACAACTGTGAGCTGAATTAAAGTGTCTTTTTTGGGCCAAGTGATATTCTTGAACTCCACCAAAACCTCTTTAAAGAAATTAATGATTTTTGACATGAGATATTATAGCAAGCTTTTGTTTCACCGCGGAATAATTGAAAAAATAATTTTTGATATATTTTGTGTTATTGACCATGTCTAGGGGTGGTGGGTATGATGGATGTCATCCACTATGAGTGGTGGAATTAAAAGTTTAGTAAATAAATAATTATGTTGTGTCCTTATTGTGGAGACAGTGAATCAAATGTATTAGAAAGTCGTGAGGCTGAGGATGGTAAAGCAACTCGGAGACGACGAGAATGTGTTAAGTGTAAAAAAAGATTTACAACCTATGAAAGGGTAGAAAATATTGACTTAAAAGTAGTTAAGAAATCAGGTAAAATAGAATATTATTCTCGAGAAAAGCTGGAGAAATGTTTTGAAAAAGCCTGTTGGAGAGTTGAAAAACAAGAAAGAGAAAAAATGATTGATGAAATAGAAATGAAGCTTCTTAATTGGAAAAGCGTAGAGATTCCTTCAAAAGAAATTGGAAAAATGGTAATGGAAAAATTAAAAAAAATAGATCCGGTAGCTTATATAAGATTTGCAACCGTTTTTTTGGATATTAATTCAATATCTGACTTTGAAAAATTATTAGTTGGTTTTAAAAAATGAGAGATCTAATTGAACCACAATTATCAGAGAATGCTAGATATATTGCTGAGACGAGATATTCACAAAAAGGTGAAGATGGAAAACCATTTGAGAAAGTGACTGATATCTTTTGGCGAGTGGCTAGTAATATA
Organism: Candidatus Shapirobacteria bacterium; assembly: GCA_028710865.1. Next base: position 31,130 of record JAQTUF010000005.1, read on the forward strand.
GCAAAAGGTGATAAAAACTTTGAAGAAAGTGATGAAAATATAAACGAGTTGGCGGTTGCTTTCTATAATTTGATGGCAGAACAAAAATTTTTACCAAATACTCCTTGTTTAATTAATGCAGGTAAAGCAAAACAGCAATTGTCGGCATGTTTTGTATTGCCAGTGGAAGATTCAATGGAATCAATTTTAGAAACGATGTCAAATATGGCATTAATTCACAAATCAGGTGGAGGAACTGGTTTTTCTTTTTCAAAATTAAGGCCTTATGGTGATTATATTAAATCAAGTGGAGGGACTACGGTTGGTCCTGTTAGTTTTATGCAAGCGTACAATGATGTGACGGCTCAAATAAAGCAAGGTGGGGTACGACGGGGAGCTAATATGGGGATGTTGTCGATTCATCATCCAGATGTATTGAGATTTGCAATAGTGAAATTAGATGAATGGAGTTTGACTAATTTTAATATTTCTTTGGCGGTGACAAATGTTTTTATGGAAAGAGTGGAATTGGATAAAAAATTTTGCAGTGATGATTTAGTCCCAGATGAAGTAATTGAAGATATTAGATTAGCAGAACAAAATCGTAATGTGGATGAAAGGTTGAGGGAGATAGAAGTAGGAGTTAAAAAACTTTATGAGTGGGCAGTAGCAAAACAGATTGATGAAGGATATGAATTGATTAATCCTAGAGATGGTAAGGTGACAATGAAATTGAATGCTTATAAGGTATTTAATTTGGTAACTAGATTGGCTTGGCAATATGGTGATCCAGGATTGGTATTTATAGATAGGATGAATGATGCAAGTTCGAATCCAATTCCTTCTGTGGGAAAGATTGAGGCAACCAATCCTTGTGGAGAACAACCACTTTTACCTTATGATGCTTGTAATTTAGCTAGTATAAATTTGAGTAAACTAGTAGTGGATAAAGATCTTAATTGGGTCGAATTAAGAGAAATAATTTTTAAAGGGGTTCATTTTTTAGATAATGTGGTGGAAATAAATGAATTTCCGGTTCAAAAAATTAGAGATATGGTGAGTGATACTCGGAGAATTGGTTTGGGAATAATGGGTTTTGCTGATGCTTTATTTAAATTAGGAGTGAGATATGATTCAGATGAAGGAATAGATTGGGCAAAAAAAATAATGAAATTCGTGACAGAGACAGCTAGAGAGGCAACAGTTGAATTGGCAAAAAAGCGGGGAGTATTTCCTTTTTGGGATAGGAGTGTGTTTGTAAACACTGATTATCGACCTCGTAATATGGCTTTAACTACAATTGCTCCAACTGGAACAATTAGTATGTTGGCAGATACATCTTCTGGAATTGAACCAGTATTTTCTTTAGGTTATCAAAAGAATACAGTTGAAGGGAAGACTCTTTATAGCGTTAATCCGGTATTAGTGGAAGAATTAAGAAAAAAAGGACTCTATTCTGAAGAATTGATAGAAAAGATAGTTAAAAATGGGGGAACTTTAAAAGGAATAGATGAAGTTTCGGAAGAAATCAAAAAAGTTTTTATAACGGCTTTGGAGATTGAACCAGAATGGCATATTAAAATTCAAGCAGCGTTTCAGGAATTTACTGATAATGCAGTTTCAAAAACGATTAATTTACCAGAAATTGCGACTGTGGATGATGTTAAAAAAGCCTATATTTTGGCATATTCGTTGGGAACTAAGGGAATAACAATTTATAGAAGTGGGTCAAGGTCATTTGAACCATTACAGAAAGTAAAAGATAAATCGTCAGATATTGGAACATTGGTTTCTAAAAAGAAACCAACACCATTAGTAGCTAGGGGAATTAGAATTAAGAAAAAATGTGATGTGGGGAGTGTTTATTCTTCGATTTTTTATGAAGCTGGTGATGGTCCGATCGAAGTCTTTATAACCTTAGGGAAATCTGGTGGTTATTTGTCGGCAGCGGCAGAAGCAACAGGAAGATTATCATCTTTAGCTTTGAAATATGGGGCTAATTTGGATGAAATTTCTGAGGAATTGGTAGGTATCTCTTGTGGTCAAAAAGTGGGTATGGGTAATGGAGCAGTTTTGAGTATGTTTGATGCGGTTGGAAAATCTCTTTTGGAGATTTCTAAAGGAGAACAATTAAATATGTTTGATAATGAAAAAGAAGTGATTAACACAGAGGTATTGAACGACATAACTGATAAGCAAAATATGATGGAAAGTAAATTTGAAGCTTGTCCTGATTGTGGTAGTCCTTTGCGAGCCGAAGAGGGGTGTTTTAAGTGTACTAATGATTTTTGTGGATACTCTAAGTGCAGTTAATATGATTACAACTAAAAAAGGTGATAAAGGTCAAACAACTTGTGGAAACAAGAGAGTTGGTAAAGATGATTTATTAGTAGAAGTTATTGGGAGTATTGATGAATTACAGTCAATATTGGAATTGGTTGGTGGAGAAACAGAAATAATTGATGATTTGAGTCAATTAATGGGATTAATTGGTTGTAATAGTGAAGTAAATATAATGAAAAAAGTTTGGAAGTTAGAGAAAAAGATAGAAAAATTAGAAAAAGGATTGCCTGAATTAAAACAATTTTTAAGATTTAAAAATAAAAAGGCGCTTAATTTAAATTGGGTGAGGACGGTGTGTAGAAGGGTAGAAAGAAAAATAGTTGGGCTAAGTAAAATTGAAAAATTGGATTCAGAAATTTTGAAGTATTTTAATAGGTTATCAGATTATTTATTTTTGAGATCTAAGGAGGAAGAAGAAAAATCGAATTAAAATGAAGATTTTCTCCGATGTAGATTAAAATCTGATTGGAGTGGAGATAAACTCCAGAATTGGGTGTAATTCCCAAGCTGTACCGCAACGGTTAAAGCCCGAGCCTTAAAACTTTCGAGTAAAAAGTATGAATAATGAACAATTAAGATCAGAAAAAATAGTTTTAGAAAGAGAACAAAAAGAGATAATTTTTTTTGATGCTAATAAAGAAATAGGATATTTAAAAGAAATAGAGCCTAAAAGAAGAATGGTGGCTTTTGGTCAAGAATTAGAAACAGCGATGCAAGAATTATTTTGGATTCAAAGTGAGGGATTAAATAGAGTGTTAAAAGATGGTCGGCTTAAAGATCCAGTTACTGATTGTTTTTTAGACGAAATTGTTTGGAAAGGTAAAAATAATTTAGAAATAAAGGCTTTTTCTAAAATTCAAGAGAATCTAAGAGTTGGAAATGACTTAGTTATTCATTTTAGTCCAGCTAATAAAGATTTGGATTATAGTGGAAATTTAGTTGATTTTTGGATTAGTAATAAAGATAAACAACAAATAAAATATATTAGATTTTTTGTAAAAGATAATTTTTCCAAGTTTAAAAGGCTTTACAAGTTTTTAGGTGGAAAAGAAATAAATTCCAAAGAAGAGATGTTGGCTAATCCATTAGTAGTTGATAATGAGATTAAAATGGCTCAAATAATGAAGAATTTGGTCTTGGTTAATAAAAGATCAAATAGGGTAACAGCTATTAAAATTAAAGAGACTATAAAATTGGTTTTGAATGAGTTTTTAGAAGAATATGGGGATTCGGTTTTTGAGGATGAAGAATTAATTGATAGAATTTATGGTGGTGTTCAGGATATCCTTTTAAAAGATAGGGATATAGATGATATAGAGGTAAGAAGAGAAGTTATTGAAATAGATATTAGCAATTATAAATTTGCAGATATTATTGGAAGACAAGAGATAATGGGTGGAGGTTTTTGTCCTGGTAAAGCTATAAGTTTAGTATTTGGTGAAGGGAAAGGGATGATTGTTAAAAAAGTTAATGGAGAATTAGTTATTAAAGAGGGTAACACTGAAGGGTTAACAAAATGTGAATTATGTGGTTATTATTATATTGGTAATAAGTGTCCTTTATGTAATTGATCTATTTTGATATTATTATTGTTATAATTTGTTATATTTATGGCAAAGAAGGAAACAGAAAATAAATTTGAAATTGGGGCGAGAATTTGTTTAATGGCTTTAGGAGCGACACCAATTACAAGTGAATCTGTAGCTAAAAGTTTGACTGAAATAGTATTTAGAAAATCTAGAAGAAAGGATTCTATGCAAGAATTAAGTGTCGATAGTAAAAGCGAAGAAAAAGAAAATGAAGAGTAAATTAGTTTCTATATTTATGAAATTTATAGAAGAAAGCTTGGTTTTTAATAAGATAGGGTTTTTGATGAGGAAATGGATATCGGTAGGAAATAACGGTAATGGAGTGGTTTGTTTGATTTAAAATTTTTTCTAATTTTTTAATATATTTGGGAAATTGGTAGACGTAAATAATATCAATACTATTAAAATCAATTTTCCAAAAATTTTTTAATTTTATTTTAGCTAAATGAGATAAATGTAATTTTTTTATTTTTTTGGTGGATTTATAAAAAAGGGTGGGGTTTAATTCATAACCAACACTTTTAATACCCATTTTGGCAGCAGCAATAATAATACGACCATCACCGGAACCAAGGTCAACAAAGATATCTTTTGATTTTGGTTTAACTGATTTGATTAGACTTTGAATATCTTTTTCGACCGAAGGGTAATAAAAAGCTCCAGGTATGAGTTGAAGGTAAAAAATATAAAAAGTGTAAGAAATGATAAGTAAGGTTAAGAAAACGGAAATAGTATAAAAGATAATTAAATTCATTATTTAATAATACAGAAATTTATTTGACATAGTTTTAATGATTGATTTTGAAGGTTTAAAAGTTTAAATTTGATCAGAAATTAAAAATTGAGATTTTATTTGAAAAATGGCAAAAGAGGATAAATTAAAAGTTGAATTATTGAGTTATACAGTTGATCCAGAAGGAATTGTAGTAGCAGCTATTAGACAATGTTATTCTTCGGTTGGAGCAAAAGAATTAAAAGAAAAAACTAGTCAAGAAATTAAAGAAAGATTAATTAAACAAGTAATTGAATCAGGTCATACATCAACCCTAGAACATGCTAGTTTTACTTTTGCGATTGATGGAGTGAGTCGAGTGACAGAAATTCATTTGATTCGACATAGGATTGCTTCTTTTTCAATCCAATCAGGAAGATATGTTAAAAGAGGAGATGCGGCTTATAGGGTACCACCAAAATTAAAAAATTTAAAAGATAAAAAGCTCTATCAAAAATATTTAAAACATTTAGATAGTTCTCAAAAACTTTATAATGAATTAATTGAGGCAGGAATATCAGCTGAAGACGCTAGATTCTGTCAACCACAATCAGTCCAGGTAAAGATAGTAATGAGTATGAATGCAAGAGAACTGTTGCATTTTTTTAGTTTAAGAACATGCACTAGAGCTCAATGGGAGATTCAAGAAATTGGTCATCAAATGTTGAAGTTGGTAAGGGGAGTAGCACCAATTATTTTTGAAAATTCTGGACCTCCATGTATTTCTGAAAAACTTTGCAATCAAGGGAAATTATCTTGTGGTATTTGGAAAAATATTAAAGGAGCTAGTTTAAAAGAATGAGAGGGAAATTTATAGTAATTGATGGAATTGGGGCATCGGGAAAAGATACTCAGGTTGAATTGTTAGAGAAATATTTAAAAAATAAGAAAATTGATGTTTTAGTAACAAGAGAACATACAAGGGACACTCCAACAGGAATTTTAATTGAAAAAATAATTAAAAAACAAGAGGATCAGATTGAAGGACAGGCTTTGCAATTGCTTTTTGTGAGTGATAGAAGAAATCATTTTGTGAAAGTAATAAAACCAGCATTAGAAGAAGGGAAAACTGTAATTGGAAATAGATATTATCCAGTAAATGTAGCTTTTTCGACTCCTGATTGGAGAGAAAAGTTTCTAAAAATAAACCAAATGGTAGTTGATAAGCCTGATTTGGTATTAATTATTGATGTGCCAGCAGAAATGGCATTAGAAAGAATGGCTAAAAGGGGAGATCATGATATTTTTGATAAATTGGAAATAATGGAGAGAAATAGACAAGGTTATGAGTGGTATATGGAAAATTCAGGAGACAAATGTGTGTTAATTGATGGTAATAAGAGTATTGAAGAGGTCCACCAAAATATTATTAATAATTTAGAAAGCAGAAAATTATTATGAATGGAATACAAATAATTGCTGGGACATCACATCCAGAATTAGCTAAAAAAATTGCTAAAAAATTAAATATTCCATTAACTCCAATAATAATTAAAAAGTTTCCTAATAGTGAAATTTATGTTCGAGTAGAAAAGAAAGTGAGAGGTGATGATATTTTTGTGATTCAAACTATGGGAGATAATGTTAATGATAGTTTAATGGAACTATTGATTATAATTGATGCTTTAAAGCGGTCATCTGTGAGAAGAATCAATTTAATTTGTCCTAACATTGCTTATTCACGACAAGATAGAAGAACTCGATCTCATGAACCAATTAGTGCTAAATTGGTAGCTAATTTGATAACTGAGGCTGGGGCTGATAGGTTAGTAACGGTGGATTTACACGCAGATCAAATTCAGGGTTTTTATGATATTCCAGTTGATCATTTAGTAGGTTATCCATTGATTGCTAAATATATAAAAAATAAAAAATATACTAATTTGGTAATAGTGGCTCCGGATATTGGGGCAGCTAAAAAGACTCATAAAGTGGCTGATTTATTGGGTTGTCCAATTGCGATTGTGGATAAGGTTAGAACAGGACATGGAGTGTCTGAGGTAGCTCATGTGGTAGGTGATGTAAAAGGGAAAATTGCTTTAATAATTGATGATATGGTGGATGGTGGTGGATCAATTTGTGGAGCAATTGAAGTAACAAAAAAATATGGGGCAAAAAAAATAATTGTGGCGGCAACTCATGCTTTTTTAAATGGAGAAGCAGTAAATAGATTAAAAGAAAGTGTGGCTGACCAAATAATTTTTCTAGATACAGTACCAATTCCAAAGGAAAAGAAGTTTAAGGGAATGACAGTTATTTCTTTGGCACCGCTTTTGGCTAAAATTATAAAAAGAATTCATTCTGAAAGATCTTTGGGTGATTTATTTAAATGGGAGAGACAAAGTAAATTGTTGTAAAATGGGGCTATGATATAAAAAATAGATTGAGACGAATTTTATTTTATTAATTTATTTTTTATATAAATATGGATCAAAAAATTAGGGAGTTAATTAAAAAAGAAGAACAAAATCAAAAAACGCGGGTTTATTTGATTCCGAGTGAAAATTTTGCCAGTCAGGAGGTTTTGATGCCTTTAGGAACTTGTTTAAGTAATAAATATGCTGAAGGATATCCAGGAAAAAGATATTATCAAGGTAATGAAACGATTGATGAAATTGAAAATTTAGCTATCAAGCGGGGTAAAAAAATATTTGGAGTGGAGCATTTAAATGTGCAACCTTATTCTGGAAGTCCAGCCAATAGTGCAGTGGAGATGGCTTTATTGGCCTCGGGAGAAAAAATTTGTGGTCTTAAATTATCAGCTGGGGGACATTTGACTCATGGTCATCCCAAGATTACTTTTTCGGGAAAATTTTTTGAGAGTGTCCAGTATGATGTGGAAACTGATGGAAGAATTGATTATGAAAAATTGGCTCAATTAGTAAAAATAGAGAAACCAAAATTAATAATTGCTGGGACGACGGCTTATCCATGGATTTTGGATTTTAAAAAGTTTGGAGAGATTGCTGATAGTGTAGGAGCTTGGCTATTAGCTGATATTTCTCATATTGCCGGATTGGTGGTTGGCGGAGTACATCCGAGTCCAGTTGATTATGTAGATGTGATTACCACTACAACTCATAAAAGTTTGAGAGGGCCTAGAGGGGCAATTATTGGCATAACTAAAAAGGGTTTAATTAGAGATCCGGATTTAGCTAAAAAGATTGATAGAGCAGTGTTTCCAGGACTTCAAGGTGGTCCTCATGAAAATACAATTGCTAGTATGGCAGTGGCTTTTGGCGAAGCCGACACCCAAGAATTTAAAGAATATGCTCAACAAATTGTAAAAAATGCCAAATCATTGGCTCAATCTTTGAGAAAAAATGGTTTAAAAGTGTTTGGAACTGAAAATCATTTGATGGTGGTGGAAGTTGGATTGGAAAAAGGAAAGGAGGTGGCAGTGAAATTGGAGGAAAATGGCATAATCGTTAATGCCAATACAGTACCTCATGAACAAGGCAGTCCAATGAATCCATCTGGGATTAGAATTGGAACTCCAGCGATGACGACAAGAGGGTGGAAGGAAAAAGAATTTGAAGAATTAGGAGATAGAATGGCAAAAATAATTTTGAATATTTAAATTATTTTTTCTTAAAAACCCAAATTAAGCTAGATATAATTAATCCGAGGCCGAGGAATTCGAGAATTTGAGGCCAGAATAGAATATAAACGGTCGATGGATCAATGTTATTTGGTAATTCCCAAGCGTTGCCCCAATTGTTAATAGTGGTGTGATTTTTTAAAGGGGAAATGAATGGAAACTTATTTGTTTTTGAAAAGGCTAACCATTCAGGACTATAACTTTGATAAAGAATAATTAATTTATTTTCTGTCTTAATGGGCAAATTTATTTTGTAAAAAGTTTCATTTGGATGTTTTACATCCTTGGGTTGGTAGTTTAAATTATTTTGTAATTCTGAAATTTGAGGGGCAATAAGTTTTAAATTATTAAAATAATTATAAGGAATAAGATAGAGTTGAAGGCTGTTTATATCATTTATAGTTGTTTTTTTGTTGAATGATTTTGATTCAAAATTGAAGTTATATTCTATTTCATCAGGTATATTTGATGGAATAATGAAAAATTCATTATTAAATGTTTTTGATGATTGAAGGTAAAGATCGATTCCGATTGGACGATTTTTATTAGTGACGCGTAAAAATAAATTTTCGCCTTGTTGATAACGAGTAATGATATTGGCTAAATAGGAGTAATTAGTAGATATATTATTGATAGTTAAATTAAGACATTGTTTAACCTCTTGAGATATAAGTCGAATATATTTAGGATCCTGAGAATCACTAATTTCATATTTATTTTGGGCAGGGGATGAAGTTATATTATTACATAATTGAGGGTGGGTGTTGTTGAAAGGTGATTCAATTTTTTGGGGAGAAATTAATGAATTTTTGACTATAGGAACTTCAATTTTTAATTTTCCTTCTTTATAATTAGGAATAATTATAGGAGATTTGTTGATATTGGTTAGAATTGAGCCAATGGTATTTTCTTGCCAGGAAAATATTTCTAACCCAGTATTTTTATTAATAATTTGGACAGTATTAATAGAGTTTAGATAAAAAATATTAGAAATTGGTTGATTATCAAAGTTTATAGGGTTATGGTTTATGACTATTTCAATTGGTGATGAATTTGAAAATTTGAATTCACCTAATTTAATAGAATCATTTTTTTGACTGATAATATTGTTATCAAGAGTGACTATTGGAGTTTCGAGATTAAGTAAAACTTGATAGTTATTGGAATTTTCTTTTTGAATATCTAAGATAATTGGTAAATAATTATCGCTTAAGAAGTTTTGATCTAATTTATAATTTTGGAGTTGTGGTGGCAGTGTAGTAGAAAAAATAATTGAATTATTTGTCAGATTAATATCAAAATTTTTATTTTTACTACTACGTTTGGTAAATAGGTTGTTGAAAGGAAAAAATTGTTGGTATTGATTTTTATCATCAGAAATATAAGGATATGTTTTGACTGGGTCATTATCATTGTAATCATATTTGGGTCCTATATTAGGGGTATTGGATGATATTGAAATAAATGAGTCAGATTCACTAGCCCTTTGATAAAGATAAATAGGGAGGATATTTTCTTCAGAAAAAGTTTTTATTAGTTTATATTTAGGATTTTGGTTAAAATAATTTAAAAATTCGTCTTTATTCATAAATGTTTTTTGTTCACTGCAATGTAAAAAATTGGAATCATAAAGAATCCAATCGACATTGTATTTTTCGAATATTTGGTCTATGGCATTATAATCTTGTCGGCGGAAAGCTTGACTTATTTCCCAATAATAATTTTCATTATTTTTATTCCAAACATCAAAACTGCGGGATAAAAATGGTTGTTTGATACCGTACCAATAAAATCCGGAACCAAAATAATCCCATTTGTAACCATACCATCCTTCAGCACAACTTTGAGGCATATCGGCAATTCTGCCATTTGGTTGAGATTTGAAGTAATCAATGATTTCAAGATAGGCTGAAGGGAGATTCACATACATTTTGGAAAATATGAAATTGCCTTTAAATATTGGTAAGTTGTAAAAAATTATAAATGATAAAAATAGACCAATAATAACTCTGTTAAAATTTATATTTTTTTTGATTTGAATCAAATTCAATAAACCAACACCCATTAGTATAGTGACAATAAAAGCAGTTCCGATTCCGAATTTAGTAAAAGGAACTCTGAAAGCTTGATGATAAATAGGAGAAATTAGCTCAATAAGTTTATTTAGGTAAGAAAATGGTGGAGTGCTAATATTGATACTGCTAAAAAAATAAATAAAAATAATAGTAAATCCTAAAAAATAATAATTTTTATGTTTTACAAAATTAGTAATTATGCCAATAATGGCTAAAATAAAAAAGGTATAACCAATTAATGGAACTAATGGATTTTGATGATGATCTCTTAATGGTTTAGAAATGTATTGGCCAAGTTCGTAATAATCCCAATAAGGGCCTTTAAGAAGCATTGTGTTTTCAATAGTGCCGTATTTTTCACTTTTTTCGATAAAATCAGTAGTGGAAACTAGATTATTATATGATTGTGATGTTTGGTTGGAACGAGTGATAGAGAAGTAACTAAAAGGTAATAACCAATAAGCATTAATAATAAAAGTTAGGAATAATATTAAAAAACTATTTTTAATAGTAAGTGGGGAAAAGCGGTGATGAATAATATAGGTGAAAAGAAAAATTAAAATGGCGATAAAATAAACAATAAACAATGGTGGAGTAAATCCTTGAATTGAGGCAAAAAAATTAATTAGGCAGAATAAAATAATATTTTTTTTGGAAAATGACGAGATTAATTTGATAATAATCCAAAATAACCAAGGTAAAGAGGCAAAATGAACAATAAAAGATTCAAGTTGAACGGAAAAAGTGAGAGTAGTGGCTAAGTTGAATAAATAAAAAAGACTACTAATAAGAGCAATATAACTAATAAATTTATTGTCGGAAATAAAAGATAGTAATTTTTTGACTAAAAAATACATACCCAAACCACCAAGGTAATAGCAAATAAAAGTAAAAATTGGTCGAATTGTGTTTGGTGAAAGAAATATTGATAAAAAACTGGTTATTAGAGAGTGGGGTAGGATGGCAGCAAAACCATGGCCTCCGAGAGTACCTAAACCATAATTTTCTTGCCAACTGGCAAAAAGAGACCTTTTGATATTTAGTGAGTTGTTCAATTCTGAATTAATAGAATCCCAGCCAAGAAACCATTTATTGTGAGGAACTAGATTAGTAAAAACAATAACTAAAAAAATTAAATTAAAAATAATTAATGAATTTCGGTGACTATTAGAAAATATCTTTTTAATAATTGACATAAACACCGGTTAAGGAATAATGATTAATAATATATCCTGGTGGAATAATTATTTTTTGAGGTAATCCGTTTTTAAGATGCCAGACACCAGGATAACCGAGTGATTCGATTCTGGCGGGATCATTAATGGAGGTGTTTTTAATAAAATCAGACAAAGTTTTTAAACATAAATAAGGGTTTTGTTCGTTGGTTTGATACCAATCTTCACAAGATTGGGTATCTGGCCAAAAAGTAGCTTCAGTAGTTATAGTAGTTCGAGAAAAACTGGTTTTGTTTAAAAAATCGTTATTGAATATGTTCAGATATTTATCTGGAATGTAACTGCATTGGGAAATTAATTTATCTTTATCAGTAATAAGAACATAAGCCTTACGACAGATACCATTATTTTTATAAATAGCAGTAGTGGGGTAACCATTGTCGGTATGATTGGTCCGGTCGATAAAAATTTCTGGTGTGGGATTGTAGTATTGAGGATAGTGATTGAGAATGTATTTAGATAAAGGGGTTAACTTTAGACTATTTTCAAAATTGGGATGGATTAATCCATTTGAGGATAAGATAAAAATTTGGCTAACTATTATTAAAGTAAGACAAAGATAATTTTTAGTTTTTGGTTTAAGGGATATTGTTAAAAAATAGATTAAAAAGGGAATTATAAAAATAATGTGACGTGATGGTCCAAATCCAGCAGTACCAAAATTCCACCCAGGGTTAGTTTGATAAAAAAGAATAGTTAATATAACTGGTAAAAATAACCATCGATTTATTTTTTGGGAACGTATCCAATAATAAAGTCCTACTATCGTGATTAGTGGGGCATACCAAAAAAGACCCATATTGAGATCAAAAAATTGTTCAAATGTGCGTTTGAGACTTATATTTTGAGGGCCAAAACCAGAAATTTGAGTCCAACCGTCTTTAAAAATAGTCCATGGGGTTAATGCTGAAAAAGCATAAAGATTATAAAAATAGGGGATACTTAAAATAAATAGGATAGAAATGCCGATCAAAATAGTTTTTAGATTGAGGGTTAAATGAAAACGATGATCTTTAAATTTAAAATTAGTAGTAAAAAAATGAAATGTGGCAAAAAAAATGGAGAGAATAATTAATGGTTGACTATGCCATGAGGCGATAGCAGTAATGGTACTGGCTAATAAATAGTGTTTTTTATTAAAAAGAAATAGAGATAATAACACTAAAATAAAATAAAAAACATCTGGACCTGGCCATGAAAGGAAAGAAATAAAAGGAGAAGTCATCAAAATAATCAATAAAACTAATCGAGAAAATGGATTTTTGATAAAACAACGAAAGATTAAAAAAAGAGCTGTAAAAGTTAATAAAATATTAGTGAAAGTTAATGAGAGAAGTTCATTTTGACTAAATAACCGAAGTATTAGTCGAATTGGGATTACTAGGATAGAATAAAAAATAAAGTGAACTGGGAAGCGGTTAGAATTATGTCCAACTAAATAATATCCTGGATCATTGAAATATTCAGGGTGAAGTTTTTTTGATAAGACAGATTGATCAGAAGGAGTTAAGTTGACACTACCATGTGACAAAATTGATTCGGTAATACCATAGTATTCGGCAATATCACCGGCCAATTGAACTTTTTGAGTTGAAAAATAAAAAATAAAAGAAAATAGTGAAAGAAAAAAAATACCCCAAACAAATTTATTCAGAAGAGAGCTCATATCTATATAAGGGTATTACATTTTTACTCTTAATTGAAGCCCCAAACAAAGCTTGATCGTATAAATCGGCAGTCTTAACAAAATCACGTGATTCGCTCATATATTTTGTCATATTAATTGTTTTGGCAATTAAACCGTTTTTTAGAACTTTAGTAGCTGTTTTTTGACAGTCATGTGGGGTAAGCCTAAAGGTAAGATCAGATTTTTTGAGGTTGGATTTAAGAAAGGCTTGTTTGAAATCAGGGGCATTAAACATTTCTTCAATTTTATTGGAGATAATAAATGGTTTTTTATAAGAAAAAACTAAAGAGAGGACTCCTGAAGCAGTCATATAATGACGATAAGGAAAAACAACTAAATCAGTAGCAGCAAAATAATTAGCTATATCTTCTTGTTTGACATAACCAGTAATAAAAAGTGACTTAGATTTGTCAGCTTCTTTTTTGATTGATTGGTAAAAAGATTGATAATAGGGTTTGTCTCCTAAAGTAGGACTAGAACCACCAGCAATAAAAAAGTGAGTTTTTCGGCCAAGGATTTTATTTACTTTTGAAAAAGCCTTAACAAAAAAATCAGCTCCTTTAAACCAATTAATATAACCGAAGAAAATGATTACAAAGTCTTTAGGATTAATTTTAAGATTATGACAGGCTTCAATTTTGGTTTTGGTTTTTAGATTGTTATCGACACCGTGGGCAATGGCAGTAACTTTGGCATGTGGAGCAATAGTAAGTAGTTTATTAACTAGGGTTTCTTCTAAAACTATAAATTTATTAGTAAATAAGGCTAAAATCCAATAGAAAACATGGAAGATAATATTATAAACTTTACCTTTGATGGTATCAATAAAAGTTTCTTTTAAACCAACTTGACCGCGAAGTTGCAAAACATCATCAACAACATGATGGAGGGTGATGGAAACTTTATATCCAAAAATTCTTAGTAAAGTAACAAAGGGGATAATAAGTCCTGAAGTTAAAATACCACCATACATGGAAGAGTCATATTGAATATGGATATTTTTAATTTGATTAAAAGATCTAATTTGCTTCCAAAGCATGGACCACATTTTAGGAGTATTGGAAATAAAGCATCGAATAACCAAAGAATTATTTTCTTGATAAGTTTTATCTGGTGAATTAATTTGTTTATTGGCTAAGACGACAACTTTTCGGTGAAGATTAGAAATAATGTTTTTGGTATAAGAAGCAACTCCGGTGGCACCGGCACTATAAGTTTCTCCTTTGTTAGGATAAAAGGAGATAACTAAAAGGCTGTCAGAATTATTATATTTATTTTTATATTTCATATAAATTTTTGTGGTTGTTCTTCTGGCCTTAAACAAAAAAGTTTTAAGAACAAAAGAACAACCAGAACGCAGAAGCGAATAAAGAAAGATAAAAGTCTTTCGATATTTTGCTTTTTCTGGTTTGTTCTTTGGGGGTTATAGATAAAAGTTTAAACTTTTAAAGATATAACCCCCCGAGAGAGTGTGTGCATCATTCTTCTGTGAAATTACCAGCTATGGTGTCATAACTGGGGGTACATGAATGAGAATACTCGTTTTCATATTTAAGCATCTTTTGTTTGTCCCAAGCCCAAGAATTGTCGCCGACATAGCATGGTAAGTAACGGAAGGTTGCTCCCATTACTTCTAGTTCAGTGACTCCGTCGCCGTAATAAACAGCAACGTCTCCATTGGGTAAAGTGACGGTGAACTCCCAATCCTTCAAGAGGAGGATTTTGAGGGGTTCATCGGAGACCCATTGTAGATTCCATTTTGCGGGATCCCAGTCGACACCAGTGAAAACTGGTTTAATTCCTGACTTGTCGAAGCCGAAAGCTTCCTGCATTTCAGCATTGGTCGGTATCGTTATTGCGACATCAGCATTTGTGGGAATGTTGACTGGTGCGGCAGTTGCCGAAGTACCTGCTGTATCATCAGATACAATGGGTGGGGCAGTTGCTGAAGCGACAGCTGCATCATTGGGTGTCGTATTTGCACTTAGCATTGTTATAAAATAAGTAGCAATCAATGCTAATGCTAAAATCCCAATGATCAACGCTGTAGCTTTGGCGAAGTTTTTATTTCCCGTATAGCCATAAACGGCACACAGGACTCCCGTTATTACCATCACAACAAAACTTGCCACCACCGCGATGGTAAAGCCTGTGTATTTCAACACGAGTGGAGTAAAAAATAGGCCAAGAAGGCCGACGATACCCACAATCCATCCGATTGTCTTCCAAAATGTCCTTTTATCATTCTTATTCATTTTTCAAATCTCCTTTTCGATTTTTTTTTACTTAGTTTTTTTATTATTTTCAAACAAGCTCGTTGATAAAAAGCTTGGAAAGCGGAATGAATACACTTTATCTCTCTTTTTTTTATTTTCATATACACCGTTCTAGACACAGAATAGAGTGTCCAAAATGGTGCATATGAAATTTTAAATTTTTCTGCGTTCTGGTTTTAATGTACTGTGGAAATTTAAAATTAAGACGCGGTGTCTTAACCTAAATAGTTCCACTTTGTTAAAGTTTGATACTTTTTAGGTATCGGGCAGCATTGTAGCGCAATAAGTGCAATTTGTCAAGATTATAGGATAATAAAATTAGAAAAAATGAAAATAGTTACTTATCTAAATATTAGAGGGTTTTTATAAACTCTTGTAAGTCATCTTTGTATTGAGGTTGGTGGAGAGCAAAGACAATATTGGCTTTGAGCCAACGAATTGGATCACCAGTAGTCATCCAAACACCATTGGTAATAGGTTCATCAACAACAACTCCAGTTTTAGCTAAAGTATTGAGAGCGTCTGCCCACCAAAGTTCATTGTCTTTTGAGAGATCTTGGTCTTTGATAATGGCCATAATTTTATTAGAAGCAATATATCGACCGACAACGGCAAAATTAGATGGAGGTGGATCAGTCTTTTCAAGTAAAGTACTAATTTGACGGGGAACTTTAGGTTCAATATGAGGGACAATGGCACCATAACGCTTCATTTCAATTGTTGGCATTTCTTGAGTAGAGACAACAGCGTCGGTATGATATTGGTCAAAAGTAGTAATCATTTGTTTTAAATATTGACCAGGAATATTCTCAATAATTAAATCATCACCTAAAACATAAGCAAAATCATCAGTGCCAATAAAATCTTTGGCAGCAAGGGCGGGGGAGGCATTGCCGTAGGGAAGATCATCAGTTTGAGGTACAAATTCAAGTTTGGCCTCGGCCCAAATCCTTTGGAGGCTGGAAAGAAATTCCATTTTATTATTTTTGGTTAAATAATCTTCAAGTTGTTTATCGGGAGTGAAAAAATTTTTTATGGCATTTTCTTCTGGGCGATGAACAATACAAATGTTTTTAATACCAGCGGCGATAATCTCTTCAATAATTATTTGAATATTTGGTTTATCAAGAATAGGGATGAGTTCTTTGGGATAAGATTTAACAACTGGCAAGAAACGAGTACCGCGACCAGCGGCAGTAATGACAGCTTTATTTATCATAGTAAACTTATGGTAACACAAAATTATTTTTGGTAGAATAAGTGACTTTTGGGCCCATAGCGTAGTTGGTAGCGCGTCCCCATGGCATGGGGAAGGTCAGGGGTTCGAGTCCCCTTGGGTCCACCTTTGCCTCGACGTAGCTGCAAGCGAAGTCGGAATTCGCTTTTACTACTTCTTCGGCTTCGGCGAGACACAGTCCACTTTATGAATAAAAAAAATAAAATAATTCTTTTTGATTTTGATGGAGTGATAGTTGAGAGTATTCAATTGGCTTTGAAGATTAATCAAGAAATGTTTACTAACTTACAGTTGTCGGATATGCAGAGATGGGCAGAGGGAGATGTTTATAATAGTAAATTGTTGGAAGGTGTCGATAGTGTAAAACAAGAGGAATATTATTTTAGTCAATATTCAAAAAGGCTTACTACTTTAATGCCGGTGAAAGGTATAGAAGAAATATTGAAAGAAATAAAGGCTATGAAATATAAAATGATTATTGTTTCTGGTTCTAGTGAGGCTTCGATTTGGGAATTTTTGAAAAAATATAAATTGGATAATTTTTTTGAAGAAGTAATGGCAGTAGAGACAAGTAAGAGTAAAAAAGAGAAATTTAAAATGGTTTTTGAAAAATATAAAATAAAAGCAAAAGAAACAGTGATGATTACTGATACAGTAGGTGATTTGAAAGATGCTAATGAGACAGAGATAAAATCAATAGGGGTTGTTTGGGGAGTACATAATGCTGAGATACTAAAGAAAAATGGAGCAGATTTTATAGCTGAAAAACCGGAGGATATGGTAGTTGGGATTAAAAAGTTATTAGCTTTGAATTAGTTTCTAAATTAGGGTAAAATTCCTATACTTTAGGTCCGTGGTGAAATGGTATCACAGCAGTCTCCAAAACTGCTTTTCCAGGTTCGACTCCTGGCGGGCCTGCCAAAATGAATTTATTAGCATTTATTTTAATATTTACTGGTGGGGTGGTTTTGACGATTGGTGATTTAGTAATGAAGAAGTGGGTAAATAGTGGAACTTCAATTTTTTATGTTTTAGGATTGATCGTTTATATGGTGGCGATGGTCTTTTTGTCGCAGAGTTATAAATATAAAAATATTGCCGTGGCTTCATTGATGTTGGTTTTGTTTAATATAATAACTTTGTTAATAGTAAGCTGGTTTTTTTATCAGGAGAAATTATCTTTGGTGCAATTTATAGGAGTATTTTTTGGTTTAGTTTCGATTGTGATTTTGGAATTGAAATAAAAGATGATAGATTGTTTTGAGGCTAAATTGGTGGTAAATTGATTTAAATGATAATAATTGGAATTACGGGAACAATTGGAGCAGGGAAGGGAACTGTGGTGGAATATTTAGTTAATAAAAAATATTTTAAACATTTTTCAGCGCGAGAATTTTTAGTTGAAGAAATTGAAAAAAGAGGATTGAAAAATAATAGAGATAATATGGTGTTGGTGGCGAATGATTTGAGAGAAAAAAATAATAGCCCAAGTTTTATTGCAGATGAACTTTTTGAAAGAGCTTTAGAGTCTGGTCAAAATTGTATCATTGAAAGTTTAAGGGCGGTGGGGGAAATAGAATCTTTAAGAAAAAAAGGTAATTTTGTTTTATTAGCGGTGGATGCTGATCCAAAGATAAGGTATGAGAGAGTTTTAGGAAGAGGAATGAGCACAGATAGTATTTCTTTTGAAAAATTTTTAGCTGATGAAGAAAGAGAGATGGAATCAACGGATCTAAATAAACAAAATTTGAAAAAATGTATTGAAATGGCTGATTTTACGATTGTAAATAATAAAGATATTAATTATTTAAATCAGCAAATAGAAGAAATTTATGACCAAATTAAATAAAAAAAAATCAACCAATATATCAGAATGTATCAGACCAAGTTGGGATGAATATTTTATGAAAATTGCAGCCTTGGTATCAGAAAGATCAACTTGTTTGAGACATCATGTGGGAGCAATTATTGTCAAAGACAGAAGAGTATTGACGACTGGTTATAATGGAGCAGCTGCTGGGACTAAAGATTGTTTAGAACTTGGTTGTTTAAGAATTCAGCAAAATATTCCTTCTGGAGAAAGACATGAAATTTGTCGGGCGATTCATGCTGAACAGAATGCGATTATTCAAGCTAGTCGATATGGAGAAAATGTTATGGGGGGGACTGTTTATTGTACCCATAGTCCTTGTATTATTTGTGCCAAAATGATGATTAATGCAGGGATTAAAAGGATTGTGACTTATATTAAATATCCTGATATTGGTGGAGTGGAAGAACTTTTGAAAGAAGCAAAAGTGGAATTGATTAAAATTGAAAGACCAAGTGATAAGATAAATTTTTTAGATTAAATAAATCATGACTAAATATTTAAAAAAATACATTAAAGAAATAGAAGAAATATTGGAAAATGGTAATAAGAAAACTAACTGGAAAAATGTTTTAAGTAATCATCGGGTAATAATTGGATTTATACAACATGAGAGGTTGGTTCATTTATTAGTGACCTTAGCTTTTGGGTTGGCTTTTTTGATAATGATGGGTTTTAGTTTAATTTATCAGTCTAGTGAATTAAGAATGGTTGATTTGTTACTGTTTGTATTATTAGTTCCTTATATTTGGCATTATTTTAAATTGGAAAATGGAGTTCAAAAACTATATTTTTTGGATAAGAAAATAAAAAATAGAATTGAGTAGTCTTTTTTTTGACATTTTGGAAAAAAGAGTTAAAATCGGGCAGATTTGCAAATGCTGTAGATCTAACTAACTAAATTGACAACTTGAGTTTAAAATAAATGATTTTAATTCACTAAAGATGGCAAATTTTTGAAAAAATATAAAGGAGACATCTTTATGAAACAGGTGAATGAAAACGGGAAGAAGAATCGTCTAAGTGTAAAGACGAAGGCAGCTACGGTTGGAATTTTTGGAGTCATCGGCTATTTGTCGACTTCGACACCAATTATTCTATTCGGTGCATCTATGACGCCACTATTTTTAATAATTTTGGCCATAGTCGGCTTTCGGGTGATTTTGGACTAAGATGATAAAAAAACTTAAGATAAAAAAGGGGTGTCAAAGAGGCAAAAACAAATTGTTTTAAATTTGCTTTCTTTGATACCCCCTAATAATATTTTTAACGACGAGAACGGTTGATAGTTTGAAAACGACCGGTGGGTTTGAAAGTTTGACGAAATTTATTGAGATCTAGGTTTGGTGTATTTGGTTTGACAAATTTTGGAAGAGGAGATTCTTTAATTATTTTTTTAGTTGGTTTATTTTCTGACATATAGATTCATTTTAATATAAATCTAAAGTTTTAGCCAATAAAGAACTATTTTAATTTAATAGATTCTTTGTGTTCAGTTCTTTTTTTACACCATTTACAATATTTGACAAATTTTAGTTTGTCAGGAGTGTTGGTTTTATTTTTTTCAGTAAGATAATTTTGAGCACCACAAACAGAACAAAGAAGAGCGATTAAAACTCTTGGTGTTTTTTTAGATTTAGACATGGTAGTAGTTTATCAAGTTTATTAACTTTATCAAGGCTAAAGTTTGAAAATTAGTCGGAATGTTTATATTTTTTAATTTGTTTCTCAATGGCTTCACGAAGACCAGTAATGGTAGCAGTTAAATCAAGATTGGAATTTTGAGCGTAAAATGAATTTTTAGCTCCAGGAAGAGTCATATCAAATTTTGCAATGTAGGTTTTATATTTTTTATCTTTTTGAATATGGAGAGAGGCGGTTTTGAGTTCATTATTGAGTGTAGGTAGAAGCTGATCAAGCTTAACTACAAACTTATCGTGGATCATTTTGCGGATTTTTAGAGAAATTATTAAATTAACACCAGTAATACGAATATTCATATAGATGTTTTAATTATTAATTTAGGTAATGGCACTTGATAGTTTATTCTACCATCATCATTTGATGACGAGGTTTTATCCAATCATTCCACTGCTCAAAGGCGTTTTTAAATTTACTTCTATTTATTTCTTGTAGATCGGGTTTTTCAATATACAAATTAAAGATGGAATTTGGCATTTTAGTAAATCCGTCAGAAATAATAGGTTGTCTATTTCTTAAAAAACTGTTGATAGGTGGATAGATTGAGCCATATTCAATCATTTTAGGAATATTGTTTAATAAAACATTATTAGATAATAATGTTAATTTTGGGGTGATTAGTTTATCAAACCTTTCTCTTTTTTTCCAAGCATTTAATCCGGTTTGGGAATAGCCAATTTTTTCAATAGCATTAAAAATGTTACCTAATTTTGAGGTAGAGTCTTCCAGAACATTTTTAACTTGTCTAGCAATGGGTAGACTATTATCACCTAGTAAATTAGTAATTAGACCTTCAATAGTATTAATTTCTTTTTTCTCGTCTTCAATAGTTTTTAAATCTAATGTAATGTCACCTTTTTTAGTTACTCCTTCTGGCCAGTCATGAGAAATAGCCGTAAAAAGTAGTATTTTTTGTTCTTCTTGGTCGAGTTTGATTTGAGAATTAGAACTATTGAGATGTTTAATAAAAAGACGGGCAAATTCATAGGTTAATAATCCATGTGTTAGATTGTTAGCATCTTGACCAAGGATATTTATCCAATCTGTATTGGCTAAATCATTTCCTTGTTTTTGATATCGTTCCCATCTAGTTTTGTTATTTAATTTTTTTCCTATTTCTGTTTTGGCAAAAGATTTATGAATATTATGAAATGTTAAATCTTGTTGACCAATTGTAATTGAAGTAGGAATTTCTGGTAAAGGCATATTTTAGCGATTTTATCACAAAAATAGGTTTAATAATTTTGAAAAATAAAGGTAATTATTATTCAGTGACGGTTTGAATGATGTCACAGGGTCCTTGAACTTCTTTAGCAAGGTTGACAACATCATTGAATTTAGGTTCAGTGGTTTGATAAATTTGATTATCATGACCACGTAAATTAATTTGTAGATTACGTGATTGGAAAATAACTTTGATTTGACAATTTTTTATTAAGTCACTAGCAGTATCCCAATCAATAATTTGAGTGGTAATGGACGAAGTGGGAACAGCTGAGGATGAGGTTGATGGGGAAAAGAAGCGAAGTTTGAGAAGGCAAAGAACGATAGTAATGATAAGAACAATAAAAATAGCTAAATAAATTAATTTTCTAGTTTTAGTCACTAAATAATGATAACAAAAGATGGCGGAGGGGATAGGAGTCGAACCTACATGCCATTGCTGGCGCTTGTTTTCAAAACAAGTTCCTTACCATTCGGAGCACCCCTCCTTAAAAATTGAGCCTGGAATGAAACTCGAATTCATGACCTGTCCGATGCTTTGGACTGCTCTACCAACTAATGTTGTAGAATTGGTTGATTTTAATTTCTCCCGACTCAATGATCTTTATTATAACTTTTTTGCTTTTAAATTGCTTAATTTTAAACTCGACTTTTCTAGCAATAGAAATGGAATTAAACTTTTGTGAAAAAATTAATTCAAACGGTCGGGTAAAACTAGTATATTTACTTCTTCCTGAATTGTGTTCAATTAATCTTCTTTGAATATCAGTAGTACTGCCAATATAAAAACGTTTGTTTTTAATAGATTTAAGTATATAAATAAATCCTATCATTTTGAGCCCGGAATGAAACTCGAATTCATGACCTTCCCCTTACCAAGGGGATGCTCTACCAACTGAGCTATCCGGGCGTGATAAAAACTATTTTAATAAAAGTGCGAATTCATGACCTGTCCGAAACATCGGACTGCTCTACCAACTGAGCTATCCGGGCAAGTACTACTTTGGTATTTTATCAAAAAAAATAATTTTTATTTATTTGACTTGATTTTTAAAAAATGTTTTGATTAGTTATGAGTTTTAGATTTAAAGACGGTTTTTCTCAAGTATTAGTAATGGTGACGATATCAGTGTTAGCAGTTGTTTTGCCAATTGCTACTAAATTAGTTCAACAGAATCAAGAAAATAGAAGTAGTGCAGTTTCATTTGGAATGAAGGGTTATGGTGAATCTTGTAATTCACAGAGAGAATGTGCATCTGGTTTTTGTACTATTACTTTTGAAGGTAATTTTAAAAAAGGCACAGAAGTTTGTTCGGAAAAAGGCTTAGATAAAGCTTGTACTGATTTAGGAGGAACTTGTAATATGGAAAGAACTATTACTAATGGGTCTGAATGTATTACTGATGATAAAAATAGTGGAACAGTGGTTTTTAATTTGTGTTTGAGTTCTATTGATAGACAATGTTGTGTTCCAACTTTAACTTCAACTCCAATATCAGTACTAACTTTGGCACCAACATTAGCTCCAACTCTGACCTTAACACCAACTTTAACTCCAACTCCAACATCAGTACCAACTTTGGCACCAACATTAGCTCCAACTCTGACTTTAGCACCAACTTTAACTCCAACTCCAACTCCAACATTGGCACCAACGGTTGATAGGACTAATATTCCAAAAGCAAATTATAAATGTAATATGAGTAATTATCCAAGTAGTGTAAGAGAGACAGTTTGGAATGTAAATGGTAAAGATATTCCAATGTATATATTTGAGGAAGTTAAAAAGCGAAGTGATAAAAGAATTTATTATGATTATGATTTAGCTAATGTGGATAATGGAGCTTGGTTAGAGGAAGTACCATCTGATTATTGGAGAGAGATGGATAGTAGTAAAAATGAAACTTGGGATTTTGGTTATTCTCCATATCTTTTGGATAAAAGAGTAATTCCAGCGTATATAGCTATGGTAGATGCTTTAAGAGCTGATGGAGCAGCTCATATAGCGGGTACGGTTCATTATGGTTATCGTGATTATTATTTACAAAACAGAATGTGGATTAGAAATGGTAAAAATGGAGCAGTGGCAGCTTCGCCATGTCATTCGCCTCATCATACCGGAAGAGCAGTAGATATTTATCCAAGCGGAAGTTTTATTAGTAAATCGACTGGAAAGAAAACGTCAGTTTTAACTTGGTTGATTAATAATGCTCCTAAATATGGTTTTCGAAGATATAAAAATGAGAGTTGGCATTGGGAATATAATCCATAAAATTTTTTGAGCCTGAAGTGGGATTCGAACTCACGACCTGTTTGGAATATTGGTGTTCTATTAATTTAGTCTTAAATGATGGGGTGAAATTATTTGAGCAAATGTAATTTTGATGATTTATTAAAAAAGGAGTTTTACTAATTTGATTTGATTTTTAAAAAATGTTTTGATTAGTTATGAGTTTTAGATTTAAAGACGGTTTTTCTCAAATTTGGATTTTATTAATGATGTCAGTGTTGGCGGTTGTTTTACCAGTTAGTACTAAATTGGTTCAACAAAACCAAGAAAATAGAAGTAGAGCAGAAATGGTAACAATTCCGAAACTTTCATTTAGGGTAACTTTTGAAGGAATAACTCCATCTAGTCTTTGTCTAGATAAATTTAAAACTTTAAGTCTAATCGTAGGTAAGGGTAAAAAAGAATTTGAACAAAATTTAAAAGTGGAGGTATTTAAATTAGATGGAGTTATTAACAGTAAAGGTTTACAAGTTTTTGAAGCTAGTGATATTGGGTTAGATTCGAAATTATCTGGATCAAATAGTATTTATGTAAAAATTAAAGGTTTAGCTCATACAAAAATGCTTTTTTGTAATAGAGATCAAAATAAAGGATATTCTGGTGAAATATGTAATATTTTAATTGATGGAACAGTAAATAATTTCTCAGAATACCCAATAAAGGCAGGTGATATAAATCAAGATGGAATAGTTAATTCATTGGATTTTGGTTTAATTAAAAATAATTTATCAACGAGTGTGGAATTGGAAAACATAAATAATGGAAATTGTAATAGTAAGTATGATTTAAATGGTGATAAAGCAATAAATAATCTAGACATGGGTTTAGTAAAAAGTTCTTTGCTTTATAGTGATAATAAGGAAACAGAAATTATTAATGAGTCAACTCCAACCCAAATTTCAACTCTTACTCTTACTCCAACTCTTACTCCAACTCCAACTCTTACTCTTACTCCAACTCTTACTCCAACTCTTACTCCAACTCTTACTCCAACTCCTACCCAAGTTTTAGAATCGACTAGATTGGTAGTGGCGACTTTTAATATTGGGAATGCTAATAAAACTAGTAAAGCGAATTATAAAACGATAGGTGCGAAGATCAGAGATGGTATTTATGATATTGTGGGGTTACAGGAATCCCATTCTACTTTGACTAAAAATATAGTTTCTTATTCAAAAATGAAATATTATTTTTTTACAGCAACATCGGCAGGAAATTCTATTTTGAGTAATAAAGAATTAAATAGTAATACCTATGTTCGTTTATCTAATTGTGGTAGAGATTCTTTTAGGGCAATTCAAAAAACAATTTTAAAAATAAATAATAAAAATGTATCTTTTTACAATGTTCATATAGATCCTGATTCACCTTGTCGTGAAACTCAAGCTAAAGATGTAATTAATGTTATTAAAAAAGACTCTAATCCTTGGGTTTTGGTGGGTGATTTTAATTTTACTACGGATTGTTCAAAGGCATATAATTTATTTGCTGATTATTCAATTGTTGCATATGAGGAGAGTTTATTGAAACATAAATGTTCTGATATGATTATTACTTCTAAAAATAATGGAATTAGGATAATTTCAACAAAGACTTTCGATACATTAGATTTATCTGATCATAATTTAGTTACAGCTATATTAGAGATAGATTAGTTGAAAAATATTTTTTCTATTTTTTTTGAGCCTGAAGTGGGACTCGAACTCACGACCTGCTGTTTACAAAACAGCTGCTCTACCAACTGAGCTATTCAGGCATAGGCTTATTATATCAACATAGTAGGTGTTTTGAGGTAAAATAGAGGAAGTATGATTCAAAAGAAAAGGATATTAGTATTAACTGATGATAGGCCATGGGGTCATAGATCAATAGCTAAGGCAATTTTTAATTATCTTAAAAGGAATGAAAATGAAAATAATTTTGAGGTTGAATATGCTGAAGTTAAAGCTAATACGGTTGGAATAGATGATTTATATGTTTTTGCTTATAGATATATGCCTAAATCGACTAGAGTTTTTCATAAATTTTCTGGAAGTAAAATAAGTAGTGATGTACTTAGAGAAATTTCAATTTTAAATTTGGAAAATTTAAAAAGTAAAATAGATGAATTTAATCCTGATTTAATAATTTCAACATATTTTGTTCATAGCCATTCTTTGTCTTGGTGGCGGAAAAAAGAAAACAAAAAATTTAAATTATGGTCGGTAGTACCTGACCCTTGGACAATAAATCCTATCTCTTTTATTAAAGGAGTTGATTTGAATATTGTTTACGATGAAACATCTTTTAAAGAAGGTTTAAGATGGGGAATTGATAAAGATAAAATGTTAAAAACTAATTGGTGGACTAGGTTAGAAATGTATCAAAAATTTGATCGGCAAGAATCAAGAAAAAAATTAGGGTTTAAAGATGATAGACCAGTTATTTTTATTGGTGGGGGTAGTTTGGGAACAAATTCTTTGTCTAGATTTTTGCCAATAATGTTGATGGTAAAGAAAAAAGTTGGTTTTATAATAAATACTGGGACTGATAAATTATCTTTTAATCTAGTAGAACAGTTTATAAAAGTGATGAAAAGGTTGAAGAAAGATGATTTGGTACAAATAAAACAATTGGGATGGATTGAAAATATGGGTGAAGTTTTATCTGCTTGTGATATAGTTTTTGGAAAGGCTGGTCCGAATTTTTTGTTTGATGTAGTGGCAGTTAGGAAACCTTTTGTGGCGATAACTCATATCGGAGGGCAAGAGGATGGAAATATTGATTTAATAAAGAAGAAAAAAATAGGTTGGGTAAAAGAAAAAAACTTTGAATTATTGAATTTCTTCTTAAAATATATGGAAAATCCTAAAATTTATAATGAGAGATATTTGAAAAATATAAGTAGAGAAAGAGAATTAAACAAGGAAAGTTTGCCATTGATAATGGATAGAATCAAAAGTGAAATTTAAATAAGAGGGTTATTTATATTTATTTTTTACCACCCATTTGATATTCCTCTTTTAGAGGAGCGTGATAACCATGTCGAAAAACATTTAAATTGAGATGTGCTTGTTTGATTATTGATTTTAAAATGCCTTTTGAGTGATATCGACGGATGGAAAAAATATAGCGGGGTTTTTTTAGAATGAGATATTTGTAATTAAAATTATGGAGTTTTTGAAATAATTGACCATCTTCGCCATATTTGGTTTTGATGTCGTAACCACCGACATCAAAAAAAGCCCCTTTTTTAATTGCTTGCATGGATCCATAAGCAAAAGGAGATTTGATGAATTTGCCAGCTTCAAATATTAAGTTACTAAATGGAGCATATATTTTTTCTAGGGGTTTAATAGAATCTACTTTTAGGTAAGTGGTAAGAAAATGAGGATGTTTGGTTTTAAAAGCTTTGGCAATTTGGTTTAAATAATTTTTGGGTATCTGAGTATCAGCGTCAAAGAAGATAAAAATTTTACCTTTGGCTTTTTTGGCACCGAGATTTCGTTGGAAAGAAACGTTGCGAGTAGTAGTGGAATAAAGAGAAAGGGGATATGATGCTTTAAATTTATTAGTAACTTGGCATGTTTTGTCTTCTGAGTTACCGTCAACAACGATAGTTTCAAAATCAGTAAAGGATTGAGAATTTAAATTTTTTAAAAGTTCAGGGAGATAATTTTCTTCATTAAGACATGGGATAATGATAGAAAAATAGGGATTTTTCATAAAAGTCGTCCCACCAAAAGTTTCTCTAAGCGGCTTTTCCACGCATAAAAAACGTGGCGGAAAACTAGTCTGACAAGACGAATCCGGACAGACACGATGTTTTCCATTTAAGAAGTTTAGCTAGAAAAAACACCTTCTTAAAGAGTTGGCTTTTGATAGGACAAATAAGTTTAACATAAAAGAATGGGTTATAATAACTGTTATGAAGCAAAAAAAAGAAATAAATAAAGATATTTTGATTGGAGATTTGGTAGAGGGTTATCCAAAATTAGCTAGTGTTTTGGTAAAAAAATACAATTTTCATTGTATTGGTTGTATGGCAGCAGGAATGGAAACATTAGAGCAGGGGGCTACAGTTCATGGAATGGATGAAAAAGAAATTGAAAAGATGATTAAATACTTGAGAACCCAGGTAAAAGTAGATTGAAGATAAGATTAATTATTGGTGAAATAATACTATTTAATATTGGCTTTCCATTGGGGGTAATAGGTAAAAATACTAAAATTATAAGGAGAATAAAACCATAACGATTAAGGGCTTCTTCCCATTTGGCACTTGATTCTGATGGAAGTAAGTTAAAAAGAATTTTTGATCCATCAAGGGGAGGGATGGGAATTAAATTAAAAATAGCCAAAATAATATTAAGTTGAATTAAATTAGAGAAAAAAATAACAACAAAAGGATTTGAAGGAATAAAATGAATAATTATAGCTAAAAGTGTGGCTAAAATTAAATTACTGGCTGGGCCAGCAAAGGAGATTAATATTTCATCTCGCTTGGGTTTTTTTAGATTATAAGGATCGATGGGGACTGGTTTACCCCATCCAAAATGAACTAGAAAAAGCATTAAGGTACCGACTAAATCAAGATGTCTTAGTGGATTTAGACTTAAACGACCTTGAGAACGGGGAGTAGGATCACCTAAACGATCAGCAACTAGGGCATGAGAAAATTCATGGATAGTGATAGCAATGATAAGGCAGATAGCAAAAATGAGGAAGGAAAAAATATTTATCATATTTTAAAAAATAAGTTGATTTGTTATTATACCTTACTATGAGAACATGCAGCTTATGTGGTAAAGGGACTAAAATCGGTAGAAACCGATCCCATGCCCAAAACAGAACACCAAGGACTTATAAAGCTAATATTCAAAAAGTTAGCTTGAAAGTGGGAGAGGAAAAAATCAGTGGACATTTTTGTACTAAGTGTTTGAAAAGAATTAAAAAAGAAAACCAAGAACAAAAAACGGCATCCGCTAAAAGCTAATACCGTTTTTTATTAATTTAAAATTACCTTATCTTTTTTTGCCTTTTTTAGCAACTTTCTTCTTGGCTACCTTTTTGGTAGCTTTTTTAGCTACTTTCTTTTTAACTACTTTTTTCTTGGCTACTTTTTTGGCAGCTTTTTTCTTTTTGACTGGCATATTTGTTTTACCTCCTTTAATTAATTAAAGAGTTTTTAAAGTTTTTGTCAAAAAATGAAAAGCCTATTTGTTGGGTAAATTTGAATTTTTGGTAAGCAAATTTTAAGTAAATTTTTGTAATTTTTTGAAAAATTGTGCCTATTTAAAGGATTAATTTGAATTGTTGTAAAAATAATTTTTATAAAAAATAATAAAAATATTTTTTACTTTTGACGTAAGCGAGTGAGAAAAGTGGCTATTCATTAATGATCAAATCTTCCAATAAATTTAAAATGTGGTATTTAATATTGCCTTAAATAAGGCAAAAATTTGAAATAAATTTTTTGGGAAAAATAGAAAAATAAAATGATCTTTTGAATGAAAACCCATATCTTTAGGATTTTTTTATAGAATAGTATTTAGAAATTTGGGACCAATTAGTGATATTTTTACCTTCTATTTGGACATTGATAGGTTCTTTATTAAAAGAAAATATTTTCATTTTTAAAATTCTATTTTGTTGATCGGTGACATAGGTCCAAGCTATGGGCCAAGGTTGGAGAGCTCGAATAAAATGATCAATTTTATTTATATCCCAAGACCAGTCAATTTGAGCAGTATTTTTAGTAAATTTAGGGAAATAAGTTTTTTGAGAATGATCTTGGGGAATAATAGAAGTTGGATTGGAAATATAGGTTTTAAGAACGGTTTCAAGATTGTCAGCAGCTAAATTAAAAGCTTTTTGGTAAAAACTAGTGGAAGTCTCGATGGGAGAGATCTCAAAGGGGATTTGAGAAATAATGGGGCCGTGGTCTGGGAGGACATCAATTTGAAAAAAGGTAACAGCAGATTTGGTTTCATTATTGATAATTTGCCAAGGACCAGGAGTGGCACCACGATATTTAGGTAAAGGGGAGGGGTGAATATTAATTATTTTATATTTAGAAATATCAATCATTTCTTGATCGAAGTAAGGAGGACCGAAAGCAACACATAAACCTAAGTCAGGGTTTAATTTTTTAATTTTCAATTTACAATTTTCATCAAATTCTTCAATTTGAAGTAGATTGAGATTATTTTTTTGAGCGAAAGTGGCGACGGGATTGGAGGTGACTTGTTGATTACGGCCAATGGGTTTATCAATTTTGGTGACAACAGCGGAAATTTTAAAATCAGGAATTTCTAAAAGTTTTTTTAAAATAATGACTGAATATTCGGAAGAACCAAAAAAGACAATGTTTATCATAAATGGATTATATCCTGAGTTGGGGTGTCTTTGATAGAATAGCGTATGAGTAAAATTTTGATTTATCCAAATAAAATTTTAAGAAAAAAAACTAAAGAAATAGTAAAAATCGACGAACAATTGATAAAAGAAATTGATTTATTATCCAAAGAATTGGCAGGAGCAGAAAATGGAGCGGGTTTGGCGGCACCGCAAATTGGAATTTCTAAAAGATTTTTTGGGATTAAGGATGGTGAAAAAAAAGTAAAAGTTTTTATCAATCCAAAAATAAAAGCAGCTTCGGGAGAGAGGGTTTACCCGATGATGGTAAAAGAAAAATCTGTTGACACTAAAAGTTCTACTGAGACAATGGAGGATTTTTTGGAGGGGTGTTTGTCGTTTCCTGATTTTTTTGGGACAGTAAAAAGGTGGTTGAAAATTAAAGTGGAGTGGATGGAATTGATTGATAAAAAATTTGTTCCAAAAGTACAGGAATTGACCGGGTTTGAGGCAATTGTATGGCAACATGAATCAGACCATTTAGAGGGGAAATTGTTTGTGGATTATATAAAATTGGAGGGAGGAAAATTTTATAAGTGGGTAGGAGAGAAAATGGTGGAATGGGATGTTAATAAAGTTATTTAATTTTATTTAAGAGGTCTTGAGCATCGGTATTGGTAGGGGCGTATTTTAAATCTAACTCCAAATTTTCTTTAGCTAGAATATATTCTTTTTTATTAAAATAAATTTGACCAAGGGCAAAATAAGCATGATCATAATTAGATTTTAGTTCAATAGCTTTTTGATAATAAGGAATGGCTTGGTCAACAAAATTGGCTGATTCTAAAAATTGGCCAATAGTGAAAAAGTTTTTGGCATTGGTGGGAGCTAGAGTGGTAATTTGTAAAAGTGAATTGATGGATTCTTGAAAATATTGGTTGTTGAGGCTAGTTAGATAGTAAAAAATTTGGGCTCGTTGTTGCCAGAAACTAATGTTAGCAGGGGATATTTTAATAGCTTGGTTAATGTAGTTAATAGCATCGTCAATATATTTTGCTTCTTTAGTGGTAATAGCTAATTTGGCTGATAAATTGGCTGTTTGGACCAGATATTCAGGTTCATTAGGACGTAGGTTAAGACTTTGATTAATAAGTTGATAACTAGTTTGATAATTATTGGCGTGATCGTGTTTTATTGATTTATTATAAAAAATATCAGCTAGGTAGAAATTAATGTTTTTTACAATTAGAATCAATCCAATTAGTATAAAAAAGGGAATCAGAATTTTTTTAGTATTTTTTAGTTTAGGTTTTTTATTATTTTCGTCTAGAATAAGACTGGGAAGTAGAAAAAATAAAAGGGAAGTAGTGACTACAGAGAAACCAACTAAATTAGTAATAAGAAAGCCTAATAAACTGCAAAATATAGGTTTATTTTTAAAAGTTTTAATTAAAATAATGGTAAGTAAAAGGAGATAGGAGATGAATCCAAAAGCACCAGTAGTGGCTAGAAAGTTTAAATATTCGTTATGGGCTTTATTATAAAGAAAATCCCATTCTGAGGTAAGGTTGTGTTCGATGGGGCGGGTCCAATAGTAGGAATAGGCAAAAGTTTCAGTACCAGTGCCAAAAATAGGATATTGTTTCCATAGATCAAAAGCTCCTTTCCAAACAATTTTTCTAATATCTTCAGAAGGAGTGATATTTAAGTTCATGGTTTGTGAATTCGTATTTTTGATATTTGATTTTTGAGGTAGAATTTTATCTTTAATAGGGTTTGATATAAAGATTGAAGATAAGGTGATTATTATGATAATTGGGGAAATAATTTTAAGGTTAGATAGGACTTTTTTATTTTTATTAAATAAATAGAAAATAAAATAGAGAGCGATAGAAATAAGACCAGCAATAATACCTGATTTGGATTTAGTGAAGAGAAGACAGGAATAAAAAGAAATGATGATTATTAAATAATAAATTTTTGATTTAAAGTTTATGGATTTTAAAAATTGAGAGATAGAAAGAGGGAGAAGAATAACTAGGAATGTAGCTAACCAATTGGGTTGGCCGAGAGTGGAAAAAACTCGTGATTGGACATCTTGAACCCAAAGATTTTTATCAATACCAAAGTGTTCGGTTATACCAAAAGCAGCGACTAAAAAACCAGAAATTAATAAGGTATTGATTATTTTAGACTTAAATTGATCATTGATGTAAATTGTTAAAACCCAATAAAGAAGGCTAAAAGAGATGAGGGATAATAGACCACCGTTAAGACGAGAATAATAACCAAAAAAAGAAGTGTGAATATCGATAGAAATAAAAGTGGAAATGGTTTGGGAAATTAAAAATAAAATTAAGGGAATATCTAAAAAAGTGTGGCGGAACAAAGGAGTGTTTTTTTTGGACCAATTAATTAGGTGGAGAGTAACTGTAATAATGGTCATTAGGTAAATAAAATACATTTTGGGTAATTCAAAAAGTTCAGAGTTGAAGAGAGTAAAAATTATGGGAGTGATAAAGAAAAGAATAAGAAAACAAAGGTTGATGATCTTAGAAATTTTTTTCATGAGTGTCTTATTGTAACTTAAAAATGATCAATCTTGTTATAATTTAGAAGTGGTTAGATTAGTTAAAATTAAAGATAAATTAAATCGATTAGTAAATGGTTTTAGTTGGGATATAGGAATTGATTTGGGAAGTAGTAATACTTTAATCTTTTTGAAAGATAGAG
Source organism: Candidatus Shapirobacteria bacterium (assembly GCA_028710865.1). The sequence continues at coordinate 64,078 of JAQTUF010000005.1, forward strand.
GGGTGGTAATTGATGAACCGACAATGTTGGTAAGACAAAAAAAGAAAAGATGGACAGGCCTTTCAGCACCAAAATCTAGTTTTAAAGGTCCGATTGCTTTTGGATTTAAGGCTAAAGAGATGTTGAATCGAGAACCGAGCCAAATTGAAGTGGTTAGTCCAATTAAAAATGGAATAATTGCTGATTTAGAGGCTTTAGAAAATTTAATTACTTATTATTTGAAATTGATTTATGAGATTCCATCTAATTACCCTAAAATTTTTAAACCAAGAGTAGTAGTGGGGGTACCAAGTTATATTAATCAGGTTCAAAAAAGAGCTTTTAGGTCAGTTTTTTTAGCGGCTGGAGTAAGAGAAGTTATTTTAGTGGAAAGTGCTGTTTTGGCTTCGATTGGTTTAGGGTTACCAATTGATAGTTCGGCTGGTTTGGCAATAGTAGATATTGGAGGGGGAAAAACAGAAGTGAGTGTAGTATCAATGGGTGGAGTAGTAATTGGTAGAGGGATAAAAACAGCTGGAGGTGATTTTGACACTAGTATTATTAATTATATAAAAATGAAATATGGCATTTTAGTGGGGACTAATAGTGCTGAAAGAATAAAAATAGGGATCGGAGAGTCAATTGGTTTGATTAGAGGTAGGGATTTAGAAACAGGCTTACCAAAGAGCGTTAAATTGACTAATAATGAGGTTAAGGAAGCAGTGGGTTTGGAAATGGCCAAAATTGCAAAATTAGTTTCTTCAATTTTGGATGAAACTCCACCAGAATTAATGGAAGATATCTTAAAAAGGGGAATTGCCTTGGTGGGTAATGGATCCAAAATTGATGGAATGGCAAATTTAATAGAATCAAAGACAAAGATTTTTACTAGATTAATAGATGATGGTGAGATGAGTGTAATCAAAGGGTGTGGTGAATTGATTTCAGATCGGAAATTATTAAAGCAAATAAGATTAGTTTCTGGTTTGAGATAAATGAAAGATATAAATGGTAAAAACTGGAAATATTGGCTATTTAATATAGGGTTGATAATTAGTTTTTTAATTTTATTAGCAGTTTCAATAAAATTATCTTTGATACAAAATATATATTATAAAGATTTGGCTCGGGAAAATAAGGTTTTTGAGAGTGTGATACCAGCAGGTAGATCTCAAATATTAGATCGAAAAGGTAGAGTGGTAGCTGAGTCGGTTTATCAGTATTTTAAGATGGAAGGACAAAATAAAATTTATGATGAAACAGGTGATTTTAATGGTTATAAATTTGAGGGGAAAAATTTGGCTTATGATTTAAAGAGAAATTATCCTTATGGGGAATCAATGGCTTTTGTGACTGGATATGTAGGTTTGGCTAGTGAAAATGATATAAAAAATAATATTTGTGGTGGTAAATTAACTGGTGGTGATATGGTTGGTAGAGGTGGAGTGGAGAGTTTTTTAGATTGTCAATTAAGGGGGAGAGATGGAAGAAGACTAATAGAAGTAGATGCAAAAGGTAATTATATTAGAGAATTGGGAAGAGAAGAGCCAGTGGTGTTAGGTGATTTAAATCTATCTGTAGATGCTTATTGGCAAGAGAAAATTTATAAAATGTTGGATGGTAAAAAGGCAGTAGTAATTATAAGTGAACCAAAAACCGGTAAAATTATTAATTTTGTGTCTAGTCCATCCTTTGATCCAAATGTATTTTCCTATACTCAAGATAATGAAAAAATTAGTGGTTATTTAAATGATAAACAAAATTTTCCTTTATTAGATAGGGTAATATCGGCTAAATATCATCCGGGATCGGTTTTTAAGCCAGTGTTGGCAACAGCGGGTTTGGAAAGTGGAGTGATTGATAAAGAAACGTTATATGAAGATACAGGAATTTTGAAGGTAGGAGATTATTCTTATTCAAATTGGTTGTGGACAAAAAGCGGAAGAACTGACGGAATGTTAAATATAGTGACGGCAATAAAGAGATCAAATGATATCTTTTTTTATAAATTAGGAGAAGCTTTAGGTTTGAATAGAATTAAAGATTGGGCAAAAAAGTATGGTTATGGTAGTAAAACTGGAGTGGAGATAAGTGGAGAGTTGGAAGGATTGGTGCCGAGTGAAGATTGGAAGAAGCAGGCTAAGGGAGAAGGTTGGTATTTAGGTGATACTTATCATTTGTCTATAGGACAGGGATTTTTAGATGTGACACCGTTGCAGGTTAATCAAATGACCAATATTATAGCCAATAATGGAGTTAAGTGTAAAATGAGTATTTTAAAAGATAGTAAAGTGGAATGTGAGGATTTAAAAATTAAAAAAAGTAATATAAATACAATAGTTGAGGGGATGAAAGCAGCCTGTAAGAGTGGAGGGACAGCGTGGCCACTATTTAATTTTAAAACATCAATTGCCTGTAAAACAGGGACGGCAGAAGTTGGTGATGGGAGTAATGACACTCATGCTTGGTTAACGGCTTTTGCTCCAGCAGATGACCCACAAATTTCGATTACAGTGATGTTGGAAAGAGGGGGTGAAGGATCAGATGTAGCAGCTCCAATTGTAGGAGATATATTAAAAGAATGGTTTAACGAACCGGAGACATT
>JAQTUF010000035.1 GCA_028710865.1 Candidatus Shapirobacteria bacterium
TTTTTGTATGCAGCCAGAGAAGTAGGTAAAGAAAGAAAGGCCATGTACATTATGGTGTCCTATGTCCCATTTTTGAAAAATGTTGGTGAATTAAAAACAAAACCAACTCAGCATGCTATTTCGGAATTGAGAATGACAGGAATTATGCCAGATGCTCTGATTACTAGAAGTGAAATGGGGATGGATGAACCAAGACTCGAAACATTGGCAAAGAGGTGTTTTTTGGATAATGATTCAATTTTTGATGACCCTGATTGTGATTCGATATACGACGTTCCTTTAATATTAGAGAAGCAAGGGTTAGTTAAAAAAATAAAAGAACATTTTAATATTAAGGATCATAAAACTAACTTGAAAGATTGGGAAAAGATGGTAGAGATAACAAAAAATTCTAAAAAAGAAATAACAATAGCTTTGGTAGGTAAATATGTAAAGTCAGGAAATAACAACCATAAAGATGTTTATGTTTCAGTGTTGGAGGCAATTAGGCATGCCGGAGTGGCAAATAAAATTAAGATTATAGTGAAAGCAATTGATTCAAATAATTTTAAGGCGAGTGATTTGAAGGATTGTGATGGGATAATAGCTCCTCAGGGTTGGGGTACAAGAGGGGTTGAAGGAATTATTGGAGCTATAAAATTTGCTAGAGAGAATAAAATTCCATTTTTAGGTCTTTGTTTTGGGATGCAAATGTCAGTAGTTGAAATTGCTAGAGATATGGCAAATCTTAAAAAAGCAAATTCTATTGAAGCTGATCCAAAAACAAAATACCCAGTAATAAATTTGATGCCCGAACAAGAAAAATATTTAAAAATGCATCAATATGGAGGGACGATTCGGTTAGGAAGTTGGCCTTGTAAAATTAAAAAAGGGACAAAGTTATACGATATTTACAAAAAAGATAAAGTTGAAGAAAGACACCGTCATCGTTATGAATTTAATAATGACTATAGAAAGCAATTAGAGAAAGTAGGTCTAATAGTTAGCGGAACGTCTCCTGATGGTAAATTAGTGGAAGCAATTGAACTTAAAGATCATCCTTTTTTCATAGCAACTCAGTTTCACCCAGAATATAAATCAAGACCACTTGCTCCACATCCAGTTTTCAAGGCTTTTGTGAAAGCAATCAAAAAATAAAAAATTATTTTTTCTTTTTTTTATCGAGTTTCTCTACCCCTAGTATTTTGACGCTGAAATAAACAACAAAGGCAATAATAAGAAAATCAATTAGACTACTAATAAAACTACCAAAAAGAATTTTAGTTGAACCTATTCTAAGATAGACGTTGTCTAAATTTCCAACAGAGCCAATTAAAAAACCAACAATAGGATTAATGATGTCATCAACTAGAGCAGTTATGAGTTCTTTGATTGAACCTCCCATTACAAAACCAACAGCCAAACCAACAACTCCCTGCTTTCGAATAAAATCAATAAAACCTTTCATAGTGAAATTATAATAAAATAGAGCTGATGATTAAAGGTCTTATAAAAATTAATAATGATGCTCTGGAAAATGGGGCGGTGGTGGCAATGAGAAATTTGATAAAAAGATGCAACACAAAGGTAGAAGTGAAGAGTAGTAAGGAAATAAATAAAGTTTTGAGTAAATGCCCAGGAGTAATAGTGGCAAATCATCCGGCCGAAGCTGATGTTTTAGCCATATTATCAGCGGTTAAAAATAGAAAAGATATTTTTTTGATAATAAACTCAAACCTTAAAAACCTTATTCCTAACTTAGATAAACAATTGATTCCAGTTTACATCTACCATAAAATAACTCGAACTTTTGAAGGGAGACTAAAATCAAGAGTGTTAAGTTTTTTAAATAAAAATAGAAGTTATTCCATCGAAGAAGAACATCAAAAAAATATTGAAAGCATAGATTTAGCTATCGACAAGGTAAATAGGGGTGGTTTAGTAATTATTTTCCCAGATGGAGGAGATGGTAAAAATGGTTGGTTTCCTGGAATAGGACACTTAATCCATGGAGTAAAAAATAAAGATAAAAGTTTTATAACCAGAGCTTATATAGAAGGGACTTCAAACTGGGATTATTTAAGATTGTTGCCATTAATAGGAAAATTCTTACCAAAATTCAGAGTAAGTTTTTCAAAGCCAATAAAAATGAATGAGGTTGAGATAGAAAATCCAAGATCGACGACAACAATACTAGAAAATAAATATTGGCAATGGATTAGTTCCCTTCACTTGTGGACTAAACTAAGCAAAAATTATTTATGGTTGAGGATGTTGTTTATGTTTTGGATAACAAAACATTAGTTAAGACGAGCGATAGAAAAGTTTAAGAAAGAAGCAAAGGAGACCCAGAGTAAGTAAGGAATTAGTAAAATTGCGGCTGATTTTTTAATTTTCCAGAACTTGATAATAGTAATTAAAATAGCTATCCAAAGAATAATAATTTCATAAAAGGCAAATAGTGGTTGACGAAGACCAAAAAATATAATTGACCAGAAAACATTTAAGACTAATTGAAGCCAAAACCAAAATAAATTATTTTTCTTGCTCCAAACTAAATATAGGGCAATTCCCATCAAGAAAAAAAGAAGGGTCCAGACTGGGGCAAAAAGCCAAGACGGAGGAGTAAAATCAGGACGGATAAGATCCGTGTAATACCAATTTTTTATAGCTGGAGCAGTAAAAAAACTACCTAATACACCAGCACCTTCGGTAATTAAAATACATAAAATTAATTTTCCTAAATTAAACTTATTTTTTTGTTTCATAAAAAATTTTAGCAATTATTTTTCCAAAACCATAATTACTTTATTGTTATTGACCGAATCAGAGATTTTTCTAAAGCCAAACTTCTCATAGGTTTTAATAGCTGGCCAGTTATCAATAGAAGTTTCTAGCCAAAAACCGCTAATTTTTGACTCTTCTTTACTTTTTAAAAGATCATTAAAGGTTGACTTCATAAAGTCAAAAGATAATCCCTGGCCTCGAGCAGGCGGGTAAATTCGAATAGCAAAAGTAAAATTGGCATTAGTTTTTACAGGAGCCTCTTTGTGTCCAAACCAAACAATACCCAATAAGTTATGATTTTTATCTGTGAGGGTATAAATAATTTTCCCCTTGTGCAACCAATTATTGAAGGCTTTTAGATCTTTAAAACGAATTGAGTCAGAGGTATTTTTTATTATTTCAGAGTCAGTGTTGCTGAAATTAATTAACTGATCTATTTGACAATCCAAAATCCCCTGCTGAATTAGAAAATCATTTTTAATTTTCATCTTAGCTATTATAGAGTTTAACCACGGATGTTGTAAAATCGACTAATGGATCGGAGAAAAAAATGGGTTAAATTTGATCTTCACATTCACACTTTCAGGAGTGATGGTTTAAACGGTACTAGAAAAATGTTGATGACAGCAAAAAAAGTCGGTTTAGACGTGGTGGCAATAACTGATCATAATACTCCAAACAAAATGACCCCAGAAGAAACACTGGAAAAATATGGAATATATACTATCCCTGGATTTGAATTATCTTTTTTGAAGGGGCATTTATTGATATTGGGGATAAACGCTAAAACCGCAGAAAAAAAACTAAAACAGTGGAAAATAAAACCAAGAAAGACGGCGGTAATAGCTAGAAGAAAAACAATCATAAAAATATTAAGATGGTTTAACGAAAATGGGGCTTTGATAATTGCGGCTCATCCAACAATTCCAACAGGAACAATGTCATTAAAACCAAGATTTCTAAAGAAATTAGTTAAAGAAGGATTAATCCATGTAAT
>JAQTUF010000036.1 GCA_028710865.1 Candidatus Shapirobacteria bacterium
GCTCCACCAAGACGACCAACCCAAAAAGAATCAGTCAACTGATACATGGACTGGAAAAAATTGGCTAAAACAATAGGAATGGCGAGTTTAATTAATGTCCTGAAGATGGGTATTTTTATAATTTTTTTGGCGCGAGCAATCATAAAATGTTTTTGAAATAGTTGTTTGGAACGAACGTTATTTTAACATTCATTAAATGAATGATAAATGGAATAAAAAGTTTATGCTAGAATTGGGTAATATGAAAAAAGCAAAAGTAATAAAAACAGAAAAAAGGGATTGGAAAAATATATTAGTTGATTTAGAAAAAAAATTAAATATTTATTTTGGAGAGAAGGCACCTCAGTTACCAAAATCTATAAAGGACTTTATAGTAAAAATAGGGCCTTATTTGGCCTTGATTGGAATTATTTTGAGTTTACCAGCGATAGTAGCTTCCATTGGAATAGGAGCTATGATGGCACCATGGGCTTTAAGTGGAAAGTTGGGGAGTGGGGTTCATTTTTCTTTTTGGACTTTGTTTAGTTTAGTGGTAGTAGTTTTAGAGATAATGGCAATTCCAGGTTTATTTAAGAGAAATAAAAATGCTTGGAATTTGCTATTTTATGCATCTTTGGTAGGAGTGATTTCAGGTTTATTGAGTTTCAATTTAGGAAACCTGATTATAGGAACAATAATTTCATGGTATGTTTTGTTCCAAATTCGAAGCTATTATAAATAATGGAAACGCGAGAAAAGTTAAATTTAATCACCAGGAATTGCCAGGAGATTTTGACTGAAGAAGACTTAAAATCCCTGATTGAAAACGGAACTGAATTGAACCACTATATTGGATTTGAAGTTTCTGGGTTAGTTCATTTGGGTACTGGATTGATTTCAATGGGGAAAATTGCTGATTTTTTAAGGGCTGGAGTTAAATGCAAAATATTTTTAGCTGATTTTCATTCTTATTTAAACAACAAATTGGGTGGTAATTGGGAAAATATCAGAATGGCAACTGAAGATTATTTTAAGGAGGCTTTAATCGCTTCTTTGAAATGTTTTGGGGTAAAGGAAAATGAAGTTGAATTTATTACCGGTAAAAATCTTTATGAAAATAATTTAAAGCATTGGGAGACTTTTATGGAAGTGGGTAAACATGTGACATTGTCGCGAAATCTGAGGTCAATTTCAATAATGGGTAAAGGGCAGGGATCAGATGTAGATATGGCAACATTGTTTTATCCCCCACTTCAAGTGGCGGATATCTTTACCATGAGAGTAAATCTGGCCCATGCAGGAATGGATCAAAGGAAAGCCCATGTGATTGCCAGGGATGTGGCTAAAAAGTTAAAGATAAATCCACTTAAAAATAAAAAGGGCGGGATTATTGCTCCGGTGGCAATTCATCAAAATTTAATTGCAGGGTTGACTGGGCCAGAAATAGGTAAAAATGATGAAGAAAGTTTAAAAATGAGTAAGTCAAAACCAAACAGTGCAATTTTTGTTCACGACACACCAGAAGAAATCAGAAACAAAATCAAAAAAGCTTATGGACCACCGAAAGAGATAGAGTTCAATCCGTTGATAAACTGGGTTCAAACTTTAGTTTTTTGGGGGGAGAAAAAAGGTAAATTTAAAATTAGTAGGCCGGAAAAATTTGGCGGGGATTTGGTTTATACCGACGTAGATAAATTAATTGAAGATTATAAATCTGGAGAATTATTCCCTCTTGACCTTAAAAACGGATTGGCTGATTGGTTGATTGAAAAACTAGAACCAGCTAGAAAACATTTTGAAGGGAAGAAAGCAAAAGAAGGATTGAAAAAAATGAAAGGTTTTTTGGGAGGAAAGGTATAAAAATATGGAAACTGGGAAAATAAATAATGAAATTAAAATTCAGCAAAAAAATACTGTTCCAGAAATAGTTCAAAGAGAACTTGGAATAAACAATTTAGAAAACGTAAAAAGGATTGTTGAGACAGTTAAAAGATCGGCTAATAAATTGAACATAGAGACACATTTACTTTTGGTTGGAGGAAATGTTCGACCTGAAAAACGAGGGAAATATCATAAGGATGTAGATTTAGTCTTATATTCACCACAACTAGCCACTGAGGTTTATTTTGGAGGAGAACATCCTAAATTTGATAAGTTCGCTAAATTTATTGGGGATATATCTGATGAATTGGGATGGAAGATTGAAACAGAAAACCCTTGGTTTTTTGAACATGAACACTGTGGAGATGGAAAAGTAACTTTACTACCTGGAGGAAATGAAAAGCCAATTGAAGTTCTCCCGGTGAGACAAAGTTCTTTAAATGGTTCGTTTGAAGGGTATTTGAAATCAGAAACAGACCCATATGTGATTCTTCTTTAAAAAAGAAAAGCTAAATAGAAATTCTCCACTGGTTGTATTCTAAGATGGGTTTTGAGAAAGGTGGAATAGTGTTTGGTTCTCTAAAAAGATTTAACCATTCAGATTCCGGAGTTTTCTGTCGGCTGTTTTGATCCAAGAGACGATAAGCGTCGCGATATTGTTGGTTATTTATAAGCTGATAATATTCATCAACAGTTTTTTGAGAATCCGGGAAAAATGTAAATTTGAGCCAGGGTAAATATGAAAATAAAAGTAAAATTAAAAGGACTTTTCGATCTTTCAGAAAATCGACTGTTAATAAAATTAGACTTGGGACCAGAAGAACTAAATATCTGGGCCAAAAATCGATAGTAAGACAGAGGATTATATAAATAAGACTAAATACGGTAAGATAGGTAACCTTAATATTTTTTAAGACAAGCTTTTTAATAAAAATTAAATTTTTAAGAACGATTAGAGTTGCGAGAGGCAATACGAAAGACCAACCAGTAACCAACATCTCTTTTCCTCCAACCCAAAAACCTTTATATTTATCAAGAAAAATAGTTTTAAAAATATTTAAAATATCATGGCTGCCACCATTACCTCTTTGAAATTCGATCACTTTTTGGTGGAGTCTAATCCAGGGGATGGGGTTTGGATGAGCTAAAAAATAACAGGTATAGGAAAGTACATAGCCAAAAATGACAAAACAAAAAAATAAAAGGAGATTTTTGAAACGATTCTTTTTTTGAATTATAAAGATAAAAGTCCAATCGATTATTCCAATAAACGGAACAAAGTAAGCTGGTTTAATCCCAGCCATAAGACCTAAGGAAATAGCCGATAGAAGTAAAAATTTTAAAGAAAATTTATCTTTAAGTTTGAAAAGAAAATAGAGATGAAGGAGAAAAAAGAGAGTTAAGGGGAGATCGAGCATAGTTACTGTTGTCTGTTCAACTATGAGAGGATTTAATACCCAAAGATATGTCGCCAGCCAACGAATTGATTTTTGAGAAAATAAATTATGGGAGATTAAAGTAAATACAAAAATCGATAGAAGATAAAAAGTGAAGCTGGTGAAATAAGGATTTTGGAAATATTTAGCAGAAAATCCATACCAATATTTACCTAATGGTGGAACCCAATAATCGACATTAAAGGGATTTTCACCATTGATAAGACGGTAACCAATATAACGATAAACTCCCCCATCGGAAATAACTCTTTTAGAGTTGGGAACATTCCACTGAGAGGTGTAATAATAGT
>JAQTUF010000006.1 GCA_028710865.1 Candidatus Shapirobacteria bacterium
GGTTGCGCTCGTTACCTCACTTAAGAGAACAACTCACGTCACGAGCTGACGACAGCCATGCAACAGCTGTGTACCACCTTCGAAAGATTCCTCTGTTTCTAGAGGTTTGCAGGTACATTTCAAACCCAGGTAAGGTTTATCGCTTCGTGTCGAATTAAACCACATGCTCCACTGGTTGTGCGCCTCCCCGCCAATTCGTTTGAGTTTCGGCCTTGCGGCTATACTCCCCAGGCGGTCTGTTTAACGCGTTAGCTTACATCTCCCCCTAAAAAAGGGAAAAATTAACAGACAATGTTTACGGCTAGGACTACTCAGGTCTCTAATCTGATTGGCTACCCTAGCTTTCGTCTCTGAGTGTCAGTGTATACCTGGTTACCCGCCTTCGCGCTTGGTGTTCTTTGTAGTATCCACGGATTTTACCCCTACACTACAAATTCCAGTAACCCCGATATAACTCTAGTCTTCCAGTCTCCTGCCCCTTTCCCCGATTAAGTCGGGATCTTTGAAACAAGACTTAGAAAACCACCTACAGACGCTTTACGCCCAATAAAACCGGGTAACGCTCGGAACCTACGTATTACCGCGACTGCTGGCACGTAGTTAGTAGTTCCTTATTCTGGGTGCCTTCATGGCTCCCAAAAAGTGGTTTACAACCCGAAGGCCGTCATCCCACACGCGATGTCGCTGCGTCAGACTTTCGTCCATTGCGCAAAATTCCTAACTGCTGCCTTCCGTAGAAGTATGGGCCGTGTCTCAGTCCCATTGTGCCGGTCTCTCCGCTAAGAGCCGGTAGCCGTCATAGCCTTGGTGAGCTATTACCTCACCAACAAGCTGGTAGCGAGTACGCCACTCTCTTCGCGTCTTGCGACTTTAATCCCGAAGGATACTATGGAAAATTACTCCGCCTTTCGGCGGGCTATGCTCCACAAAGAGGTATGTTCGTACTTATTACTCACCCGTTTGCCACTAGAATTACAATCTTCACTGAATTCCGATAAATCGGAACTAAGTGAAGACTATAAACCCCGTTCGACTTGCATGTCTTAGGCACATCGCCAGCGTTCACCCTGAGCCACGATCAAACTCTTAGTACTAACATCCGATTTAAATAATCGGAAAGAAAATCAAAATAAATCCCGAGAGATCGGGATATTGTTCAAATTAACATCTGAACTTCGCTTTCTGGTACTAACAGCTTTGGACTCTAATAAAACGCATTGAAATTTAAAAGTTCATTTCCTGCCCAAAATAGACAGTGAGGTTATTATATTACATGAAGCTAATTTTTGCATCAAGTAAGTTAAAACTAATTTTGATAGAGAATAAATATATTTTGATTGACTTTAATATAAAAAATATATTATAATGCTTTCTAAATTATCGGAATCATTTGATTCTGTTTAATATATTTCACTTTCTTAAAAGAACTTGGAATTGCGACAAGCGCAGTTTTGTAGTTCTTTTTTAAAGATAGAAGTTCGGTTTTTGGTACATTCACATCTCAAAAAAAAAGAAAGAGAAGAAAGGTAAGGTATTCAAAATGAAAAAGGGAACGAAAAGATTTTTGGGAATCGGCGGCGGAGCACTTGCTCTGATTTTGGTTATGGTGATGATGCTCGGCGCGCTCGGCACGGGGGCCTGGTTCTCTGACAATGAGACCAGTAATGGAAATGCTTTTACTGCCGGCAGCCTGGATCTCAATGTTGACGGAAACAACACGAATGTTGTCAAGTTTACAGTCACTGGTATGCGGCCTGGCAATCAACCGACAAGCAGCTGGACATTGGCAAATGTTGGTTCGATGAATGGCTACCTGGATCTGGAAAATATAACCGTCACTAACAGTGAAAATGGTCGGATTGAACCGGAAATTGAAGCTGGGGATACGAGTGATGGAGTCGGCGAATTGCAAGATATAGTAAATCTTCGCCTTTATATTGATGTCGATAAGGCAGGAGGTTACAGCGCGGGTGACATCATGATCTACAATGGACCGACAGGTAATATCGCTGGGAACTATGATCAGAATCAGTTGATAGCTGCAGGTTCAGACGTCCGACTGGTTGCAGTATTTGATTGGTGGAATACAGCGAATGATAATCAGGCAATGACTGACGGAATGACACTGAATATGACCTTCGAATTGGCACAAACCACTGGCCAATAATCCCACCAAAATCCCACCAAAAACCGAATGAAAAAGAAAAGGGCTCTTGCCGTTGTTTGTCGTCGTATGACACAGCAATTGCATGTAGCCCTTTTTTCTTATTTCAATTCGAGGAAAGGAGAAAAAAGGATTGGAAGAGATAAAAATAGAAGGGGAAAAGCCTTCAGTGTGGTCAATAATCTTAATTGTCTTTTTGGTGTTGGTTTTCTTGTTCCTACTGTTTATCGGCTATGGTGCTGGGGTTAACAACCGGTTCTATAAGCTATTAGTGGTAACCAGTGGTAGTATGACCCCAACGTTTGAAGCTGGTGATTTGATCATGATTGTTAAGGCAGATCCAGAAAAAGTCAAAGTTGGCGACATCGTCACTTTCCAAACTAAAGATAAAGAAATCTTGACCCATCGGATAGTTGAAATAAAATCCGACGGAGAGATTGTGACTAAGGGTGACGCCAATGAAGAGATAGACAACTGGACTGATGGATGGAAGCTTGGGAAAGTGGAAACTATTTATGTTTTTAAATTCCCTAAATTAGGTTTTGCCATCTCTTGGCTACAAGGTTTATTTTCAGGAGACAACACTGGTGCATGGCTAAAAGATACTCAGAGAGTTAAAATCGGTCTTGAAGCCGGACAATGGGAAGTTCCAGAGCTAATAGAACCACCATTGGAAATGGTACCGATTCTGGAACCTACTCCAAGTGAAAGTCCAAGCGAAAGCGTGGAACCCTCACCGAGTGTGGAACCAAGCCCAAGTGAAAGTCCAAGCGAAAGCGTGGAACCCTCACCGAGTGTGGAACCAAGCCCAAGTGAAAGTCCACAAACAACCGAATGAAATTAAAGACCCTGTTGTAGCGCAAGCTATCAAAAACAACAGCGGTCTTTTTTTTACTTAAATTTGGATTAGTTTAGCAGAGGCAAGAATATTAGCACTTTCGGGCTCGGCAGCAGTAAAGATAGTCTGATATTTTCTACAAACAGAAACAACTAATTTTTGATGTTCTGGATCAAGTTCAGAAAAAATATCATCTAATAATAAGATAGGTTTGTCAGTGTAGGTACTTTCTAAAAAATTTATTTGAGCTAAACGAAGTGCTAAAACAGCTAAGCGTTGTTGACCTCGACTCCCCCAAAAAGCTAAATTTTTATCAGCGGTAGGGAAAATAGAATTATCAAAACTAAAATCATCACGATGAACTCCAGCTTGGGTATACCCCCTTTTTAAATCAAGTGGATAATTTTTTTTGAGTTTATCTTCAGTCAAAATGGATGGATGATAATTAAGAGAAATGGTATTAATTTGAGAATCCAAATGACTATTTAAAAAAGAATTAGCACTACGAATAAAGGAAGTTCTAAAACTGTGAATAATGTTGGCATTTTTGACTAAAACCTGATCCCAATAAAAGAGTTCACTTTCTTTGGCAAACCCTAAACGGATTTGGTCAAGTAGTTCATTACGATGTTTTAGGGCTTTGTGATATTGAGATAGGGCGGAAGTGTAACGCCATTCAGTCTGAGAAAAAATATTGTCAAAAAAATCACGACGACGGGTTGGAGAACCAGTAATGAGACGAATATCTTCAGGATGAAAGACGACAGTTTTTAAAACACCGATATAATTTTTACGAGGTTTTAAAACTTTTTGAATCAAAAATTTTCTAGAAACAGTGGTAATTTTACTAGTGTTGTTTTTGATAAGCTGAACTTCAATTTCTGAAGTTTCACCTTTATCATCAACCAATTTGGCTCTAATTGAAGTGAAATTACTATTCCAATTAATAAGTTTTGCTTGAGAACTAGAGCGAAAACTTTTACCACAAGAAAGAAAAAAAATTGCTTCTAAAATATTGGTTTTACCTGATCCATTAGGACCTAAAATCAGATTAAATTTAGGATCAAATTCAAAAATTTTTTGATCGTAAGAGCGAAAGTTTTGTAAAAGAATTTTGGAAAGATACACAAATATAGTATATCAAAATAGATACTAACTTTTTAGACGGTGAGTTTTTGTTTTAACTTTAAAACTAAGTTTTTGTAAGTCTGGCCATCGAGGACACCGCTTTTGATAATTTCACCAACTCCAAGGTTACTAAGGTCGTCCATATTGATGGTTTTAGAACTAATGATTTTTTCATAAAGAATTTTTAGTTCCCGATCAGTAATAAGAGCGGTAAGTAAAATTGGATCGTAATCTTTTATTTCGGAAACTTCTTTAATAACTGATCTAATTATTTCCTGTAATAAATTTGAATCTAATTTTTCATAATGAATATACATGTAGTCTTTAAGTTTTTTGAAATTTTGGGCAACTTGAGAATCCTTAAAACTGACAAAACCTTTTTTGGCACTTTCTTCTACAAGAGCATTGATACATAAACTAACTTTAGATTGTTGGTCACTATAGATATTAGGGTCGCAGGGAAAAATAGAATCTATCTTGGCTAAATCAGTTGACGATAATTTATTAATACGATAAAGATCGTTGATATCAGAAAAAATATAAGCAATTTTGTCACTATACATGGCAAGATTATATTCATCAACAGTACTCCCGATCGACAACTCTCCAGATCCACGAGAATGATTGAGAATGCCTTCAATAGTTTGTTTGGTCAAACTTAAACCGTGGCCATTTCTTTCGATAAAAACGGCAATGATAGCGCTAAAAATTTCATGTCTAAAATCAGTGCCAAATTCTTTGGCAACAGTTTCAAACATATGACCGGCTGGAGCATGTCCAATGTCGTGACCATCGCAAATGGCTTTGACTAAATTGGTATTTAAGCCCAAAATATCACTGGCGATTATAGCAGGATTGCCTACTTCCATAGTATGGGTAGATCGAACTCTAATGTGAGGGTTATCGGGATAAAAAATTACTTGGGTTTTAGAACCAAGTCGGCGATATGCCTTACTATCGGTGATTTTTACTTGATCAATAATAAAGGGATCGACAACTCCTTCATAAGAAAAAACATATTTATCGGATATTTCCCTGTCGCCTAAGATTCGAATTACGGGAGAATTTTGGAAATCAAATCTTTTGTGATTTAAAGCACCTTTATATTTTAAAAGGGGTGAAATAAGCAAAGAAGTATTTTTTTTGGACATTTGGTCCAGCGGGTAGGAGTTGAACCTACTTTAGACAGTTTTACAGACTGTTGCCTAACCGTCCGGCTCCCGCTGGTTAAGGTGGGTTTATTATAACAGAAAGTAACCCTTACTCAATTCCCCAAAGTATCGATATATCAGCGGAAATATTCATTTCACCGGTAGAAATTTGACTATCCCCTGAAGCGGCTGATTCAATACTTAAAGACTTAAGTTGAGAAACATTAGCGGTAACAGGAGAAACATCATAAGTATTGTCGGTAATGGAAATTGGTTTAGTTAATTTAACTTTTGAAAGTTTGGCTAATTCTTCGGCTTTTTGTTTAGCTTTATTAAAAGCTAATTCACGAGCTTGAGAGAAGAATTCAGTTTTATCTTCAATATCAAAACTGATACCACTGACTTGAAGATTATCGATAGCTGATAATTCATCAATAATTTTAGTTGCCTTAGTGGCTTTATCATCAATTTTTTTGATTTTGACACTAAGTGTTTGAGAAGCTTTTTGACCGATAATTTTTCTAGAGGAATTACTATAATCATATTCGGGAGAAATATTAAATCTGTTGGTAGTAATATCGGAATCGTCGACTTTATTATCTTTTAATATTTTTAAAGCAGAATCTATTTTTTGATTAACTTTATTAAGAGCTTCTTTACTAGTAGAAGCAGTTTCTTGAAAGGAAACAGTTAAATTAACCATGTCTGGTTTAGCAAAAACTTTACCATCACCACTAACAGAAATGGTATTAGAAATTTTACCGTTACTTTCGGCTCCACCAGTATTTTTAATATAGATACCGGTACGAGAGATAAAGATGGCAGATAAGATAATAGCTAATGAAATAATAAAGACTGGAGGTAGGTTTTTAATTTTTTCCATACATAAGTATACTATTGATAAAATAGTTTATGAAGATAAAAATAATTTCTTGGAATGTAGCAGGAATTAGGGCAGCAGTAAGAAAGGGTTTGTGGCAAAAAATGAAGGATATTGATGCAGATATATATTGTTTTCAAGAAGCAAAGGCAACTCCAGCACAGGTGGAAATTAGTTTTGATTACCCAATTAATTATAAAAGTTATTGGAATCCAGCAAAAAGACCGGGATACAGTGGAGTAGCTACTTTTACTAAAATAGAACCAAAAAAGATAATTGTGGGAGATAAAGACAATGATTGGGATGATGAAGGAAGAGTAATAATTACTAAATTTGATGAATTTACTCTATTAAATGTCTATTTTCCAAATGGGAAAAGAGATGCTGGCCGATTGAAATATAAGATGGATTTTTATGAATACTTTTTAAAGTATATAAATCAACTACGAGATCGAGGAGAAAAAGTAATTTTTTGTGGGGATGTAAATACAGCTCATGAAGGAATAGATTTAGCTAGACCAAAGGATAATGAGAATATTTCTGGATTCTTAGAAATTGAGAGAAAATGGATGGATAAATTGGTAAAAAATGGTTGGATAGATACTTTTAGAATGTTTAATAAAAATGGGGGAAATTATTCTTGGTGGAGTCAAAGATCAGGGGCTCGAATCAGAAATGTAGGATGGAGAATTGATTACTTTTTTGTGGATGAGGCTTTGAAAAAGCAAATAAAATCAGCTTTTATAATGCCAGAGATTGAAGGATCAGACCATTGCCCGGTAGGAATTGAGATAGAGATTTAAAAGATAAACCGCTTAGTCCCCTTTTGTTTAAGCCAGAGATTGTTGGCTTTACATTTAGGATCATAAACTGTCAGTTGACGCCAAAATTCAGAGGAATGATTTTTTATTTTTAGATGGGTAAGTTCGTGGAGTAAAATATGTTTAAATTTACTTTTGGGAAAGAAAATTATTTGCCAATTAAAATTTAAGTTGCCGTGAGACGAACAAGAACCAAAGCGAGACGATTGATTTCTAACAGTAACATTATTATATTTAAAGCCAAATTCGATTGATAAATTGGCTAATTCTTTTTTGATAAGGGTTGAAGCAAAAGGACGAAGTTTTTTTTCAAGAAGAGATCGGGCATGTTTACTTTTATATCTAGATACATTGACGTAAATTTTCTGTTCATCAGGGAAAATTAAAACTGAATCTGTTTGAGTTTTTTTAAAAATAAGTTGATATTTTAGCCCTAAAATTTTGAGACTTTTCAGTTTTAAAATCCTTTTTTTTGGTTTAAATTTGGCTGAATTGTTAATTATCCAATCAAGATTATTTTGAATAAATTTTTGGACAATAAAGCCTGGAGTGAGATTGGGACAGGAGACAGAAAAAGAATTAAGAGAAATTAAATGAAGGCGAATTGAATGGATGGTTTTCCGCTTAATTTTATAAGTAAACTTTTTGCCTTGGATTAAGATTGACTTCATAACTTTATGTTATTTTAAGCTAAAAATGATATATTGTAAGTATGGGAAGTATATTTATTGCTGCTGATCATAGGGGTTTTTTATTAAAAGAATTTTTGAAAGAAAATTTAAGACAAGATGGGTTGAATGTGGTTGATTTGGGTAATAAAATTTATGATAAAGATGATGATTATGTAGAAATTGGTTTAAATTTGGCTCAAAAAACTGTGACTGAAAATACTAAAGGAATTTTGATTTGTGCCTCAGGAATAGGCATGTCGATTGTAGCTAATAAAGTAAATGGAACAAGAGCAGCTTTGTGTCTTTCAGAGAAACAAGCAAAAATGACCAGAGAACATAATGATGCTAATATTTTATGCCTAGCAGCTGATTTAGTTGATCAAGAGAATAATTTAGAAATAGTTAAAGTTTTTTTGGAAACTTTATTCTCTAGTGAAGAAAGACATATTAAAAGAATTCAATTAATAAAAAAATATGAAAACACTAAAACCAGTTGAAAATATTGGTAGCAACCTAAAAGTTATTTTAAGATTAGATACTGACCTGCCGATAGATAAAGGACTGATATTAGACAATAGTAGACTCAAAAAATCAATTCCAACAATAAGATTAATTTTGGAAAGAAACAATAAAATAGTAATAATCGGACATCGGGGGCGACCCACCGACAGCGAAGCAGTCTTGGCGGGCAAGCCTGATAGATATGATGAAAATTTATCACTTAAACCGGTATATCTGGAGTTGATGAATTTGTTGGAAATGAATGGAGAAAATATAATTGAAAGTGTTTTTGTGGAAGATATTAAAAATGAAGAAAAAATAAAAATTGCTCTAGAAAATAATCAAATTATATTTATAGAGAATATTAGATTTTGGAAGGAAGAGGATGAAGGGGATGTTAATATATTTAATATTTTAAAAAAATATTGTTCAGTTTTAGTGAATGATGCAATTGCGGTAGCTCACAGAGAAAATGCCTCAATTATATTGCATCGGGAAATGGAAACTTTTTATGGATTTAATTTTATAGAAGAAATTGAAGGATTAGAAAAAATATTTAAATCAGAAAAACCAATGACTATAGTTTTGGGAGGAGCCAAAGAAGATAAATTAAAATACTTAAAAGAATTAGAAAAAATAGCTGATAATATTTTAGTGGGAGGAAAATTACCAAAATTAATGTCTAGTGACCAATTAAATGAGGGCAATGAAAAAGTTTTGATAGCAAAATTAAGAGAAGATGGATTAGATTTGAGTGAAAATGATATTAATGATTTTATTGAAATAATAAATAGATCAAAAACTATAATATGGAGCGGTGCTATGGGATTTTATGAAGATGAAAAAAATAGGGTTGGAACGGAAAAAATAGCCTCAGTCATTGCAAAATCAGAGGCTAGTTATAAAGTAATTGCTGGTGGAGACACTTTGGCTTCTATAAAATTTTTGGGGCTAAAAGATAAAATAGATTTTGTTTGTAGTGGCGGTGGAGTATTGTTGGAATTTTTAACAAAAAGATCATTGCCAGCATGGAACTAATCTATGGACAAAGAACCAGTAATTAATAAACAAATTGAGACAAAAAATGAATGGCCGAAATCTTTTGAAACAGAGAGAGGTTCTGTTTATACATATGATAATGAAGGAAAAACAAGTCGATTAAAGGTTATCACTGGGGAACAGTATCCAACTCAAGATATAACTATTTTTGTTGATTTAAATAATGCAGAAGGACAACAAGTAAAGATAGCCTGTGACCGAGGTGATAAAGTATATGTGGCAGAAAAAAAGACGGATGAAGACATAGAAATAATCAGAAAACTAGGAGACATTAAAAACAAAGATAAATTGTATTTAATTATTGTTAAAGATAGAACCGCAATTTTTGGGAAAAAAGCATTATTAACACCTACTATTGGTTATCAAGTGTTTGATACAAAATACTTTCAAGAAGATAATGGACAACGGAAAACAACAAGCCATTTGGGAAATAAAGTTACTAAAATAAATTATTAAGCAATTAGGTTATTATTAATATATGAAACAAAATAAAAAAATCAGAATTGGAATTAATGGCTTTGGAAGAATTGGAACTGTAGTTTTAAGATCAATATTTTTGGAAAAATATGATGTAGAAGTGGGATTAATAAATACAGTTGGAGATTTTGGAATGGAATCTTTTGCTATGCAGTTTAAATATGATTCAGTATATGGAAGAATGCCGACAAAAATTGGTTTTTCAGAACCAGAAAAGTCATCGGAAATAGGTAGATTAAAAATAGGATCAACAATTATCCCCTTTTCAGGAGAAAAAGATCCAGAAAAAATAAAATGGAAAAATTATGATGTTGATGTAGTTTTAGAATGTACGGGAGTTTTTACCGATATGAAAGCCATGGGACATATAAAAGCTGGGGCTAAAAAAGTAATAATTTCTGCTCCAGCTAAGGATAAAAAAATTCCCGTGATTATTTTGGGAGTTAATGAAGAAAAATATAATGGGGAGAAAATAATTTCTAATGGATCCTGTACTACTAACTGTGTGGCAGCAATCGTAAAAATAATTGATGAAAAAATTGGTTTTCAGGAAGGATCATTAACAACTATTCATGCTTATACAACCAACCAAAATATTGTTGATGGAATCAGCAAGGACCCAAGAAGAGGTAGAGCAGCAGCAATAAATATAGTACCGACTTCAACTGGGGCAGCTGAAGCGGTAATTGCGGCTTATCCCCCTGCAGCCGGTCGCTTTGCTGGAACAGCAATACGAGTACCAGTGGTATGTGGAAGTTATTCTGATTTAACTTTTAAATTAGTTAGAAAAACGACAGTTGAAGAGATAAATTCTATTTTTGAAGAGGCAAGTATGGAACCAAGACTGGTAAGTAAATTGAAAGTATCTTATGAACCATTAGTATCATCGGATATTATTGGCAACAACGCATCTTGTATTATTGATAGTCAAATGACCAAAGTAATTTCTGATGATATGATTTCAATTGGAGCTTGGTATGATAATGAATATGGCTATAGTTGTCGACTAATTGAAAATGCCATTTATATATGCAAATAATTCCAACTATTTTAGAAAAGGATTTTGGGGTAGTAGAAATTAAAATTAGGCAAGCGAAAAGTATTAGTAGGTGGATTCAAATTGACGTAATTGATGGAAGTTTTACTGATGGTAAAACTTTTGAATTAGAATTGTTAAATAATAATTTAGATGAGGTAGAAAATGTCTTATGGGAGATACATTTGATGGTTAAAGAACCAAAAAATTGGATAGAAAAATGTAATTTCATTTCAGCTTCTAGGATAGTTGGACAAGTAGAAATGATGACTGATAGAGAAGATTTCATAACTCAAGTCAAAAATTTGGGAATGGAAGCAGGATTGGCTATGGATATTGATACTGAAATTGGGGAAATTCCTGATGAAACTGATTTAGTTTTATTGATGGGTAGGAAATTGGGTTTTGGAAGCTATGATTTAGATGAAATAATTTTTGAAAAAATTAAAAAGCTAAAAAAAATAAAAGAGGAAGAAAATTTAAAATTTATAATTGGAGTTGATGGTGGAATAAATGAAGAAAATATAAAAGGTTTAAACGATACTGGAATTGACATTGCCTATTGCGGCGGGTCAATTTTTAATGGTATGGTAAGTGATAATTGGGAAAAATTAAAATATGCTATCGAAAACTAAAAAAATAATTAAAAGAGTGGCTATCTTTGGTGATGCTGAAGCCAAAAAAACTGACCAACATTTTATAAATGCTTTCAATACGGCTAAACTATTAGCTGAAAATGGATATACTATTGTTAATGGTGGTGGCCCTGGAATAATGTTGGCAGCAACTTTGGGAGCAAAGGCTGGTGGTGGAAAAGCAGAAATAGTTATCTTGGATCCAAAACATAAACCAAAAAATTATGAGGGTTTAAATTTAGAAAATAACAAATTAGCAGATAAAATTATTAAAACCAAAAATTATCCTGATCGATTAAACAAACTAATAGATCTAGGGGATACTTTTGTAATTTTCAATGGTGGAGTGGGAACTTTGTCTGAGGTTGGATTATGTTGGGAAATGGCAAAATTTGAATATGGCAAACATGAACCGTTGATATTTTTTGGTGAACAATGGGAAAAAACAATTGGTGAATTAGTTAAAGATATGAAATATGATCCGATTGAAAAGAAAGTTTATGAAATAGTAATAAGTCCAGAAGAAGTATTGGAAACAATTCAAAAACATAAAGGCAGCCCAAAAAAAGAAAAAATAGGTTTAGTAAATAGGATTTTTGATTATTTTAAATAGAAGGCTGGGGTTGAGAATTATATTTGATAATTAAGGGAATAGAAGCGGTTTTAATAATCTCATTTTTAGTAACAGTGATATCAATAATTTGAGAAATAGAAGTTTCTACAGACCAATTTTGATCAAAAATAAAATTACCTAAAGAATAATAAATTGGTTTACCTTGATAAATTTCTGATGGTTGAAGTACATGAGGATGATGTCCATGAATAATATCAGCTCCAGCATCAATAAATTGATGAGCTAAGTCAACTCGCCACTCCTCTGGTATGGAGAGATATTCATTTCCCCAATGAAGGGAAAGAATAAGCCAATCAACCTGAGAATTATATTTTTTGATGAGATTGATTATTTGATTTGGATCTAATTTAGGGTTGGAAATAAAATCATAACCCAAAAAACCAAATTTAATACCATTGATCTCTTTTGAAACAAATTCTGAATCAGAGTTATGGGAATAAACAAAATTGATATTCTGTTGATTTAAAAAACTCTTGGTTTGATTAAAACCGTCTTGACCATAATTAAACATATGATTATTGGCTAAATTAAGAATAAATTTATTAGATTTTAGTTGAAGTAAAAAACGAGGATCACCACAAAAAGTAAAAGTTCCAGTAAAACCAGTAGGACAGTCTTTGATAATAGGACTTTCTAAATTGGCTAAATTAAAATCATTGGCTTGCAAAATATGACTAACCTCACTAAAACTCCAAGAAAAATCATTTTTAGAACGAGCGATATTGGTAATATAACGACCCAAGCCTAAATCCCCCACTAAGCCAAACTTAACTGTTGAGGTGGGAATTGGAGTTGGAATAAAGACTTTTTTAAAAGAACCAATAGATGCTGGACTGATAATATTTGATGGGGTCAGTTTAAAACTAACGATAAAAAAAGAAGTTATTACCAAAAAGACTGTTAATAATATAACTCTTAGTTTCATTATTTAATTAAAACACAAATTATTTTTGATAAACTAGAACACTATGAAGAAAAGAATATTATTAATAATAATAACTTCATTTTTTTTAGGAGGGTGTTCTTTATCCCCTAAAAGATCAGCAATAGAAATAAATAGTTACCCAGTAGCTAAAGTTTTTCTGGATGGGAAGGAAATGGGAATGACTCCTTATAAAAATAGGTCTTTACGTCCTGGAGAGATAGAGGTTAAACTGAAAACTAACGATAGTGTTTGGATTAAAAAAGTAAAATTGCAAAATAATGTAAACACAGTAATTGATTGGGAATTTGGGAAAAATGATGAAGAATCAGGTGGATATATATTATTTTTAGAAAAAACTGGAGACAAAAAAAATGCTGGATTAATGACAATATCAAATCCATCAACAGCAACAATATCAATTGATAACGAAATTAAAGGTTTTTCACCAATTAAAATAAACAATATAGGTGAAGGTGATAAACATTTAACTCTGACTTTCCCAGGACACAAAAATGCTGATATTTTTGTTAAAGCAATTAAAGGCTATCAATTAGTAGTAGAGGTAATATTGGCCAAAGAAACTACAACTATAAATGAGGAAAATAAAAATCAAGAGGATACTCCCAAAATAGAAAATAGTGATTTAGTAGAAAATCAAACAAAAGTAACTATAAAAGAAACTGAAACTGGTTGGTTAAGGGTAAGAGAGGAACCATTAACTAATGCTAAAGAAATAGCTAGGGTAAACCCTAAAGAAAGTTATGTTTTGTTAGAAGAAAAAACTGACTGGTTTAAAATTGAATTAGAAAATGGAAATAGTGGTTGGATATCGTCTAATTATGCCGAGAAAAACTAAAAACACCAGCAAAAAATATTAAAGCTAGTCCAATAAAAACATAAAATTTTTGACTACTGTTTAGAAAAAGTGAGAGAGACCCTAAAATAAAACTAAAAGACCAATAAAGAAGACTAATAGATCGACGACTCCAACCACTTTTGAGGAGTTGATGATGTAAGTGTTGACCGTCTCCAATATAAATAGGTTTATGATTGATTATTCTCCTAATGATAGTATAGACGGCATCGAGCATAGGAATACCTAAAAGAAAAATAAGAGTAGCTAATTTAGCTCCAGAGAGAATGGCGAGGACAGCAAGAAAAAATCCGGCTAAACTTTTACCACTATATCCGGGCATAATACTTTGGGGAAAAAAATTAAAAGGAAGAAAACCTAAATATGAACCACAAACTGCACCAGCTAAAATAATAACTGGCCATTGAGTAATATCAGTGGCATATTTAAAAGCTAAAATACCCATAAAAAAGGCAGAAATAGCAGTAAATCCAGGGAGCTGACCATCAACTCCAGTAGCCCAGCCAACAATATTCATACACCAAACAATCCAAATTATGGCTAAAAGATCAGAAATTATCCAAATACTATGGGGACCAAAAAAAGAAAAATTAATTTTTAAAAAAGATAAATCGATAACACCACCATTAAAAGGATTAGAAATAAAGGCAATACCGATACCAAAACCAACCACAATTAAAGCAGATAATATATTGCTTATTAATCTAATTTTGGGATTAATATCTTTGAGATCATCCCAAACTCCAACTATTAAAGTTAAACAAGCGGCCAATAAAATACCAATTAGATGTTTATCAATTGGTAAAAAAAATAAACAAACAATAACTACTGAAATAAAAATAGGGATTCCTCCACCCCGAGGAACTGGAGCTATAGCGGTGGCATTATGACTTTTTTCATTTTTAATAACTGGATTTTCAATCCATTTTTGATGGATAAAAAAATTTTTAACCAATGGGGTTAAAAAAAAAGAAGTTAGTCCAGAAATAACTATGGCTAAAATAAAGAAAAACATTTAAGAAAAAATATTAATAATTTGGAAAAGAGTGATAAAAGAAAAAATGGAAAAAATAAGAGAAGTTACAATTAAAAGATGAGAGAAAATTTGAATAGTATTTAAGAAAAATGTGGCTAAAAGATGATTAATAAGTAAAAAAATTATAGAAAAAGTTGGGAGGAAAAATAAAGCTGATACAGAGGCTAATTGGGATTCTCCCCAAGGAAGTGAATAATAAAGCGGAATCTGATTAGGTAAACTATTAAATTTAAAAATTAAAAAAGCTAGCTGAGCAATTATAAAAACAATATTCCAACGGAAAACTTGGTAGTTTATCTTTTTTTGCCAAAATTTACCTAAGGTGGCAATTTGAATTGAAATTGATTTTAGAAAAGACATAAATTACCTTAATCTAAAAATTAGGTTTGAGTTAATAGTAGTATCTAAATAATAATATCGAGAGATAAAATCATCCAATTGGGTAAAAGGTCTATCGGACATAGGTGAATAAACTATGAATTTTGGTAAATGAATTTTTATATCAGATAAAGTTTGAGAATAACCATTAAAATCGACAATGTGGTAGGCAACAGTATATCGGCCAGGAGGAAGACGATTGGATAGAGCATAAATATAAGGCTGATCTCCCCAAATGAAAATTCGATCTTGAGGATTTGAATTTTTATCAATAAATTCAGAAATCTGATAAATAGAATTAATATCTTGTCCAAAAAATTGATGAAAAGTAGTAATGGAACCAGATAAATAAAAACTTTGATAGTAAGAAAAAACTGGATAAGTATAAAATTTGTATTTTTTGATAACTAAAAATAATGAAAAGAAACAAAGAAGAACTAAAATTTGATTTTTTAAATTTTTAAAATTAAAAATAATTGGTAAAATAAGACAAAAAGGTGGAATAACTTGAATTAGATAATGAGGATAAGGACGAGTGGATAAAAGAGCTCCAAAAATAGTGGCACCAAACCAAAATAAAATAAAGGATAATTTAGAATCAATAATTTTTCTGATCTTTAAGAAAAAAATTAGTAACCAAAAAATTAATAAAATAATAAGCCTAACTACCAAACCACCACTACTAGCAGGAGCTGTTTGGGTACCAGTCGCCCACGATGAAAGATAAGAGAAATTTTGAAGTAGGGCAGAATTTAAAAATAAAAGAAAAGCGCCTTTAATAGCAAAATAAATTCCAAAAATTATAGTTGGAAGGATAAACCCAATTCCAAAAATAAATAATTTTAAAAAAACTGACCAAAAGTGAGTTTTTAAAATTTTTAAATTAGTTAAAATCAACCAAAGAAATAAAAAACCAAATTCAATAAAAACTGGTACCTTAATGGTAAAAGCAAGACCGAGTAAAAGTCCAGACCAGAGATAATTGATATTTTTTTTGGCAGTTAAAAAAACTAAAAAAGCGGCAATTGTAGGTAATAACATAAAGATCTCAGCATTGGCAATATTACCCTCTAAAAGCGGGATAGAGGTTAAAATTACAAAAATAAAAGTAATAATTTTACTAATTTTTTGATTAATAAATTGAAGAGCTAAACGATAAAAACAATAAACAGTAGGGATCATAAATAGAGTAAGTAAAAGACGAAATCCAAATACGGTTTGGGAAACAGCCGCTAAATAATAAAGTGTAGGTGGTTTATTATCATGAATTTGAGAATAAATAATTAAACCTTTTCTAATGGCCTGACCTAGAGTTAAATAAATACCTTCGTCACCATACCAATAAGGTTCAAAGAGTGAAGGAAGCCGTAAAATTATGAAAACAGCAGCTAGAATAAACCAATATTTGTACTTAATAATTAGCTTTGACATCTAATTTATAATAACAGTTATTTAGTAATTTTTTTGGCAGTGGTTTTATATTCCAAACGCTTACCAAAAAAAAGTCGAGTATGTGATTGAAGCCCAGGTAAAACTGACATAGTTAGAGTAGCAATAGGCATTAAAGGCCATTGAAGAATATTTTTAATAATATTTTTAAAACCTTTTTTTTGACAGTTTGGTCTTAATTTCCAATCTAAAATGATTAGTGTAGTCAGAGGAATAAGACAAATTGTTAAGATTATATTAGAAATACGAGGTAGATTGTAACCAAAGGTAGTTTGAAAAAATTTGGGATTTAATATAACCGGCAATGAAGTTCCTAAAGTCAAGATAAACCAATTACTAGACCAAATAAGATGGGTTTGAATAAGTTTAAAAATACGTAAACCTCTAGTTATTAGAGGAATTTCTTTGTGGATACGGGCTTGTTCGATAGCATAAGGAATATCAGTGGCTCCCCAAGCATGACGAATACATTGGGAATAACGATTTTTGAGGGCAGAAAAATAATTTTTACCAGCGGGAGCATCAACAATGGTAGGTAAAAAAATCGGTTCAACAGCAGCTTTACCACTGGTAGCAAAAAATGCTTGAAGAAAAATATGCCAATCTTCTGGAATCATATCTGGATCCCAATAACCGCTTTGGTCAATTAATTTAAATGAGGAGGAATAACAAGAATAATTAAAAAATAAACCATCTGGCTCTTGAATATTGGCAATATGAATCACATTCCCTAAAGTCCCAGTAATTCTAATAAGAGAAGGTACTTGATTAATATTATTATGCCAAAAAATAGGTGATTGCCAAAAACGCTGATAACGTGATGGATTAGAGGCAAAATTATAGGTAAGAGCAGAAAAATATTTGGGATGGAAAATAGTATCAACGTCACAACTAGTTAAAGTTAAATTATTGATATCAAACTTGCGAGTATCGATGTAGTATTTTTTAAAATATTGAGCAGCAAAACGTTCGTTGGTGTGTTTGCCAGCAATTTCACCAGGAATATCAAAAGGATGTTCAGTAAATATTAGATTACCAAAAATATTTTTATATTTTTTAGAAAAATAGACCATAGTTTGATCATTATTTTCTTTGCCAGCGCGAGTTTCTTGAGCCAAAATTACTTGAATTTTTTTGAGGTCAATATCAATTTGGGCGGCAAGACTGCCAACAGCCATTTCGATAACTTCAATCGGTTCTTTGTATGAAGAAATAATAACTACATGATTTATTTGCTTGTATTTAAGCCAAAATGACCTAAACTTTTGTTGAAATAGATCTAACCAATTGGTATTTTTGGCAAGATTAATTTTTGAATAACCAATAGTAGCTAAAATAGCTGATTTAAAGGATTGATAGAGCCAATAGACTAAAAAAGTAATAACAAAATAAGCCACCAATTTGGGCACTAAAAAAGCCCCCCAAATAGGGAAAAGAATAGTCATCCAAGCACAAAAACCAGGAATCATTTCCCAGAGACGATAGATTTTGGAATGTTTATTAACCATTTTCTTCCAAGTATTATACCAAGATAAAGATAAACTAAGATAAAATAAGACAAATGGAGTTATTAAGAGCGATTAAAAAAACAATTGATTATGCAAAAAGTTTTGATTGTCCTATAAATACTAAACAAATTAATGAAAGACTAATTTCAAAAAAAATTTATAAATTAGAAGAAGTACAAAAGGGATTGAAAAATTTTGTTGTTAACAATAAAAAAAATAGATGGCTAACAATAAAAGAAAAGAAAGCAATAAATTTAAGTAAATTAATAAAAAATAGATTTAAAGACATATTATTTTTAGGAATTTCTGGGTCAGTAGCAGCTGAATATCCAAATGAAAAAGATGATATTGATTTGATGTTAATCACTAAAAAAAATAAACTATGGATGACCAGGTTTTGGCTGAGGTGGTTCATTTTTAAGAACAAAATCCCCCATCGAAAATATGGACAAAAAGAAAATAAGAATGAATTTTGTTTTAATTTATGGTTGGATGAGGATGGATTGGTATTGCCAAAAAAAAGACAAAACTTAAGAAGTGCAGTAGATTTGATTATGTTAAAACCATTAATTAATAAGCAAAAAACTTATGAAAAATTCATACTGACAAATAGTTGGGTTAAAAAATATTTAGCAACAGGATACAATAAATTAATTAATAGATCGTCAATGACAGATTGTAAAATCAAAGAAAAAAATAAAAAAAATAATTTTATGGACGGAATAATAAACAAATTGTTTTTTTGGCCACAATATTGGTATATGGGGGGAAAAATAACTAACGAAAAAGTAAATTATCATCGAGCGTTTTTCCATAAGTGAATGATAGAATGTAATGGTGTGGCAAAGAATTTTAAAAGTATCTTTTTTATTATTGGGATTGGTGATTTTGTATATATCTATAAGCCGAGCTAGTTTGGAAATGATGATCAGTGATGAAAAAAAAAATAACCTAAGAAAAATACCAATAGAAACAGAAATGATAAATAGAGATGGAAACTGGGAAAAAATTAGTTATAAATTTCCAGAAACAAGAACATTACCGTCTAGCCCTTTTTATTTTATAAAAAAAATAAGAAATTATTTATGGATAAGTTTTACAAAAAATTCAAACAATAAAGGTCAAATATTATTATTGTTGGCTGATAAAAATATAGAAGAAGTAATATTGATGAGTGATCAAAAGGCTGATAAACAAATCATAATTAAAACTACAATAGAGGCAATTGATAAGTTAAAATTAGCTAGTACAGAATTAAAGAAAGATCAATCAAACCAAATTGAAAATCAACAAATTCAAACTCAAATTAATCAAGCTACTTATGTTTATAAAAAAATTATTGAATCGCTTCAAATTGAAGAAAAGGAAAAAGAACAACTTACTAAGAGGTTGGAAGAAGTTTATTAGAAGAAAAATTGTTTGGATAGGATTAGTTCTAATAATAATAATTGTGGGAGGGGTAATAATGTATGTAGCGGCTGATATGCCAAATCCGATGAAATTATCTAGTGGAGAGTATGCCCAATCTTCTTATATATTAGACCGAAACGGAAAACTGCTGTATGAAATATATGCTGACAAAAGAAGAACTCCAGTAAAATTGGCAGATATTTCTAATAGTCTTAAAGATGCAACTTTGGCAATTGAAGATGTTAATTTTTATAAACATAATGGATTTGATGTAAAGGGTTTAATCAGAGGTTTATATAGAACAATAGTTCAAAAAAGATTACAAGGTGGTTCAACTTTGACTCAACAGTTGGTCAAAAATGCCTTATTAACACCAGAAAGAACAATTTCTAGAAAAATAAAAGAAGCTATTTTAACGATAGGAACTGAAATAATGTATAGTAAAGATGAAATATTAGAAATGTATTTTAATCAAACTCCTTATGGAGGAACATTGTGGGGTGTTCAAGCAGCAGCTAATGGAATTTTTAATAAAGATGTAAAAGATTTAACTTTGGCTGAATCAGCATTATTGGCGGGATTACCAGGATCACCGACAAAATACTCCCCCTTTACTCACCCTGAAGCAGCTAAAAATAGACAAGAATTAGTTTTAAACAGAATGTTGGAACTTAAAATGATAACTCAGGATGAATTTGAAAAGGCAAAAGCAGAAGAATTAAATTACTACGTAAGTAAAACTGGAATTTTAGCTCCTCATTTTGTTTTTTATGTAAAAGAATTATTAGCAGAAAAATATGGAATTCAAAAATTAACTGAGGGTGGTTTAAAAATAACTACCAGTTTAGATTTAGATATCCAAAATATGGTTGAAGCATCAGTATCAGCTGAAGTAAGTAAGCTAAAAAATTATAAAGTAAGTAATGGAGCAGCTATGGTAACTGAGCCAAAAACTGGCCAAATATTAGCGATGGTCGGATCAATCGATTATTTTTCTAGTGAAATTGATGGGAAATATAATGTGACAACAGCGCTTAGACAACCTGGATCATCAATCAAACCACTAAATTATGCCGTAGGGATTGATACTGGAAAAATAACAGCAGCATCTATTGTTGATGATGATCCTACTTGTTTTAGACAAGTAAATCAGGCTCCTTATTGTCCAACAAATTATGGTTACGCTTATCATGGAATCCAATCAATTAGAAATGCATTAGCAAATTCATTAAATATTCCAGCGGTAAAGGTTTTAAAGGTAAATGGATTAGAAACCTTTGTGGCTTCAGCATCGGCGATGGGACTAGAGACTTTTAAAAATGCCTCAAATTATGGGCTATCTTTAACTTTAGGAGGTGGTGAAGTAACTATGAGTGATATGACAGTAGCTTATGGAGTCTTAGCTAATATGGGGATAAGACAAGATTTAAATCCAATATTAAAAGTAGTTGATAAAAATGGAAAAATTTTGGAAGAGTATAAGTATGAAGCAGGGAAACGAGTAATGTCTCGAGAAACTGGGTTTATAATTCAACAGATTTTATCTGATGATGGGGCTAGAAGTATGGTGTTTGGTAGTGGATCAATGTTAAATATTAAAAAACATCCAGAAGTAGCGGTGAAGACAGGAACAACAAATGATATGAGAGATAATTGGACTATGGGTTATACCCAGGATTATGTAGTGGCTACTTGGGTAGGAAATAATGACAATTCTAAAATGGGAGGATTAGTTTCAGGAACTACTGGAGCAGCACCAATATGGAATAAAATAATGACTCAGTTATTAACTGATAAAGAAGTTAAAGAGCCAATCAGACCAGCTAATATTGTAGGGATGAATGTATGTAATTTGACGGGATTAGCTATCCCAGATGAAGGTTGTGATTCTCATTTTGAATATTTTAAAAAAGAGTTTTTACCAAATAAACAAATTTCTTTAAGAGAGAATGTATTAATAAATAAAGATACTGGCCAAATTGTTCAAGAAGGTGAAAATATACCAAATGCTGAATGGCAAGAACATACAGTTATTAAAGATATTACTGGAATAAATATTTGTCTTGACTGCCCACAGATTCAGACAATTGATGAAACTGGGCAAATAAAAAATGAAAAACCAATAGTAACAATAAATTAAGGATGAATTTATTACAAAAAATTGTAAAGATTTTAATCCAAATAGGTAGGCCTATTTTATGGTTACTAAAAAAAACGATCGATATTTTAAAAAAATTTTCTGAAATTAAAGTTCCTAAGTTTAGGATAAAAATCCCCAAAATCAGGATTAAATTGTCTAAATTAAACCCAGTCAAACTTAAACTGCCAAAACTAAATATAAAAATACCAAAATTTAGTTTTAATAAATTTCACTTATTTAAAAAGAAAAAAATAAGAATAAACCTCTTAAAATTGGAAAAAAGAAAAATAAAATTTGTTTTTAGAAAAAAATTTTATATACCAACATTATTATTTATATTAATAATAAGTGGGTCAATTTATTTTTACTTCAAAATAATTAAAGATTTACCAAATGTAAATTTAATTTATAGCCCACCAAATTTGTCGACTCAAATATTAGATAGAAATGGAAAAATACTTTATAAATTTTATCAAAATGAAAACAGAACTTGGATCCCAATAGACAAGATACCAACAGATTTAATAGAAGCGACTTTGGCAATTGAGGATAAAAATTTTTTTGAACATCATGGATTATCAATAAAAGGTGTAATGACGGCAATAATATATAATTTTAAAAAAGACGGTCAAGATAAACCTCGAGGGGGTTCAACAATCACCCAACAATTGGTAAAAAATGTTTTTTTTAGTAACGAAAAAACATTGACAAGAAAGATAAAAGAAGCAGTTCTAACTTTGATGGTGGAGAGAAAAATGACTAAAAATGAGATTCTGGAAAGATATTTAAATCAAGTTTCTTATGGCGGTGAAGCTTATGGAGTAGAAGAGGCTTCACAAAAATATTTTGGCAAACATGTGGGGGAATTAAAAACTGAAGAATCGGCTTATTTGGCTGGGTTGCCGGCAGCCCCAAGTTCTTATTCTCCTTATGGAAATAACCCAGAATTGGGATTGGCACGACAAAAACATGTAATTTCAGAAATGGTATCAACTGGTTATTTAACTGAAGAAAAAGCAGCAAAATTATTAGAACAAAAGCTGACTATTAAAAATAACAATAAGATTATAGAAGCACCTCATTTTGTATTTTATGTAAAAAAATTATTAGAGGATCAAGGTTATACAAATTTTGAAAAACAAGGATTGGTAATTAAAACTAGTTTAGACTTGGATTTACAAAATAAGGCTCAAAAAATTGTTAAAGATGAAGTGTTAAAAAATAAAAATTTAAAAATATCAAATGGGGGAGCTTTGGTAATTGATGTAAAAACTGGAGATATTTTAGCTATGGTCGGGTCAGTTGATTATTATTCAAAAGAAATTGATGGAGAGGTTAATATAACAACAGCCTTACGACAACCAGGATCGTCAATAAAACCAATAAATTATTTACTGGCTTTGGAAAATAATTTTAGTTTAGCCTCAATAATAAGTGATAGTCCTGTAACTTATCCATCAACAAGCCCTGGGCAAAAACCATATAGCCCACAAAATTATAATGGTAAATATATGGGTGAAGTAACTTTAAGAACGGCTTTAGCCTCTTCTTTAAATATTCCATCAGTAAAACTGTTGGAAAAAAATGGAGTTAGTAATATGATAGATTTGGCTGAAAGTATGGGAATAAATACGTGGGTTGATAGAAATAGATTTGGATTATCTTTGGCTTTAGGAAGTGGAGAAGTAAAAATGATTGAGTTGGCAGGGGCTTATAGTATCTTTGCTAATTTGGGAGAAAAGATAGAAATAAATCCAATTTTGGAAATTAAAAATTATTTGGGAGAGAATATTTATAAAAAAGAAATAGAAAAAAAGAATTTAATTAAACCAGAATATGCATATTTAATTGATAGTGCACTAAGTGATAACCAAGCTAGATCCCCTATTTTTGGAAATAATTCAAAATTGGTAATTCCAAAAAAAACGGTAGCAGTAAAAACTGGGACAACTAATAATTTAAAGGATAATTGGTGTATTGGCTGGACACCAAGTTATTTGACAGTTTCTTGGGTGGGAAACAATGATAGTAGCCCAATGAGTTGGGTGGCTTCTGGAATAAGTGGAGCCACCCCAATATGGAATCAATTGACTAATTTGATTTTAAAAGACAAGATAAACGAAGAATGGCAAATACCAAATGGATTGGTCAAAAAAAATATTTGTGGACGAACAGAATGGGTGTTGGCGGGAAGTGAATTAAAAATTAACTGTCCAACTCCCAAACCAAGTGGAATACAAGAATTAGCAACTAATTAGAATTAAGATGTTGAGCATAAATCCAATAAATGGATTCAACTAGATGAGAAATGTCTTGTTTTTTGTCTAAATTAATTAAAATCAAAAGTTTTTTGCCAGGAAGATTAATTTGACTAAAATAATTAAAATCAGTTTTGTCGGAAATAATTTCTTGGAAAGTTAATCCGACAGGTAGACTTATATTCAATAAACTTTTATCTGTTGGGGTAAGACTATTAATTTTTGATTTAATTTCTTCAATTGATTGGTTTTGAAAAATTTTTGATTCATTTTGTTGCCAGATAAATTGATTGTCTGAATCATCAGCAATATAAAGAGAAATATTTTGGAAATCAGAAGAGATTAATTTTTGAATTTGATGGTCAAAATTATTATTTTTAGATTTAGAAATATTTATATTAGGGATATTTAAGGGTAAATTAAGACCAAATTTATGTGGTTGGTTTAAAAAATTTTTAATGGATCGGTAAGTCCAAAAAGATAAACTCAAACCAACAGTAAGAATAACAGAAATTATGATAAAACGGCGTTTTTTTTGAAGACGTTTTTTTTCTTTGGCTAAAATTTCTTCTTTAGTTTCAATAACTTCACCTGAGGGAAAAGTTTTTTTATTTTTATCGGGTTTTGGAAGCATACTTATTTTTTAATTTGATTTAGAGTAAGAAGGGTGGTTTTGGCACCGAGAGAAGAAACAACAGAGGCGGAATTCTTGACCCCCCAATGAAGGGCATCTTTTGGGTCTTTATTATAAATAAGGGCAGAAATAAAGGCTGATCCAAAAGAATCTCCAGCTCCAGTTTCATCAACAGGATGAGTATTAATAATAGGAGAGTAAAGTTGTTTTTGATCAAATAAAATGTGAGCACCAAGACGACCGTTGGTAACAGCAATAAGCGGAACTTGGAGACAATGGAGATTATCCCAAAATTGAGGAGATTGATGAGAAATATCAATTAAAACTTCTGCTTCTTCTTGGTTAAGAAGAAGCACATCAATCATTTTAATTAAAGGAAAAAGTTTTTTACGTTGAGATAATTCCCTATTCCCAGGATTAAAACAAATTTTAATATTGAATTCACGAGCAAAACCAATAATTTTTTCAAGTAAATCTATATTACCTTCAAGAGAAGTAATATAGAACCATTTTGTGTCTTTAATTTTATTCCATTTGATATGTTTTTCTTCTAAACCGAATTTACCTCTGTTGGTAAGAATAGAACGACTACCGTCAAAAGCAACTAGAATAATGGAAAAATCGGTTATATCTTTTTTATTTTGAACAATAAACTGAGAGTCGACTTTATTTTTTTTAAGGTCATCAAAAATAAAATTATTTAAATGACTATCACCGATTAGAGAAAGACAGGCTGATTTGAGACCAAGGCGAGAGAAAGAGACTGATGAATTGGTACCCCCCCCACCACTACAAAAAAGACTTTGATTAATTTCGTTTTTAGAAGAAGCAGGAATATTAAGTATTTTTTTTTGAATGGAAAATTGGTCTGACTTGACAAAAATGTCAATTGTTGCTGAACCAATAGAAATTACATCATACATAAGAATTTATTTTTAATAACAATCTTTAAATCATCAATAATAGGGGTTAGGAGTTTGTAAATCTTATCGCTTTTATTACTGGCTAAATTAGTTTTAAGAGATTTTAAAAATTCATTTCGAAGATCAGTATTTATATTTATTTTGACAATACCTGATTTAAGGCTGGCAGAAATTTGACTAGGATCAACACCGGAACCACCATGAAGAGTAAAAAATTGATTAGGTAGTTTCTCTTTAATTTTGGTTAATAAATCTAAATCTAAAACTTCAGGTTGGTCTAAACTAACTCCGTGAAGATTACCAATTGAAATGGCTAAAAGATCAGTTTTAGTTTGGCTAACAAAATCAAAAGCTAAATCAGGATCAGTAAAACTTTCGGGTGAAATTTGACTATCAACTAAATTAATTTTATTAAATTCAGTTTCAATTAGAACATCAGGGTGTTTGGCTTTTATTTTATTAATAAAATCAATACTACATTTAAGGTTTTGATCAAAAGAAAGATTAGAGCCATCAAAATGAACCATATCAAAACCAAGGTCAATTAAACTTTCTAAACGAGTTAAATCTGAGCCATGATCCATATTTAAAAAAATAGGTAAGCCATCAATTCGAGCTTTTTTAACCAACATATATAAACGTTCGGCCTGAATAAACTTATCTTCTCCAGAAGAAAGTTGAACAATACAGGGATAGCCAGTTTCAGTAACAACAGCTTCAACAGCTTGATAAATTTCAAAAGAATCAATATTAAAAGCGGGAATGGCTTTATTTTGAGAAAAATAGGTGGATAAAATTTCTTTTAGAGTTTTGGGCATAAATTAAATTATTAACACTAATATTATTAAGTATAAAGCAAAATTCTAATAAGATATAATAGTCACTATTGATGGAAAAGTTTTATAAAAAATATTATTTAAGTGTGAGGGGTTTTGTGGCAAAAAAAATAGATGATGAAGGTGTGGTGGAAGAAATAACGAATGATGTTTTATTAGCGGCAATAAATTCGATGGAAAATTTTAATGGTAGATGTAGTGAATTTAGTTGGATATGTAGTATTGCGAAACATAAAGTCATAGATTACTATCGAAAGAAAAAAATAAAGACAATTTTATTTTCAGTTAATCCTATGTTTGAAGAGATAGCTGATAAGGCTTTAAATCCAGAAAGAGATGCCTTAAAAAATGAATTAAAAGAAGAAATTAAAAAAACTTTCAAAGAAATGAAAGCAGGTTATAAAAATATACTACGACTTAAATATATAGAAGGTTGGAAGGTTGATGATATTGCTAAAAAAAATAAATTAAGTGTTAAGGCTGTAGAATCAAGATTGATGAGAGCGAGAAAACAATTTAAAGAAGCTTGGATCTATGATCAAAAAGAGGATTAAAAAAATAATTAAACTAAGCATTTTAATAATGTTTAGACAAATATGGAAGTTATTGTGCAATTTATATCATTTGATAACTGAACCATTTTTGACATTAAAACTGTTAATCAAAGAGAGAGATAAATCCCAAATATTTTTGATCAGTTTGATATTTTTAATGCCAGTAATTGCCTATTTTTTAGCAAGAATAGTTTGGGATTATTATCGATATGGATTGATAATAAATAATACAGGGGTACTTTTTATTGTAGCTATAATAATCCAAATAATATTATTACTGTATTTAGGATATTGGGTATTGAAGATAATTAAAAAACAGAATTAGAAAGGTTTTACCAGAAAAGTATTTTTATAAGTAGAAATAAGGTCAGATTTAGTTTTTTTGGCTGATTTAAAATCATAAAAAATTCCAAAAACAGTTGGTCCTTTACCGGTAATAGAAACTCCCAAGGATTGGTTATTGATCATAACTGATTTGATTTGATTAATGACGGGAAATTTCTTGGGAGTCCAAATATTAAAATCATTATGAAGATGTTGGCCAATAGTTTTTAAATTTTTAGATTTAATAGAAGAAGCTAAACTATTTAAATTGTTCTTATTTATAGATTGATAATCAACTTGTTGGAAAGCATCTGTGGTACTAATAAAAATATCTGGGAAACAAAGAACAATGTAACACTTAGGTAGAGATGGTAGGGAAATAAGTTTACCTGATGTATCTCCTTGAATTTCTGATTTGACGCCACCAACTAATGAAAAAGGAAGATCCATGCCTAAAGGTTTTGCTAAATTAATAAGTTTTGATAAAGATAAATTTAAATGCCAAATTTTATTTAAAGCTTTTAAAACAACAGCTGCATTAGAACTACCACCACCAAGACCAGAACCGATAGGGATGTTTTTGATTAACTTTATAGAAACTCCAGTTTTGATATTAAATTTTTGTTTGAGTAAATTGACAGCCTGATAAATAAGATTATTATTATCAGTCGGTAAATTTGGACAATTTTTAATATTGATTTTTATAGTATCCGGTTTGATAGGACGAATAGAAAGATAATCAAAAAGAGAAATTTGAGTATAAATACATTTGACTTGATGGTAATGATTCAATTTTTTAATAATGGAGAGACCAAGATTAAGTTTGGCGGGAGATTTATAAATCATTTTGGAAAATTAAAACAATACTAGTAGCTTGAATCCCCTGACCCAAACCAAAACTAGTTAAATCTTGTCCACTGGTAAAAGTTATCCCAATATTATTGGTGGGTATTTCTAGGATGGAGGAAAGACTGGTTTTAATGTCATCTCTAAATGTTTCTAATTTTGGCTGACTACCTTCAACAGCAATCGAAACATTGGAAATAGAAAGATTCTGATCTTTTAAAATTGAAATGATTTTAGTTAAATAAAGACGACTATCTGTAATTCCATCTTTACACATAGGACCAGCCCAAGTATTAAGGGAACCACTTCCAAGAGAAGAACTAAAAGCATTGCAAAGAGAATGAAGAACGACATCTCCATCAGAATCAGAATCAAAATAAAAATCTTGACTGACAGTAAAACCTCCCAAAATTAGATTTTTGGGATTAGGAGAAATAGTTTTAGAAATAAGACGGTGACTGTCTAGTCCAAGACCAATTTTAAGCATATTTAGAGATAGGATTTTTTAATAAACAACTGACAAAGTCTAAATCCTGAGGGAGAGTAATTTTTAGATTATTGAATTCCCCTGGAATAATTTTTACAGGAACACCGATGTGGCCAACCAATTCACTATCATCGCAGCCTTCATGTTGATTGTTGGTGATAGCCATTTCATAAGCCTTTTTGATGATATCTTTGCGAAAAGCTTGAGGAGTTTGAGCCATCCAAGTGAGAGATCGAGGCGGATGATCAGAAATAAAACCATCAGTGGAATATTTGATGGAAACATGTGGAGGAATAGCAGTCATAACAGCATTATGTTTTTGAACTTCAGTAGCGACTTGATCAATTAAATCAGAGGAAACAATAGGTCGAGCACCATCGTGAATAACAATAAATTCACCTTGACAAACTGCTAAACCATTTAAGGCAGAAATAAAACGTTGGCTACCACCAATAACAAATTTAACTTTAATATTGGCTTGCTTAGCTAATCTTTGAAACTTTTTTAAATTATCTTGACGAACAGAGACAATAATTTCATCAATTTTTTTGGCTTTAACAAAATTTTCCAAGGTGTAAATAAAAATAGTTTTGTTTTTAATTTTGGCAAAAAGTTTGTCACTGCCAAAGCGAGTTCCATTACCAGCACAAGTAATAATGGCAGATATCATAATTAAATAAATTTGATAGCTTGGGTAGAAGCTATTTTTTCTGAATTAATAATTTGATCAATATTTGGAGATTTAATAAAAGAGACAGTCTCCATAGTTTTTTGAATAACTTTGGGGATGTCAGTGAATTTTATTTTGTGGTTCAAAAAGGCTTGAACAGCAGTAGTATCAGCACCATGAAGTATAGCAGGCATATTTCCTCCCATTTTGAGAGCTTCAAAACCAAACTGAAGACAGGGAAATTTTTTAAAAGGAGCCGATTTAAATTCTAAAGTTTGACCAAAGATATTTGGAGGAGATAAAAGTTTATTTGATTTTCTGTCTGGGTAAAAAAGAGCATATTGGATATAACGACGCATATCAGGAATGCCAAATTCTCCAATAATAGAACCATCAATAAATTCAACTAGAGAATGACAAAAATATTGAGGGTGAACAGTAATTTGAATTTTTTCTGGTGGAAGATTAAAAAGAAGACCAGCTTCAATAACTTCAAAGGTTTTATTAATACCAGTAGCACTATCAACAGCAATTTTTTGACCCATATCCCAAACAGGGCGGTTTAAAATATCTTTCAGAGTGACTTTGTCCAATTGTGATTGAGTCATTTTGGCAATAGGACCAGAACCCATAGTTAAGATAAGATGATTTATTTCATCTTTCTTACCAGCATGAAGACATTGCCAAATAGCTGAATGTTCACTATCAATGGGAAAAATATTGACATGATTTTTTTTGGCTTGAGCTAAAACATAACTACCGGCAATAACTAAAACTTCTTTGGTAGCTAGGGCAATATTTTTACCTTTGTTAATGGCTAAAAGAGTTGGATTTAAACCACTTAAACCAACAGTAGCAACGACTAATAACTCAACATCGGGATGAATAGCAATTTTATCAAGAGAAGAAGGGCCATCAATTTCAGTAATGGCAGTGATTTTAGGTTTAAATTCGGCAACTTGTTGATCAAATTTGACCGATGGACGACGGCAAGATAAACCAATAACCTGAAATTGATCTGGATAAGATCTGATAATTTCTAGGGCTTGACTGCCGATTTGGCCAGTTGATCCTAATATGGCGATTTTTTTCATGAATGTTTACTTTTTTGGTCGTAATAAAAAACATATTCATGCATAATGAATGATTTTTAATCAGGATAACGACGTAATTAAGGCTTATGATTAAACAAAAAAAATTTGAATATAAAAGTGAAGATTATTTAGAATTTAAAGACTTAACTAATGAAGTGGAAAAATTTGTTAAAAAAAGTGGAATAAAAACAGGACAAGTATTAGTATATTCAACTCATACAACCGTAGCAATCTGTATTAATGAAAAAGAGGCAGGAATAGTCAAAGACTTTAAAAAATTAATGGATAAAATAATTCCTAAAAAAAATTATTATTGCCATAATGATTTAAATATAAGGACAGAAAACTTAGTTTGTCAGTCAGCAGCGTCGGATTGCTTAAATGGCCACTCTCACTGTACTCACCTAATAATGAGAAATTCTGAAACTATTCCAATTGAAAAAGGAAAAATGATTTTTGGGCCGTGGCAAAGAATTTTTGCAATTGAATTGGATTGTGAGCGTAAAAGAGAAGTAATTTTTCAAATTATTGGTGAATAATATCCTCTATTTTAGAAATAACTTCATTTAAAACATTTTCTGGAGTACTAGCACCAGAACTAATGACAATATTTTTCTGATCTTTAAACCAATCTGGATTTAATTGAGAAGCATTATCGACAATAAAACTTTTGGCACCAACGCTTTCAGCTACAGATTGAAGACTATTGGAATTAGCACTAGTGGGAGCACCAACAATAATGACAAATTTATATTTTTTAGCTAAATCAATAATGGCATTTTGTCGATCAGTGGTAGCTTGGCAAATGTGAGGTAAAATGGAAATTTCTGGATATTTATTTTTTAAAAAATTTAAAGCTTCTTTAGTCTCAATAGTAGAAAGGGTGGTTTGGTTAATAACAATAGTATTTTTAGAATCATTAATTCTAAAATTAAAAATGTCTTTTAAAGTAATAGGAGTAACAAAATCTGGAGCTTCACCAACAACACCAATAGTTTCATCGTGATCAATTTTATTGCAGAGAAAAATGATATCTTTTTTTTGAGAAGACAATTTTTTAACTGTTTCGTGTGATCTTAAAACCATAGGACAAGTAGCATCGACAACTTCTAACCCTCTGTCTTTGATTTCTTGATAAATTGAGGGAGAGGCTCCGTGACTACGGATAATGATTATTGAACCAGTAGGGATTTCTTTTAAATCTTTAACTGTTTTTATATGTAATTTTTGTTCGAGCCAATCAATAACATGTTGGTTATGAACTAATTCACCCAACATAAAAATAGGTTTAGTCGAATTTTTGGAGGTATTTTGGGCAATTTCAATAGCCCGACTGACACCAAAACAAAATCCATGGGGATTGGCTACAATAATATTAGACATGTTTTTTAGTTATTTTTTTATCGTATAAGAGAGTTTTTCTTGGTCTTCTACCAGTAACTGACCAATGTTTTAAACATCTGGCTTCGTAAGTAAAGACTGGCCTTTCGGTTTCAGTGGCAAATTTTTCAATAATAATTAAAGGACTGGAGTAGGAATCTGGTTTACCATTTTTAAGACGCTGAGTCATGGTAGCAGGAGCACCACATTTATGTTTACCATCGGATGAATAAGTACACCGAGCGGTTGGCATTTCTAATCTAGTAGATATAGCCATAAGATCACGAACACCGTTGGTAAAAGCCTCTCCCCGATAATTAGTATTAAGCCCAGAGTAAGCAACATTTTTACCAGATTCAACTAAACGCATAACAACTTCAGTAATATCATCATCAAACATTTCAACTTCATCAATGGCAACAATATCAACTTTAGAATAATTTTTTTTAACATCTTTTAAAATAAAACTGGATTTAGCCTTTAATTTTCCTTGTGATGAAGCAGGAACAGGTATAGCTTTGCGAGAACCACCACAACGAGAACAAACCAAATCGATGGCGAAACGATCATCAACTTCCGGTTTGTAGACAACAACTTTTTCACCAACTGCTTCAGCGGCAGAAACATGATCAAGTAAAAGTAAAGTTTTTCGAGCGTTCATTGGACCGACAAAACCAACAATGGCACCGTGCTTTTTAGACATATAAGCTCATTTTAACGTAATTGAGGTAAAATTGGGAGTATAAAAAAATATGAAAATATATTTTGTAACTGGAAATAAAAATAAATTGAAAGAAGTTCAAATGATAATGCCAGAAGTGGAAGGATTAGAGTTGGATTTGATAGAGATACAAGAACTTGATCATAAAAAAGTTTTGGAGCACAAACTAAAAGAAGCTCAAAAATATAAACCAGGAGTAAATTTAATAGTTGAGGATTTATCATTGGTAATTAATGGAACTAATGGATTACCTGGACCATTAATAAAGTGGTTTTTAAAATCAGTTGGAAGGAAAGGAATTTATAAGATGGCAAAAAATTTTGGTGATCAAACAGCAGTTGTTGAAGAAATTTTGGGTTATGTAACAAGGGAAGGGAAAATGGAATATTTTGAGGGAATAGTTAAAGGTAAAATTGTGGAACCTAGAGGAGAATCCGATTTTGGTTTCGATCCAATTTTTGTACCTGATGGAACGAATAAAACTTATGCTGAAATGAGTATTGAAGAGAAAAATAAAATTTCACATAGAAGAAAAGCATTGAATAAATTAAAAGAATATTTGGAAAAGTAATTTGGAGAGATACTATTTCTGACATCGAACTAAAGTGCCAAAAAAAATACCACCTTTGTAATTTAACTGTGAAATTTTATATAGTGCTCATCTTGTTTATGTTAGAATTATTCACTATTATTAATAATTTAAACTTAATAAAAGATGAAAAAATGTAAAAGTTGCCAAACAGAAATAGATAATAAGGCAAAAAAATGTCCTCATTGTCAAGCAGACCAAAGGAATTGGTTTATAAAACACAAAATCTTAACCGGAATACTTATAATTATTATTATCGCAATAATTTCCAATATGTCTGGTGGAGAAAAAAGCTCATCTACTACTGGTATTACCGAACAACAAACACAAGAACAAACAGTAACTAACGAACCAACACAAACGAATATAACTACCACCCTCGCACCAACAAAAGTTGCTGTAAAGGCTACTGACGTGCCAGTTCAAACTAAACAATCTATTCCTGTTTCGAGTGAGACAACTAGTCAAAAAAATGCAGTAAAAAAAGCAAAATCATATCTTAGTTTTTCAGGATTTTCTCACGATGGATTGGTAGCTCAACTAGAATACGAAAAATTTTCTCATGAAGATGCTGTATATGGTGCAGATAATTCTGGTGGTAACTGGAATGAGCAAGCCGCTAAAAAAGCCAAATCGTATATGGATATGTCAGCGTTTTCGCGCGGTAGTTTGATTGAACAGTTAAAGTATGAGAAATTCACGCAAGAACAGGCAGAGTACGGAGCTAACGCGGTTGGTTTATAATCTTCTGTTAAGACATAATCCATTGGTTGTTCAAAGGTTAGCCTCTCAATTTTTATTCCTCTAATTTAGTGTTGTTTTTGCCCGCAGAACTACTGAATCGGATAATATTGCCGAAGGAAAAAGGAAGGTCAATCAATCCCGAGCAGTATT
Organism: Candidatus Shapirobacteria bacterium; assembly: GCA_028710865.1. The sequence goes on from JAQTUF010000006.1 coordinate 33,926, forward strand.
AGAATTGATTTACGCTTACCATAGGATATATTAGTTAGTTTAATTGAGGAAAAAGTTCGAGGTCAAAAACGCTACTTTGAGACGCGGATGGGAGTTGAACCCATCTGAACAGTTTTGCAGACTGCTGTCTAACCGCTTGACTACCGCGTCAGTTAGAAAAGTATCCTATTTTATCAAAAAACCCTCCAATTAAGGAGGGTTTCAATTGGCTAAGAATTACTCCAATGTCGACTAAAGTCTCATCGGAGTGAGGGTAAACCTCACATCATGCCGCCCATGCCGCCCATTCCAGACATATCTGGAGTTGGACTGGATTTGGCTTCAGGAACATCAGTGATTAAAACATCAGTAGTTAAAATCATTTGACCAACAGAAACGGCGTTAGTAAGAGCTGATTTAGTAACTTTAGCAGGATCAAGAATACCAGCTTCAATCATTGATTCCATACGGCCGGTAGCGGCATTGTAACCATAATCTGATTTGGAATCTTTAGAAACTTTGTCTTTGATAAGGTTAAAGATATAACCAGCGTCTTCACCTGAATTTTGGGCTAACATACGAATAGGTTGTTCAAGAGCATACTTTAGGATATCGATTCCAACCTGTTCTTCGGCATTATCAGTTTTAATGGAATCAAGTTTTAAAGAAGCTTTTAATAAAGCAACTCCACCACCTGGTAAAATCCCTTCATCAACAGCAGCCTTAGTAGCCTCAATAGCATCTTTGACTCGCTCTAATCTTTCTTTCATTTCAACTTCAGTAGCACCACCAACTTGAATGACAATTGCACCACCAACTAATTTAGCAATTCTTTCTTGAAATTTTTCTTTGTCATAGTCAGAATCGGTTTTAGAAAGTTGAGCTCGAAGTTGGGAAACTCGGGACTTGATGTCACCTTGAGACCCGGCCCCACCAATAATTCTGGTTTTATCTTTATCAGAAGTAACTGAATCAGCTCGACCACAATAATCAGCAGGTTCGGCAGTATCAAATTTAATACCTAAATCATCGGAAATTACTTGACCACCAGTAAGGACGGCTATATCTTCAAGCATAGCTTTTCTTCTGTCACCAAATCCTGGGGCTTTGACAGCTAAGACATTGAAAGTGCCTTTGATTTTGTTGACAATCAATGTAGCTAGAGCTTCACCATCAATATCATCAGCAATAATGACAAAATTTTTGGTAAGTTTGACTAATTTTTCTAAGAAAGGCAGTATTTCTTGGATGGAACCAATTTTTTTATCAGTAATGACGATATAAGGATTTTCAATTAGAGCTTCCATAGTTTCAGTATTGGTAGCAAAGTAAGGAGATAAAAAGCCTTGATCAAATTCCATACCAGAAGTTTCTTTGGTTTCTAAAAATAAACCCTTACCTTCTTCGGCAGTAATTAGACCATCTTTACCAATTTTTACCATACTTTGGGCAATTATTTTACCAATTTCTTCACTACCTGCAGAGATAGTGGCTACTTGTTCGATAGAATCTTGATCATTTGGTTTAATTTCTTTTTTCATTTTGTCAAGTTCAGCAAGGACAGCTTCCAACCCTTTTTCAAGACCGCGGCGAATGATCATAGGGTTGGCACCAGCAGCAACGTTTTGAAGACCTTTATTAGTAATAGCTTGAGCTAAAACAGTAGCAGTAGTAGTCCCATCACCGGCGACATCATTAGTTTTACTAGCAGCTTCTTTAATTAATTGAGCACCCATATTTTCATATGGATCTTCAAGTTCAATTTCTTTGGCAACAGAAACACCATCGTGAAGAACTGATGGTCCACCCCATTTTTTGTCGATAGCGACATTACGACCTTTCGGACCGAGAGTGGTAATAACAGCATCGGATAAAATATTAATACCATTTAAAAGTGATTGACGGGCCTGGGCCCCAAATTTTAGTTGTTTTGCCATAATTGTTTAGTTAATTTTTAATTTGTAATAAACCCTTTGTCCTTTTAGGACATTTCCCTTAAAAAGGGCAACTTTTATTATTTTATAATTGCCATAATGTCATCAAATTTTAAAAGTAATAGATCGACATTATCTTCTTTGTATTCTTTGCCACCCCATTCGCGATAGACGACAACGTCACCGACCTTACAGGGTGATAAAACTTCTCGACTATCGGAATAAATAGAATCACCGACAGCTAAAACTTTACCCTGCTGGGGTTTATCTTGATTATTCTCAGGTAAAACAATACCGGAAGCGGTAGTAGTTTCTTTTTTTTGAGGTTGGACTAAAATAAAGCCAGGAACGGGGTGTATTTTGGTTTGAGTCATAGATTTGTTAATAAATAATTAATAAATAATAATTATCAGTCGAAATAACCGACTGCTAATATTATAGCTGGAGTTGGATTCAAGTCAAGAGGGTTTTTGATAGAATCAAATAAATTGATGAAATTAAATAAAACTAAAATATTTGGGAAGTATATTTTTTACTACTTAGCGAATGATAAATATGTGGGGCAAAGAATAGCTTTGGAAAAATATGAACCATATGAAACTAAATTAATTTTAAGACAAACAAAGCCGAAAGATGTGATAGTAGATGTAGGAGCTAATATTGGATATTACACAGTGTTGTTGGCTGATAAAGTTGGAAAGACTGGAAAAGTTTTTGCTTTTGAACCAGATGTAATTAGTTTTGAAATTTTAAAGAAAAATGTAGAGGTAAATAAATTAAAAAATGTGGTTTTAATAAATGCGGCGGTATCTGATAAAAAAGGAACAACTTATTTATACAAATCAAAGAGAAATTATGGAGACCATAGAATGTTTGGTAGTGAAGGAAAAGAAAAGATTAAGACAATAAAATTGGATAATTTTTTTAAAAATCAAAAAATAGACTTAATGAAAATAGATACACAAGGGTGGGAACCATCGGTTTTTGAGGGAGCTAAAAAAATAGTTGAAAAATATAAACCAACAATATTTTTTGAATATTCCCCTGCTAGTTATAAACTGGCTAAATTGGATGGTAAAAAAATGATGAGTTGGTTAAAAAGGATTTATAAAAAATTTTGGTGGATTGATGAATGGTTATACATTTATAAGAACTTGGATAAGAAAAAAATTGATCAGATCTGTAAAACAAATAAAACTGGATATGCAGATTTATGGGTGAAAAATGAAATTATTTTTGGTGATAAAATAGGACAGATTAAGAATATAAAAATTAAAAAAGTAATAAAGAAAATTTTGGAAATTGCTGATTGGATAATTCCTGGACATGGAAAAATGTTTAAAAATGAAAATAAAAATTAAATTGAGGAATCATTTTTTTAAGTTATAATAGGCTTGTAGAAATTAAAAATTAAAAAAAATAATGTCAAAAATAAAAAATATCTTTGCTCGGGAAATATTAGCGTCAGGTGGGGCTCCAAGTTTAGAAGTTACTATCACGTTGGAATCTGGAGCTGTTGGTGAAGCATCAGTTTCTTATGGGGCATCGGCTGGTTCAAAAGAAGCAACTGTATTATTGGATGGAGATAAATCACGATACAACGGAAAAGGAATGTTGAATGCAATAAATAATATAAATACAAAAATTAAAGAAATTTTGGTCGGAATGGAAGCAAGTGATCAAAGAAGTATAGATAATAAAATGATTGAAGTAGATGGAACTGTAAATAAAGCGGTGTTGGGTGGAAATGCAATGTTGGGGGTAAGTTTGGCTGTTTGTCGAGCTGAGGCTAATGAAGAAAAAATACCGGTTTATAAATATTTAAGAAAAGTTTATAATATCGAACCGTCTTCGCTTGAAAGCTATGACGAGTCGCAGTGGCAATTGCCAAAACCAATGATTGTGATGATCGAAGGCGGAAAACACGCTGATGAGACTACTGATTTGCAAGAATTCATGGTGGGAGCAATGGGGTCTAAAACGGCTGCAGAAAATGTAAGAATGGAAATGGAAATTTATAGTGCTTTAAAAAACATTTTGAAGACAGAAAAGTTATCGACCAATGTGGGAAATGAAGGTGCTTTTGCACCAAACGGGATAGTTTCCAACGAAAAACCAATTGAATATTTAGTGACTGCAATTAAAGATGCTGGTTATACCCCAGGAGTAGATGCTGGAGTGGGAATTGATGCAGCAGCAAGTGAATTTTATAGTGAAGAAAGTAAAAAATACACCTTAAAACTTGAGGGAAAAGAATTAACTAGTGAGGAATTAATTGCTTATTACAAACCTTGGATTGAAAAATATCCAATTGCAACCATGGAAGATATGTTGTCAGAATTTGATTGGGATAATTGGCCAAAAATGGTGGAAGCTATTAATGGTAAATTCCCTTTAATTGCTGATGATTTGACAGTGACAAATGTGACTCTTTGGCAAAAAGCAATTGATATGAAGGCAGCCACGGCAATTTTAATAAAACTTAATCAGGCTGGAACTTTGACTGAAACTATAGACTGTTGTCTGTTGGCACGAAAATATAATTTAATGACCATGCCATCTCATCGCGGTGGTGGAGAAACTAATGATACTTTTATGGTAGATTTGGCAGTAGCGGTTGGTTCAGCTTATATAAAGGTAGGGCCAACTCGAGGAGAAAGAGTTTGTAAATATAATCGATTAATGAGAATTGAAGAAGAATTAAAAAATGAACAATAAAAAAGTAATTTTGATAGTAAGAGATGGCTGGGGTTATTCAACTGATTCATATGGTAATGCCATAATGGTGGCAAAAACTCCTAATAATGATAAATATATACGTGAATATCCAAGTATTTTATTAAAATGTACGGGGATGGAAGTGGGAAATCCTGAATCAGCTCAAGGTGGTAGTGAGGTAGGACATTTGACTTTGGGAGCAGGAAGAATTGTGTGGCAACCACAAGAAATTATTAATCAGTCGATAGAGAATGGTAGTTTCTTTAAAAATCCAGCTCTGTTGGGAGCGATTGAAAATTGCAAAAAAAATAATTCAGCACTCCATTTATCTGGATTACTTTCTGACGCCGGCGTTCATGGTGATATCAATCACTTATTTGCTCTTTTGAAATTAGCCAAAAATAATGGATTGAATGAAGTTTTTGTTCATGTAGTGGCTGATGGTCGGGATGTAGGAGAAAAATCAGTTTTAGGTTATATTGAAAAATTAGAAAATAAAATTGAAGAAATTGGAGTTGGAAAAATTGCTTCGGTAATTGGCCGATATTATGCTATGGATCGAGATACTAGTTGGGAAGAAAGAACTAAGGTTAGTTATGAATTGATGACTATAGGAAAGGGATTTACGGCTTTAAATGCTAAAGAAGCGGTAGAAAGTGCTTATTCACGAGGTGATAAAACTGACTATTATATTCAGGCAACGGTTATTATTGAAAATGAAAAACCAGTGGCTTTAATTAAAAAAGAAGACTCCTTTGTTTGGTTTAATTTTAGAACTGATAGATCAAGACAAATTACAGCAATGATGGAAAAGTTAGACTTTTGCCCTCAACAATATTGGGGTAAAATTAATCCTTATTATGTGGGGATGTGCCGTTATGATCAATCTTGGAATTTACCAGTGGCTTATGAACAAGAAACTATTAAAAATAATTTGGCTGAAGTTTTGGCGAAAAATGGAAAAACCCAATTAAGAGTGGCTGAAACTGAAAAATTTGCTCATGTAACTTTCTTTTTTAATTCTCAACAAGAAAAAAAATATATAGGTGAGGATAGAATTGTAGTGCCAAGTTCCAAGGTAGAGTCTTATGATTTGAAACCGGAAATGTCAGCTTTTGAAATAAAAGATAAGGTTATAGAAAATATAGGAAAATATGATTTTATTTTAATAAATTTTGCTAACCCAGATTTGGTTGGTCATAGTGGTATTTTTAAGGCAGCGGTTAAAGCTTGTGAAGTAGTTGATGAATGTGTTGGTGAAATTGTTGAAAAAGCAGAGAAAAATAATTATTGTGTGATAGTAGGAGCTGATCACGGAAATGCTGAGGAAATGCTTTATGTAAATGGCGAAATTGATGCATCTCATGGTTATAACCAAGTAATGTATTCTTTTATTGATAAAGATTTAGAGAAAATTAAATTGAAGAAAAATAAAGGGCTTAAAGATATAGCTCCGACAATTTTGCAAATTATGGGAATTGAAAAACCGATTGAGATGACCGGAGAAAGTCTGATAGTGAATGACTAGTTTCTAAGGTTTAATATCTGATTAATAAATTTTTATTTATCCCGAAGATAAATTTGAGTAACGGCTTTGACAGCCGTGGCGAGAAGAAGAATTCCAATAAAAATCGGATCAGTGATCTGATTGACAAAAGCCCAACAAATCAAAGCAAAAAGAACAAACCACAGAGCATTGCGATCAGCAATGGCCTCATGGAGTTTTTCTCTTTCATCTTTTTTAATTTGAGACATCATATGAAGAGTATCAATCAAAAGAATACCCACCAAAATAATACTAAAAATATTTTTATAATTTTGACTTATATTTAAATTGCTGATAATAACAACAGGAATGATAAAAGCAAATATATATGCCCAACCTTGCCAACAATTTGGAGTAAGTCCCCAACCAGTATATTTTCTAATATTGAACCATTTTGGATTTCCGATCATAAATTTATTTAAATAATAATTAGTTAAAAGTAAATAATTTATCAATTGATGTTTTAAGAGCAAGAGCTACATCATGAGCTAGCTTTAAAGATGGATTGTATTTGCCTTGTTCAAGAAAAACAATAGTTTCTCTCCTAACACCAACTAAAGTGGCCAACTGATCTTGGGTTAGATTAAGGCGAGCCCGATACTCTTTTATTTTAGTTTGCATAATTATTTACAAATAGTAGTTGGAGCAGAAAAGTCTGGATGACCGTGCTCTACCCATTGACCATTTTGACAGACCCAGTTATCTTCTCCAGAGAAAAGACGAAGAATGAAAATACTTAGAAATATAGCCAAAACAATTATAAATACGATAAATTTAGATTTATTTTTAGTGAATTTAGTTTTATTTTGAAATTTAAAGAAAAGACTATAAATTAACATTAATAAACAAGTGGAAAAAGCTAAAGTCATGGCAATTGGTTCATATGAAGGATTTAAATCTCGAAAAGCATACAAAACAAACATACTCACAACAGAAATCCAGGAATAAACCTGAATAGCCCAACTAGCTGACTTGCCAGCGGAGGCATAGTCTCTTTCATCAGCAATGACTTCTTGCACTCGACGTCGAAGGAAAATCAAAACAAGTGAGCTGACCACTAAAGTGGCAATGGGAATAATAAAATTTTTATAAATAATTGATTGGCTAAAAATAATGGCAATAACCACCACCAAAACCAATTTGATTTGTTGATATTTTTTTAGAGTCATAAATATATGTTAATTATTTCTAACTGTATGTTAGATCTAGATAACATATTTGTCAAGTGGTTAATCTAAATATGCTATGCTGATCTATATGAAAATAGTCAAAAAGATATTAAAAAGTTTTTTGAAGTTTGTATTATTCACTGCTCTACTCCATATAGGAGTATTAATTATTACGGCAATAAGAAATGGGAATATAAAATTTCTAAATTATTTCCAAATATTAGGACTTCATGAATTTTGGCCAAAAATAACAAATGGGAAGTTGAGTGATATATTGTCAATAATATTAATGACAATAATATTTTTGAGTTTTTTGATTTTTAGTTTCATTAAAAAAATAAGGGTGGAAAAAGTGGAATCATGATTAGTTTTAATGCTATGATTAATCAGTTAAGAATTAAATAAAGAAAATGAAAAAATATATAGTAATGTCGTTTTTATTCTTATTAGTAGTAGTACCTGCATTGGCAAAAGGGTCAACTGAAACACAAGGACAACAAGCAACCGCAAACTCTCAATCAAATCCTGCTGGTAATAATCAAGGAACAGTAACGACAATCCCGATTAAAAAAACAACTGTTACTCCAACTGGGAACCAAGTCGGAAATCAAAATGAAGTTCAAACTCAAAATCAAGGTGAAAATTCACAACTTAGTGTTAAGACCCAAGAAAGTGAACAATTAAATCAAGCAGTGACTGATAGTTTCCTTAAGGTATCTGATCAAGTACACCAATTAATTGAAACTGTAGGAGCTAAAACTGGTATAGGGCAAGAAGTAAGAGATATCGCTCAAAATCAGACTAAATTACAAGATGAAATTAAATCTGATTATGCTCAACTTAATTCACGAGGAACAATGACTAAATTTTTTGTCGGTTCTGATAAAAAATTAATTCAATCGATGGAACAAAAAATGGAACAAAATAGATTAATGATCCAAAATTTGGAAGAATTAAAACTACAAACTAAAAATTCTGGTGATTTGGAACAACTCCAAGAAACTATTGATTTAATGAATTACCAAAATACTTCTTTGCAAGATAAGATTGATAAAGAAGGAAAAATAAATGGAATGTTTGGTTGGCTGATAAATCTATTTAATAAAAATTAGTTGTTTTTGTTTTAATTTTAATAAAAGTGATAAATCAATCAAAAGGCCTCCATCACTATCACTTAAGAAAGAGGATTTATCAAAAACACGAAAAATATCCGAGTCCTAATAAAATTAAGAGGTTTTACGATAAATTTATGTATTTAGTTATTGTAATTGCTCCTTTTGCTAATATTCCTCAACTGTCTAAAGTATGGATTGAAAAAGATGTAAAAGGGGTATCACCACTTTCATGGTTTTTATTTTCGGTAATTTCAGTAATTTGGTTGGGCTATGGAATACTACACAAAGACAAACATATTCTACTAATGAATGCGGCTTTGATAGTAGTCCAAATGTTTATTGCAATTGGAGCAGTAATTTATCGATAAAATATTTATTTTAAAAATGTTTTAATTTCATCAACTCCTTTTTCTGCTTTGTTCATGTCAAATAAAATTGTTTTCCACCCTATTTCCTTTGGTTCTTTTAAATTTTCTTCTTTATCATCTATAAATAATATTTCTTCTGAATTTACACCAGACTTATTTTGGGCTATCTCGTAAATTTTTCGATCTGGTTTAGTTATACCTACATCTGAAGACAATAATATTTCATTATATTTAACTTTTGGTACCCAACCACTTTCAAATGCTGCCCACCAAACTTCGGCTGGTATGTTAGATATAATTCCAAAGTTTACTTTCCCCTCAAGAGAGGAAATAAAATTAAAAATAGGTTTAATAATTTTATAGTCTGATACCCACGATTTTGATAAATTATACTCACTAGCATTTTTCAAATTAAAGTTTTTAATACATTCCTTCCAAAAATCACCGACATTGTTTTTACCAATATCCATATCAAAAACAAAATTGTCATAAAATTCAAAAAAACTAGTTCTATTTAAATTAAAATCATTACAAACCTTTGTAAAAACATCATCGTAATTAACTAATACGGCCCCAAAATCAAAGTAAATAAATTTAATCATAATCAATTTTATCTTACTGAGCGGAAGGGATGGGAGTCGAACCCACATGCCATTTCTGACGCAGGTTTAGCAAACCTGTGGCTTACCATTCGCCGCACCCTTCCTGGGATGCGTTTTAGTATACCAAATTTTTTGGATTTGCCTTATTATATAAGTATGACTATGGATAAAACTGAAGATATTAAAAATAAAATTCTAAATGATTGGAATGAAGAAAAGGTAAAAATTGAGTGGGAGGCGGCAGAAAGGGCTTTTCAGAAAAAAAATAAGGATTTTTGGATTACAGCTATTGCTATTTTAATATTAGTTTCAGTAATTTTGGTATTTGTTAAAGAATTTTTTCTAATAATTTCTCTAGTTTCGGTATTATTTTTATATTATGTATTATCAACAGTTTCTCCACGGCAAATTAAATATAAAATAACTAATAGGTCAATTTATTTTGGAGAATCAAATTATGAATGGGATTTATTAACTAGATTTTGGTTTAAAAAAAGTTTAAGCAGTGAAATGATTCATTTTGAGACTAAATTGCGATTTCCTAGACAAGTTTCTTTGGTAATAAATGAGGTGGATAAAGAAAAAATTAAAGAAATTGTGATAAAAAAAATACCGATGGTGGAAGAATCACCAAATTTTGTTGATAAATTAACTAAGTGGTTTGGGGATAGATTACCATTAGAAAAGAAAGAAACAGAAAAAAAAGCTTGATTTTTGGTATAATTCCAACGTTAGTGAGTACCCGTAGCTCAATTGGATAGAGCATTGGTTTGCGGAACCAAAGGTTGGAGGTTCGATCCCTCTCGGGTACACATTGGAGGGTTGGCCGAGTGGTTTATGGCGCGCGCTTCGAAAGCGCGTGGGCGAAAGTCCGCAGGGGTTCAAATCCTCTACCCTCCGCAAAATGTCAAGATATTATTCAAAAAAGTTAATAAACACTTTATTAGATAGATGTAATGGTTATTGTGAGTGTTGTGGGGCAGACATAATATTAGACAAACACCATATTTTAGAATGGTCTAATAAAGGATCTACAACTTTGGATAATTTAATATGCCTTTGTCCATCTTGTCATCGTCAAATTCCATTAATACTGAATAAATATCAGCAAAATTATTTACAAACTTGGCATAATAATAATATCCGAGCAAACAAATCTGCAATTTATAATATTTTAAAAAGTAATAATAAATTTATTATTGGATCAAATATTTATATCGACTGTAAAAATATACTTTTAATTAATGGCCAAAATATAATTACTCCATTTCAAGAAAAAAATAGGTTTTATATAAATGTAATCATGTTGGAAAATTTTGAACCTAAAATATTGATATTAAATAATAAATTAATTACTAATAATCCAAATTCTGAAATAATTAACAAAGATAACTACATTCTTCTGAAATCTGAAGGAAAAAAAATATTCGAATTAAGTAAAAGCAATAACAGCATTTATGTAAATATGCAATTTAAATATAAAGGAATTAATTTTGATTTTAATCAAGAAAGATCAATTTTCCCTGGGTTTAATGTATTACAAAATTGCACTTTTCAAGGCGGGACGGCCATAAGTTATAATGATTGAAAGTTTCCAAACCCACCTGCTCCGCATCCTGTAATAATGACTATGTCGAAGTATAATTAATCATGAAGAAAATAATTCTTGCAACTAGAACTAAAGGTGGTGAAAAGGATTTTAAAGAGTGTGTAAAAAAGTTAGATATACGATTTGAAAGAGATAATTTTATTAAAAATTATTACATAATTTCTGATTGGGAAACTAAAAAAAATTTTGAAGAAATAAAAGACTCAGTGTATAAGATTTATGACAAAAATCCTATTAGGCCAACAGCTTTTAATGATGTTCTAAAACAATTGAATGAAAATAAAGATGAAAAAGGAGAATTTCATCTTCTAACCTACTCTAAGGAAGTTGATTTGCGGGAAGAAAATATAAAGAGAATGATTGAAGAGATTGAGAAAGAGGAAGATCGTTTGATAGTTGTTGGTTATCGTCTTAAAGATAATGTTTTAAACAATGAAGAACGGTTGTCGTATGAAGATACTATCGCCTATAAGGTTCCTTGGAACACCTGTGCTTTGTGGAATAAAAAGTTTGTTTATGGAGATAGGGTTAAAAAATTAAGATTTGATGAAATTTGTGACAAAAATGATCTAGGGACTTTGGAAGTTACTGTTTATGATCATCAAATAACTACGAATTATGAGGGAATGGAAGATGGATTAGTGATAGCTGAATTTATAACTAAAAATAAAAGATTAAGATATAAGCTCATTGGTGATGAACCTTTAGATTGGCAAATAGATGGTGAGAATAGAAGATTTAAACAGAAAGTTAAAATGGCGAGAAAAAGCATAGTACTAACCACTTTTATGAATATCAAAGGTTACTCAATAGATAAATTAATGAAGGCTGAGTTATAAGGACAGAAGGGTGCCAGACCTCACTGCTCCGCACTTCGTGTATTGTTCGAGTAATTATTTTGAAGAATAATTTTTCAAAATCTGATAATAGATATCAACTGCTTTTGATAATTCTGATTTAAGGATTCTTTCATCCAAACCGTGAGCAAATTTAATATCCCCTGGCCCTAAAACAACACCATTTGGACAAAAAGATAATTCAGTAAAGTATTTGACGGTTTGTCCTTCACCTATAAAAGAAAGTTCTTTAGGTACAGTAAAATGTACCGGCGAAACATCTATTAGCACCTCAATTTTAGTATCATTTTCTTGATTTAATTTTGATTTAAAAAGATCGTAATAATTGTTTGAATCGTTCGGAGAAGGTCGTAGCCCAAAAATAGCAGTGGCATTTTGAGGAACTATATTATCAGCAGTGCCTCCTTCTATTTTAACTAAACTTATAGGGGTTTCTGGGTGAATTGAAACTGATTTAATTTTTCTAATGGCATCAATCAACAAATCAATAGCATTGATTCCTTTTTGAGGTTGGCTAGTGTGGGCTGATTTACCTTGAGAGGTTAATTTAATATTTAAAATTCCATAGTGTCCATTGACCAAATTACACGAAGTTGGTTCTCCTACAATAACAAAAGGAATGTTTATGTCGGATTTAATTAAAGATTTAATACCATCAAAATTAGTTTCTTCTCCAACAGTGAAAATTAAACCGAAATCATTAAAACCACTATCTTTGGCTTTGATAATAGCAATAATCATTGAAGCGATAGATGATTTAGTATCACAAGATCCACGACCGTAAATATAGTCAGTATCTTCATTAAAACCAAAAAATGGTGCCACTGTATCCATGTGGGCTGAAAAATAAATTTTGGGGTTGCCAAAATTAGCAACTAAATTAAAGCGATTTTGATCAACAAATTGTTTTTTGACTTGAAAATTTTGTTCTTTAAGTAAATTAAAAAGATAATCACCCACTTTAATCTCACCTCCACTTACGGAAGGAATTGTTATTAAATTTTTTAATAATTCTTCAACTGAAATCATATTTAATGAATTATACTAGAGTATAAGTTATAGAGATAGAACGGTTCCAGACCCACATGCTCCGCAACGACTTTTGATAAAGTATAATTATTTATGAATATTTGTATATTTGGTGACAGTATTACTTATGGAGCTTATGATCCAATTAATGGCGGATGGGTTGGTTTACTCCGTAATTATTTGGAAGGAAAAGACGATGATATCACAACATATAATTTAGGCATTTGTGCTGATGATTCGTATGGATTGTTAAAGAGATTTAAGGGTGAAGCAGAACCAAGAAAACCAGATTTAATTATTTTTGCTATTGGCGTAAATGATATAAAACATCAAAAAGAAAACCCTGTACAATTCAATGAATTTGAAAATAATATTAATGAATTAGTAAAACAAGCTAACCAATTTACAAAAAAAATAGTTATTTTAGGTATAACTTCTGTTGATGAGAAACTAACCACTCCACGTAATAGACCTCCTTATAATTTTAGAGAAAACAAAGATATTTTTAGGTGTAATGAAATTTTAGAGAAGATTTGTGAAAAAGAAAAAACAATGTTTGTACCAATTCCAATAGATTTTTCTGAAAAAGATTTATGTGATGGTCTACACCCTAACACTACTGGTCATTTAAAAATTTTTAAAACAATCAAATCAATAATTAATAATCTAACTTAATATTATAAGAATAGAAGGGTGTCAGACCTCACTACTCCGCTAGCCTGAGTTATAATACAAACATATGGGTAAAGAAGAGTTATCTCCAAGACAAGAACGTAATAGAAAATTTATAGCCGAAACTATGGCAGAAAAATTTTATTCCGTACTGATGTCGGAAGAAACAAAAAGAAAAATCTCGGAAATAAAAAATCTTTTAGATGGAGATCCTAATTTGAACTACATAATTTTGTTTAATCACACTTATTCTGGAGATCCTTTATTTGCTGGAAATACGGCTATAAAAATAGATCCAGAAAATACTAGACAAGTTGTCGCTCCAGTATCAGCATCTCATACAGTTGCCAAAAAACAACATTTAAAATTTAGTGAGAGAAAAGAAAATTGGTTTTTGAGTATCTTAAATAAGATTGCAAAAAGTACAGGTGTAAAAACTTTCCCTATAGTACAAACAATTGATGAAAATAGTTCTAAAGAGGAAGCACAAAAAGGTTATCGTTTATTTTTTAAGGAATTAAAAAAACTCTCTGAAAGAGGAGGAGTGGGATGTATAGTTTCTCCTGAAGGACATAGAAGCGAAGACGGAAAATTACATAAAGGAGAAGAAGGGATTCGGTTGATGGCTAAAACATTACAACCAACAATAATTATTCCTGTAGGAATATATTTTGAAGCTGAAGAAAAAGAAGGAATTTTAATTAGAAAATATAAAAGAAGTGGTTTAAATTTTGGTAAAAAGATAAATATAAATATAGGTGAATATAGAATATTGGAAGAAGGTCAAAAAATGACATCTGAAGAGATGATGGGTTTGCTAGCAGATACATTACCATTAGATTTGCGGAGTGAAGAATATTTAAATGATGAACAAAAAAAAGAATTAGCTAAAATGCCAGAGGTACGAACTATAGTAAAAAGTAAAAGGAATAAATAAAGCTTAATTAAATTAACTTTTTATATTGTATATAGGTGATTTGAATGATACTATGGGATTAAGAAGGTATTTAAAATGCATAAAGTAGAAATAATTGAACTTGGAAAAACTTTTGAAGATGCTAAAAAGGCATATGATGATAGATATAAAAAAATAGTAAATAGTTTTTCGTGGTGGGGAGAAGATGATTATTTTATGGGAAAAGAATGTGATGCTCTGCGTTGTAAAGTATTACCTGTGATAATTAAAAGAGCAGAAACATTGGAACAATGTGAAATGGTTTTACGGGAAACTAATGATAGAACAAATGAACTTCGTAAAAGTGTTGAGGAAAAAATGGAATTGTTACAAATAGGGGTTTAATTTTGATTGAATTGTAATAATAGTTAATAAAATTAATATCGTTAGTTTGGTATTAAAAAAATGTGATATATTAGGTTGCCCCCAAAATATTAATTAAAGTAATATTTTTATGGAAAAAATTAGGGAAAATTCTTATGCTTATTGTGGTGGCCAATATGGAGATGAAGGTAAAGGGAAAGAAGTTGACCAAAAAGTAACCGAAAAATGTTTAGCTGGAAAAAAAGTAATTGTTTATCGAGATAATGGTGGAGCAAATGCCGGTCATACTGTGGAATTAGAAAATGGAGATAGGTTGGTAATGCATTTATTACCTTCTGGAGTATTAAATGAAGAAGCAACTGTAGTTTTGGGTAAAGAAATGGTGATACACCCTAGTGATTTGATTCATGAAATAGATAATATAAGAGAAGGTAATCATAGTAAATTGGCTAAAATAATGGTTGATGAAATGGCAATTTTATCGTTGGACACACATAGAGCTTTTGAAGATATCCAGAAAAAAAGAACTGGTGGTGGAAATGGATCTACTGGTCGAGGAATAGGACCAACTTATGCTGATGTTGTTTACCGTCATCCATTAAGAATGAGAGATTTAATTAATTTTGATGAGGCAAAACTGAGAAATCATTATCAATATTACAAAGATACGATTAGAGGTTTAGTTAATACAGAATTAGAAAATATTGAGGTAGTTTATGGAAGAAATGAAAAAAGAGAAGTTGGTAATGAAGATTCTTTTATAGAACAACTTAAAAAAGAATCGGCTATGTTGAAACCTTTTGTTTCTGATGTTTATGATTTTATAAAAGAATCTTGGAATGATGAAAGTAAGGTATTTATTTTTGAAAAAGCTCAATCTATTGGATTAGATTCAAGATGGGGTGTTTACCCTGATGTAACAGCTTCCAATACCTGTTTTGATGGAATATATTCTTCAACTTATGGAATTGTTAATCCAAATGAAATAAAAGTAAGATCAGCAGTAGTTAAGGCGACATATATGAGTAGTGTGGGAAGTCGAAAACTACCAACAGTAATGGAAAAATATTTAGCTGAAAAAATTAGAGTAGATGCTTATGAATTTGGTTCAACTACTGGCAGACCTAGAGATATAGCTTATATAGATATGCCAACAATGAGATTTTTTGCCAATGTAGGAAATATAAATGATTTGACAGTTACCCATATGGATATTGTCTACCCTGAAACTCCAATAAAAGTTTGTAATGAATACTATATTGGAAATAAAGTAGTAGATTATCGACCAGAACAAGAATTTTTATTAAAAGTAAAACCTCATTATATTGAATTACCTACTTGGGATAAAGAAGCTATAAGAAGAGCCACAATTTATAGTGAAATACCCCAAACAGCAAAAGAATATATTCAATATATGGAAGATGAATTGAAGGCACGGGTATCAACAATAACCACTGGACCAAAAAGAGATCAAACTATAGAAGTACCAAAAGTGGTTTAGATTTTTATTTCTAATACTAGAGGTAAATGGTCGGAGACTTCATTATAAGGGACGGAAAAATTAGCTATTTTTATATCAGAACTGACAAAAAGATGATCGGCAAAATATTGTTTATTATTATACTTTTCCCAAGAAAGACGATTCCTAGTATTGGTAATATTGAATTCTTTAATTAAACTGCGAAAATTATTTTCTTCAAAAGCTCTGGTACTTTTGATATCTTTATCAAGATTAAAATCACCACCAATGATTTTAGGACCAGATAAATCTTTAAAGAAATCAATAATTAGTTTTGATTGGTTAATTCGATCAGGATTGTCTTGTTTATCACCAGGCCAAGGGAAACCATGAACATTACAAAGATTAATAATTTTGGATTTAATTTTAATTTTAGTAAAAAGTCCAATACCGATACCAATCTCATTTTTACCAATTGTTTTGGTCTCTAAAATACTAATATTTTTTTTGACAAAAGTAGAATTAATAAATTGATCTTTTTTGTCAATCCATTTATCATCAAAAAAATAATTATAATCTTTTAGCCAATTGAGACAAAAAATTTTAGAATCGGAGTTATAACTTTCCTGAAAACAAAAAATATCAGTGGTAGAAATATTTTCTAAAATAAAATCTTTTATTTTGGGAATTTGACCATGCCAAGCATTAAGAAAGATTATTTTCATAAAATGAATTATAAATTAGTTAACTGATACTTTTTTGGGTTTTTTATAATTTCTCTAGCTTTTATAGTCGGCATTAGTGGAGTTAAAGATCGTCGAACTTTTATATCAGTTAAAAGCTGAGAAAATGAATCGGAATCAAACTCAATAATAAGATTTAAAAGACCTGATTGAGGATTAATTTTAACTTTATCTAAATTAAAATGATTTAACTCTTGAGCGGGAACGATATTCCCAGTATTACTATCGACATAATTATTAAATGAAGAACGATGGGTTAAAAAAGCAAAAGTCCATTTATTAGGATTAGGGTCATTGTAAGTAGTATTAACTATATCTAAATGACCAAGAGAAAAGTAACCAGTAACATCAACATCTGGACTAATTTTTTGGCGAATTTTACTAACTGCAATATCAGCAATTTGCTTTTCGCTCATGGAAAAAAAATCTTGATCTTGATCATAATCTTTTTTTTCTAAACTATAGTCTTTACCTAGAAAACCTTTAGCTGGAGTATCAATTTCGGCTTGACCACTTTGAATCCGAGGCATAAATAGAAAGATAGGTTCGTTTGTTTTTTTTAAAAAACCTTTTTTTTTGACATAAAATAAAGTGCCGTCAAAATGAGGTCCTTCTTTAACAAGTAATCTCTCATATGAAGAATTGGCGGATAATTTTGGGTTCTCAGAATTAACTCCACAAAGATGAAGAGTATTTTCTTGAAAACGATCACCAATACTAATAAGATTACCTGCACTATCGCGTTCTTCTATATAGGTTTGACGGATCGACAAAGACGAAAGATGAGAGTCTTGTTCAATTTTAGGAAGGGGTAAACTTTGGTATTGATGACCAAAACGTTTGGTTAATTCTCCAAGAAATTTTGGGATATCGATATAGGATTTTTGATTAACTAAATTATGTCTATAAACTTCCATAATATGGATTATTAGGTATTAATTTTAACATAATTGATTGATTAAGTTAATTTTTTTTAAATGAAATATTTTTAAAGACATTTAAAAAATAAGAAAAATGATAAAAGATATGAAAGAGAGAAACTAGAGCCATAATAATACCAAATTCAACATGAAGCCAAAGGAAAGGTAAATACCAATTAATAGATAATTTTTGATCGATAGAAAAGGCTAAAATAAGACCAATAACACCGGAAAATAAAAAAGAAATGAGCAATATAATATTCCAAAATTGACGATGAGTAATTAAATTTATTTTTTTAGTTTTAACTAAATAAAGACTAAAAAAATAAGCTAAAAAAGTTAGGAAAAATATTAGAAAAAAATTATAATTAGACATAAATTACTCTAAGGTAATAGCTTGGGCAGGACAATTACTAATAGCTAGTTTTAAATTAGAAGAGTTAAGATTAATAGATGAAATAACGGTAGCGATACCGTTGTTCATTTCAAAATGTAATGGATCAATCCTAACACATCGACCACAACCACGACAACGATTGGTTAAAATACTAAGTTTTTGTAATTCGATAGAGGTATTGGTTTCGTCGTTGGAATTAATGGAATTAGAATTTTGAGAATCTGGAATAATGGTTTGGTTTAAAGACAAATCATTTTTGATTTGGAATAAAACAAAAGCAGAGGAAGAAATTAAAACAATGGGAATAATAAATTTCAGATTGTTTTTATTTTTCATAATGATTAATTATATGAATAAAAGCTTAATAATAACTGAATTATAAACCCCACTTGTTTAAGTGGGGTTTATAAAAATAAAGATTAACCTATTATTATTGCTGAGCAATAGGAGTCACAGTAGCAATATGAGGGTTGATTTCAATACTTTGACCGGTAACACTGCCATCTGTATTTTGATCACCCATAACGGCGACTTGGAGACCAATTTTGAGATCAGCCTTAGAAGCAGTGACCGATTGATTGACAGAGGTAGAATCAGAAATTAAGACAATTTTGGAACTACCATCAACCATTTTGACAGTGATAGAAGTGTCATCAAGACTGATGATTTCACCAACTGTTTGTCTAAACCCAGGAGTTTGGCCTCGGTTTTTAGCAGTATCAATATTAGTATTAGTATTGGTATTGTTACCAGCGCCACGACCTGTATTTAAACGATTACTCCCTGCCATTTGCTGACTGAATCCAGCAGTTAATTTTTTTTGCTGATATTTGGTGCCAGCAAAAAAAGAAGCACCAGAAAAAACAACTAAGAGAACAAGGACAGCAATGATTTGATTAGTTTTCATATTTAGTAAAAATAATAATTAATTAACAATGCTTGATTATAGAAAAATAAGCTTAAAAATAACTGAAAAGATTACTCGTAACGAAGAGCTTCAATAGGTTGAAGACTAGCAGCACGTTTAGCAGGGTACCAACCAAAAATGACACCAATAACAACAGAAACACTGAAAGCTAATAGAACAGAATAGGGAGAGATGGTAAAAGTTGATGAATTAGTACGAGAATAAATATATGAGGTAAAGATACCAATAATGACACCTAAAATTCCACCAGTAAAAGTAAGGATAACTGATTCGGTTAAAAACTGAGTGATGATAGTTTTTTTCTTAGCACCAAGAGCTTTGCGTAAACCAATTTCTCGGGTTCTCTCAGTAACAGTGACCAACATAATATTCATTATTCCAATACCACCGACAATAAGAGAAATAGCAGCGACACCAGAGAGAAGAGAGGTAAAAGTACCAGCCACACTAGAAGCAGTAGATAAAAGATCTTCTTGAGATCGAATAGTAAAATCAGCTTTAGTAGTATCAGTAATTTTATGACGAGCTAAAAGGAAATAACCAACTTGGTTTTGAGCTTGAATCATAACATCACTATCGGTAGCTTGAACAGAGATTGATGATAAGTAATTTACTCCAAACAATTGTTTCATGGCAGTAGAAAGAGGCACATAAATGGCATCATCGGAATCAGTCATACCAGAAGAACCTTTGGCAACAGTAACTCCAACAACAGTAAAATTTTGACCATTAATACGAATAACTTCACCAATTGGGTTATAACTAGAACTTCCATAAAGATCTTCCACAACAGTAGGTCCTAAAATAGCGATATGACTGTTGGAATTATAATCGCTTTCGGTGATAAAACGGCCGCCACTAATTTTAAGATTGTGAATTTCTGAATAAGTTGAAGTGGCACCATAGATAGTAGTATTGGTGTTGGAATCACCAGCAACGACTTGAAGACGACTAGAATACTCTGGAGAAACAGATTTAATAGCAAAAAGATCGGCAGCTTTAATGGCATCAGCATCGGCTAAGGTTAAAGTTTTTCTAGCAGTAGAAGTTCTAACTCGTCCAGAGCTTTGAGAACCAGGAGAAATAGTAATTAAGTTAGAACCAAGGGCGGTAATTTGAGAAGTGATAGCAGCTTGGCTAGATTGACCAATAGAAATAAGAGCAATAACACTACCTATCCCGATAACGATCCCTAAGACAGCAAGACCAGTTCTCATTTTATTAAGTTTGAGAGTGCGAATACTTTCTTTAAATAATTCCCAAAATTCAATCATGCTTTAAAACCTCCTTTTTAATACTGGCAGCAGTACGACGGTTTTTATTGACACTATCATTGACGATTTGACCATCTCTAATAAATATAATTCTTTTGGCATGTTCGGCGATATCTGGTTCATGAGTAATCATGACAATAGTGTGTCCCTCGTCGTTTAACTTCTCAAAAATGGCCATGACTTCATCGGCTTGAGTGGAAGCAATATTTCCAGTAGGCTCATCGGCCAAAATTAAAGCAGGATTCAAAACTAAAGACCGAGCGATGGCAACTCGTTGTTGTTGCCCTCCAGAAATTTGGTTAGAAGTATGATGCATTCTATCTCCAAGACCAACCAATTTAAGAAATTTTTCGGCAATCTTAAGTCTTTCTTCTTTTGGGATACCAGCATAAGTCATAGGCAACATAACATTGGTTAAGGTAGTGGTACGAGGAAGAAGATTAAAGGCTTGAAAAATAAAACCAATTTTTTTATTGCGGATTTCGGATAATTCATCGTCTGATAAATTTTCAACATTTTTACCATCTAAAATATAATGTCCACTAGTTGGCTTATCAAGAGCTCCAATAATATGCATAAGAGTTGATTTACCAGAACCTGATGGACCCATGATGGCAACAAACTCCCCTTCCTTGATTTCAAAAGAGACATTATCAAGAGCAATAGTTTCTAAAACATCAGTCTTATAAATCTTTGATAGGTTTTTAACAATGATAATAGCTTTTGATTTTGGCATAGTTTTAGTTTAAAAACCTCCTGGAGGACCACCAGTCATACCGCCAAAACCACCACTACTACTACTAAAAGCAGAAGTAGTATTATTGTTTGATTTGGTTTGGGTACTGACTGAAGAGGAAATAATAGTATCCCCTTCATTTAGACCAGAAACTACTTCTGTTTGACTATCGTTGGTACTACCAGTAGTAATAGTAACAACGGAAGTAACTCCATCTTTTATAACCTGCACTGTAGATGTACCATCATTGGCAGTGTCAATAGCAGTGGAAGGGATAAGAAGAATGTCGGCTTTAGAATCGACAATAATCGTAGCAGATACAGCCATGTTGGTATAAATTTCTTTTTCAGTATCATTTAGAAGAATAACGACAGAATAGGAGGTAACACCAGAATTAGTACTGCCAGCAACATCAACCGACAGAACCTGTCCAGTAAAAGTGGCTTCTTCAAAAGCATCCATAGTCAAAATAACTTTTTGACCTGATTTAATTTTGACAATATCAGATTCAGTCAAACTGAGGGTAGCTTGATATTGACCTTCAGGATTAGTAATACTACCCACAGTATGGGAAGTAACAGTAGAAGAATTTTCACTACTGTTAGTACCAGTAGAAACAGTAATAGAATCAGAGTTATTAGAAATAATAACTCCAGTAGCAATACTCAAATTACTAATAGCCCCAGCAGATGAGGCATAAATAGTTGAAGAAACTTTTTTATAATTGTCATAAGCTTCTGAAGCTTGCTGTTTAGCTTTAATAACAAAGGCAGAATAATTATTGTATTTAGTTTCATCAGCAGTAAAAGTTTCTTTAGCTAATTCTAAAGTTTTAGTAACAATAGCTTTTTCGTTGTAAGTATACTCTGCTTTGGTTTCATTATTCCAAGCACCAGCAATCATACTGTCATATTCTGTTTGAGCATCAAGGACAGATTGACGATCTCTCCACATTTGGACATCAGCAGCAGTTTGATCAGCAATTGCAGATTTATAATTTTGTTGCATAGTTAGATAATTAGCCCAAGCAGTGACTTGGTTATTAGTACCGTCATCATCTAATGTTATTTCGGCAATTTTTTGACCTTTAGTGACAGTATCTCCATCCTTAACATAAACAGTTTTTATAGTTCCAGTAGCACCGGTAGTAATACTAGTTTTATTAGAAGAAGTAATAGTCCCAGTAGCAGAAATGGAAGTAACTAAAGTTCCTTTGGTAACTTGAGTAGTTTTAACACTAATTTTATTACTGGAAGTAGTGACCTTGGAATAAATAAACCACCCTAAACCACCAATTAATAAAATGGGTAAGATTATTTTTACTACCAAAGGTAGGGATAAAAATTTATTTTTTATATTAGTAAATAATTTCATAAACGGGATTATCAGGTTAAATTCTGAAAGTTAACTGAAAAGTGGTAAATAAATAATAAAAGTAGTGCCGTGATTTAATTTACTAACAACTTCTATTTTGCCTTGATGAGATTTGATAATTTTTTGGGCGATAGAAAGACCTAGCCCATAACCACTGTCATTAGTTTTAGTACGGGCATTATCAGCTTGATAAAAACGATCAAAAATATGAGGAAGATTTTCTTGACTAATACCAATACCTTGATCTATTATTTCGACAATTAGATTATTTTTTTGAATTTTGGATATTAACTTTATTCGACTTTTGGCGGGACTATATTTAATAGCATTATCAAGAAAAATAATAAAAACTTCAGTAAGCCTGTCCGAATCACCTAAAATTTTTTCAGAACTAATTTTGTTAATTATTTTAATATCTTTTTTAATAGCTTTAATCTTTATTTGAGAAATAGCTTCTAAAATAACTTTTTTTAGAAAAACTGGCTGATAATTGGTTTTTAAATTATCATTTTCAAAGCGACTTAGTTCCAATAAGGAATCAGAAAGAATTTTTAATTTATCTGTTTGATCAATACCAGTGGCGATTACTTTTTTGGCTTCGATTAAATTAATTTTCTTATCCCGAAGGGAAACTTCAAAAAGAGATTTGAGACCAGTAAGTGGAGTACGTAATTCATGGGAAGCATCAGAGATAAAACGTTTTTGATCTTCGGTCATTTTTTGAATAGGAAAGAGAGTTTTACCTGCCAAAAAATAAGAAAGAGAACCAGAAATAATTAAAATAACTCCATTAATAATAATTAAATTAATTAAAAGACGTTGGAGACTCTCTTGAATTAAATCATCATCAATAAAAATTAAGGGTGGATGAGGATTTTGGTCATTTAAAACAAATTGCCTTTCAATACGATTGCGTTGAGAATTGGCAAAACGATTGATCTCATTACTATTAATAGTATAAATAAGACCACTAAAAGAAAAACTGATCACCATAATAATGAGAAGGTACCAAGCAGTTAATTTAAGGCGAGCTTGTTTAAACATAATTACCCTTCTAGCTTATAACCGAAACCACGAATAGTTTTGATTAAAGGTGTTTCTTTTTTAAAAGGAAGATCAATTTTTTGTCGAAGATTACGAATATAAACTTCAACAGTGTTGGGTAAAATATCAGATTCATAACTCCAGACATATTGAATTAATTGATCTTTGTTTAAAATTTGATTAGGATGGCGAAGAAAACACTCAAGAAGTGAATATTCTTTATTAGAAAGCTGAATATTTTTCCCAGATCGAGTGACCTCAAAAGTAGAAGTATTAAGAGATAATTTACCGACAGTCAAAATTTTACCATTGGCCTTTTGGGGTCGACGAGAAAGAGCTCGAACACGAGCCAATAATTCTTCAAAGGCAAAAGGTTTGGTAAGATAATCATCAGCTCCACTATTAAGACCATTTATTTTGTCTTCAAGTTGACTTTTGGCGGTAAGCATTAAAATAGGTGTTTGGTTATTATCAGATCGAAGTTTTTGACAAATAGTCAAACCATCCATACCCGGCAACATGAGATCTAAAAGGATAAGATCATAATCTCCAGATGAGGCCAAATCAAAACCAGTAATGCCGTCAAAAGTAATGTCGACAGTATAATGTTCTTGCTCCAAACCTTTTTTTAAGGAATTAGCAATTAAGTGTTCATCTTCAATAACTAATATCTTCATGAAGATATATTATACCTTGGAAGCTGAAAACTAGCTGAAAAATTAGATTTTATCTATGAGGATTCTCTTTAATAAAATGTCGTACCGTCTTAAATTGATCTACATTGATCGATTCATTTAATTTAACGTAGAAAGGAAGTGCTCCAATGAAATGAATACCAGAAGAACTAATCCCTTTTTCAGAAGCAGTATAAACAATTCCAGCGTATGGATCAATTTTTATTCGGTTATCTTTACCCATATAAATATGACTGGTATTTATTTGAAGTGAATAGTTATTATTATTGCCAATATAATCAAGAGTATTTGAAGCAGATTTTCCATGTAAAGAGGCTGAATATATTTCATCATCACGATTAGAATCGTTAACTGGTTCTCTTAAAATAAAACTTATTTGATTTTCCCCTCTTTGATCGATGGGTACCTTTTGACCAAACCCAAGGTTAATTCTGTAAATGCCACTGTTTTTATCAAAGGAGACTACTCTGGTATCAAATTGATCTGGGTTTCTTTGATATTGAGTTAAAAATCTATTTAAAGTATTTAGTTCATCAATAACTACGTCTCTATTTTTGATTGATTTATTACCCAATTTTTCTTCAATTGGATAAGGAAAATCATTTTCTTTTAAAATATCAATAAGACTATTCACTGTTTTAGGGATTTCAGTCCCAATAACGTCTCTTACTTCTTTATTATTTAAAGAGAAACCAGTATTAATATCTGTGGCATTATTTCTTTCAGTCATAGGCTATTTTAACAAAAATTATTTAAAGTAAGGGATATTCCAAAAGTTAATAGGATCACAGGTACGATAATCTTGATTTAAATTATCAATTTGTTGTTGGTCTTCTTTAGTTAAATTAAAATCAAATATTTGAGAATTTTCTAAAATTCGAGTGGGGTGAGTGCTTTTGGGGATAATAATAATATCTCGATTAATACCCCAATTTAAAATGATCTGAGATGAACTTTTATTATATTTTTGAGCTAATTTTTTGATAATATCTTCATCTAAAAGATTAATACCACCTAGCTGGGATTGACCACCAAGGGGTGAATAGGCAGTGACAGCTATTTTTTGAGAATGACAAAATTTAATTAATTCAACTTGAGAATTATAAGGATGAACCTCGACTTGATTAATAACTGGCTTAATTTTGGCATAAGAAAGAAGATCAATAATCATCATGACAGTAAAATTGGAGACACCAATTGATTTAACCAAACCTTTTTTAACTAAAGCTTCCATGGCTTCCCATGTTTCTCTGATAGAAATTGGTTCTGGTTTAGAACTATAATTATTTTTAAAAGAAAGTCCCCAGTGCATTAAATAAAGATCTAAATACTCGAGTTGAAGATCGGATAAAGTTTGTTGACAAGCTTTTGGGACATCTTCTTTTTTATGATCTGTGTTCCAAAGTTTACTAGTAATAAAAAGATTTTTACGATTTATTTTTGAACCAATAATTTCTGAAAAAACTTGACCAATCTCTGACTGGTTGTCATAGGCACTAGCACAATCAATATGACGATAATTAGCTTGGGTAATGGCATATTTAACAGCTTGACCAACAGAACCATTGATTGATTTCCACGTACCAAGACCAAGAATGGGTATTTTATTTCCATTGTTAAGAGTAATGGTTTTATTCATAGGAAATATTTTAACAGAAATAATTAATTTGGCTTTAATGTTAAAATTGTATATGACAAAAACACAAGAAAACCTTTTGAAAGCTTTTGCGGGGGAGAGTCAAGCTCGAAACCGTTATTATGTGTTTGCCAAAATGGCTCGAAAAGATAATTTAGAATGGATTGCTAGAGTGTTTGAAGAAACAGCTGATAATGAAAGGGCTCATGCAGAAGAAGAATATGAAATGATTAAAGAACCAACAGTTATAGTGACTGATAATTTATCAATAAAACCTTTTAGTAAATCTACTTTAGAAAATTTGAAATATGCGGCTGAAGGGGAACATGGTGAATGGACAGAAATGTACCCATCTTTTGAACAACAGGCAAAAATTGATGGTGATACAGAAGCAGAAAGATTATTTAGAGAAGTAAAGGAAGTTGAAGAAAAACATGAAGAGAGATATTTAATATTAGCTAAACATGTAGAGGCTAATACTTTGTATAATCGAGATAGTGAATGGGAATGGAAGTGTTTAAATTGCGGTTATATTCATAAAGGTAAAACGCCCCCAACTACTTGTCCAGTGTGTAAAAAACCACTTACTTGGTATATGTCATTAGGGTTGATTCGGTAAATAGGAATATTTGATATAAAATAGGTTGTTTTTAGGTTTTCGTAGTTCAATGGATAGAATTCTCCCCTCCGAAGGGAGTGATGTGAGTTCGATTCTCACCGAAAACACTTTTTATTCTTGACTTGGCGGAGTAATACTTGTAGAAAATGCATTTCCCATATTTTGGGAAAACTCATTTATATCCATAAATTCAATACCTGAAGGAAGAGAAAAATCTTGATCACTAACAGTGGTTGGAGAACAACTATAATTGTATTGTTTTTCCCAATCAACACTACTAGGATTTTGATTATCTGATTGGTTTTCTGGATCTTCAATTTTCATTTTAAAAGCCATATTGCCAGTAGTGGAATCATTTGACCAGGTATACATCCATTGGCCATCACTAATAGCGTTAAATTCGGTTTGGCCATTTGGATTATTAATTTTGGTGGTTTGTTTAAATTTTTTATCTTTAATTAAAATTTCTCCAGTCACTTGATTATTGTCATCATTAACAGTCCAAGTACATTTTTGAGCAACGCCAAGACTAATTAAATCTTTTAAAGACATTGATTTATTGGATTCTGGTTGGTTTTTATTAGAGTTTGATTGATTAGTCTGAGTTTGAAGACTACAACCGGACAAAACTAAGCAACTAATAACTAAAAGACTGATTTTGGCTAACTTATTCATGTTATTAATTAATGATTAAAGGTTAAATAATTGTAACACTTGGGATATAATCGAATACTAATGGAAAAAGATAATTTGAAAATAAATGATGGCTTGTATTACGATGAGAGATCGGCTGGTGGAATAGTTTTTAAAATAGAAAATAAAAAAGTTTATTGGTTATTAGTAAGAACGGCATCAAGAAAAAGAAAGAAAAATGAAAAAGCAATTTATAAATTTCCCAAGGGTCATTTAAAGAAAAATGAATTTTTGAAACAGGCGGCATTAAGAGAAGTGGAAGAAGAGGGTAAAGTAAAAGCAAAAATTATATCAAAATTGGGATCAAATAATTATATTATTTGGGATAATGAGGAAAGAAAAAAGATAATTAAAAAAGTAACTTTTTTTTTGATGGAGTTTGGAGAAATAAGTAATTTAAAATATTTTGATAGTGAAATGGTTATTGATAGGGATTGGTTTAGTTTTGAAGAAGCTAGTGAAAAGTTGGCTTATGAAAGTGAAAAAGTGCTTTTAAAAAAAGCTAAAAAAAAATTAGAAAGTTTATCTAAACCCCTCTGTCGATAAATCAGGACACCCGCCTGCAGAAGCTATCGCTTCAGCGATTGCGGGCAGGTCTCCTCTTAAAAAAGGGAGAAATATTTTTTTAAAAAATAGATGAAACATCTAAAAGAATTGGTTTCTGGAGAAACTCCGTTTGAAACTGGAGAACGATCAACCTATATGAGATATGATGCAGTAGAAGAAATGTATAAAGGACAGGTAAAAGGATTTAATGATCAAGCCATAAAAGATGGAGAGAGAAATAGACAACAATTAGAAGAGCTAGGGAAAGAGGCAGTTAGAAAATTGGAAGAATTAGTGGACATAACAGCCAAAATGTGGAGAATTTCAGAGCCTCATATGACAGATAAATAGGATATAATATCCGTACCTTTATGGAGGGGTCGCATAGTGGTCTAGTGCGTTCGCTTGGAAAGCGAATGTGTCGCAAGGCACCGCGAGTTCGAATCTCGCCTCCTCCGC
>JAQTUF010000037.1 GCA_028710865.1 Candidatus Shapirobacteria bacterium
CGCCATTCAGAGACACCACAACTACCGAATAACCCAATACATTTATCTTTAGTAGAGTCTTCTCTACTAAACACAAAAAACCTCCTAATAATTTAATAGCAAACACTATATTAAGGTGCAGCGGGTGGATTATAGCACAAGGTTGGGAAAAAATTTTTAATTTGTATTAAAATGGATTATGAAAAAAGAATTGAAATTTAATAATGGCGAAATTGTTCCTATAATCGGGTTGGGAACTTGGCAGTCAGAACCTAATGTTGTTGCCCAGGCCGTGGAGTATGCTATAACTCAATCCGGATATAAACATATCGATTGTGCTAGTGCTTATCAAAATCAGGCTGAAATTGGCCAGGTTTTTAATAAAATCATTGGCAATAAAATAAAGAGAAAAGATCTGTTTGTTACAAGTAAATTGTGGAATACTGATCATCATCCAGACAAGGTTTTATTAGCCTGTAAAAAAACTTTAACTGAACTTCAGTTAGATTACCTTGACCTTTATCTTGTTCATTGGGGTCTACCTTTTAAAAATGAAACTGGATCAAAATTTGAGAATGTTTCTATTAGGGAAACCTGGCAAGCGATGGAGCAATTGGTTAAAAAGGGACTAGTTAAATCAATTGGTGTTTCCAATTTTACGACTATGATGATTTTTGATCTTTTGACTTACGCCAAAATCAAACCGACCAACAATCAAATAGAACTCCACCCATATAATAATCAGCAAGCACTGGTTGAGTATTGCCAAAATCAAGGAATTACGGTTACGGCTTATTCGCCACTAGGAGGAAGAATTGGCCATGATACAGTTCATTTGTTGGAAAATAAAACCATTGGAGATATCGCTGATAAATATAAAAAATCACCAAGTCAAATCCTGATTAACTGGGCTATTAATAGAAAAACCATTGTTATCCCAAAAAGCACTCATTTCCCCCGTATTTTGGAAAATTCCCAAGTTTTTGATTTTAGTTTGACGAGTAAGGAAATGAAGATGATAAATGATTTAAATCAAGATTATCGAACCTGTGACCCGGCCAATTTCTGGGGTATTCCCTACTTTAGGTAAACAAAAACACCAGCGGAGCTTGTGGGTCTGGGATTAATTTCTCTATAGACTATTTTAGTAATGCCTTAATTTCTTTAACTCCTTTTTCTGCTTGATTCATATCAAACAAAAATGTCTTCCACCCAATTTTTTTGGGTTCTTCTAAATTTTCTTGTTTATCATCTATAAATAATATTTCTTCTGGATTTACGCCAGACTTATTCTGGGCTATTTCATAAATTTTTCGATCTGGCTTAGTTGTGCCGACATCTGATGACAATATTATTTTTTTATATTCAACTTTTGGAACCCAACCATTTTCAAAGGCCGCCCACCAAACTTCGGCTGGAATATTGGATATAATTCCAAAATTTAATTTTCCTTCGAGGGAGTGGATAAAATCAAAAATAGGTTTGATAATTTTATAATCTGATACCCAAGACTTTGGCAAATCGTATTCATTGGCATTTTTTAAATTAAATTTTTTGATACATTCACCCCAAAAGTCGCCAACTGTTTTTTTGCCAACATCCATATCTAAAACAAACTCGTCATAAAATTTAAAAAAACTAGTTTTATTTAAATTAAAATCATTACAAACCTTAGTAAAAACATCATCATAATTAACTAAGACTGCCCCAAAATCAAAATAGATAAATTTAATCATAGCCAATTTTACCTGAAAAAGCTTGTCCAAGGCGGAGCATGGGGGTCTGGGAATAAACTATCCCTATGACTTTTAATTTAAAATTTAATATATAAAAAGAGAAAATTAGGAAATTCTGATTATTTCTCCTAAAAGTACATCTAAATCGTTTGAAAAATCAACCTGTGTTGAGTTGGGTATTGTTTCTTTTTTCCTTATCATAGTATGAAGACATGCATCTGCTATTTTTCTAGAGGAATTGTTAAGATTTTGCATTGAATCTTTAAAACTCTTTGAACCATAATTATTTGCTACTTGAGAAAAATCGTTATATCCAAAAACTGGAGGAATATGATCTAAGATAATACGTGTCAGTGTTATAACACTTAGATAAGACTTGTTTGAAAAGGCAATATTTAATTCTTCACATAATTTTAAAAGTTTACTAAAATCAAAAATACTGTTTTTAATATCTTGTATATTTTGTATTCTTTCTTTGTTTATATAATCTATTCCTCCAGATTTTACCGAAATGCTGTCTTGGGTAATTGAATTTCTTGGAAGCAAACTAAGAAGTTTAAGTTTAATCTTTTCTATCTTAACCAACAAATCTATAGCATTCTTAATTAAGACCACTTTTTGGTCATCAGTCATAGACGATTGGCCAACAACTAAAACCCAGCTATAAATAGTTTTTGATCTTATTGATGTAATCGATGGGTTTGGATACTGTTCAAAAGTCAAATCAGTCAAAGAAAGAAAAACTCTATTTATTTCATTAATACTAGTATCGTATTTGAGTGATTCACCAAATTGAGTTGCAATAAGTTTGTAGTTAATCATTATATATTTTATACGCCCAAACTTTTCCTTTATTTTTTTCTTTATAGTCTCGTTTTAATACTTTTTTTCTAATTAATGGCAAAAGAAAGGATGGAAGACTCGTGGATTTAATCGTTACACCACGTCGACTTAATTCATTTAATATTTCTGTGTTGTCTTTGGGTGAAGAAAAATAACCTTCACTAATTAATTCTTCTATAGCTTTTGTTTTTGAGGGTAATACATTATTTTTTGAAGTTTTTAATTGTCCTACCTTTTTAGAATGGTTTCTTTTAATATTGCTTTTTTCTTGTATTCCATCTTTTAACAATGAATCAAGCTCATAAATTCCTTTAGTGGTAATACAATATTTGCCTTTATTATTACTAACTAAATAATTATCAGATAACATCTTCATTGCTGGACGAAGACTATTACCTAGTATATTTAATGTTTCTCCAATCTCAGTTGGGGTATAAGATAAATTTATTTCTTCTAAAAGTTCCCATGCTTTTGCTCCAGCTAAAAACAATAAAATTTTAGTTTTGTTTGCAATATTTATAGTATCTCTGGTCAAAATAATTTTATTTCCCTCTTGAATAAGTTCAACTCTTCCTTTCAAAATATTCTCTACTAAGTCTTCAGAGATTTTTTGATTAGTAATTATTAAATCTTTTAATGGCATAATATGTTGTGTTTCTTTTAATTAATAAAAGTAATTTAATAGATAATATCTGTTATATAAAAATAGGTAAAATTTGTCAATATAACGTTATGGATCAAATAGAACATTCGTTATGATAATTAGAAATTAGTTAATTCTAAAAATATTACATTACAGGCTGTAAAACCGAAAAATGTTGGTTTTAGAAAAAATACGAGGGAAGGTTAGGGATTTGTAGCTAGTCCACACAAATTACATGGAAAGATAGGGCATAAGCGGAAGGGATGGGAGTCGAACCCACATGCCATTTTATTGACGCAGGTTTAGCAAACCTGTGGCTTACCATTCGCCGCACCCTTCCAGGTTGGGAATAACGATAAAGTATACCAAATTTCTGGGTTT
>JAQTUF010000038.1 GCA_028710865.1 Candidatus Shapirobacteria bacterium
CATTTAGTAGACTCAAATTTAGATTGGGGACAAGACATAAAAGCCCTCTCTCGATTTATAAAAGACAACAATATTCAAAATATCAAAGTTAATCTATTTGGTTTAACTCAATTAGACTCCTATAATGTCGATTATCAATATTTTGGCCCATCTTGGTTAAAAGAAGACAAAAACAGACAACTCTCATGTCAAAACGATTACTCAGGATGGTTAGCTATCAGTGCCACTCAACTCCAAGGAGTTTATCTTGATAACAAGGAATGTTTTCAGTGGTTAAAAAATTTGAAACCATATACTAAAATAGGCTACTCTATTTTTATTTACAAAATCGATTAATATGCCAAAAACTATTATTAATATAATTGTCAACTGGACTTTCTTTAAAGATTCAGGAATGAGCGGTGGCGACAGAATCTTTATTGAATTAGCTCGTCAATGGTCACAAAAGAAAGATTGTCAGATTAACATTTTTACTAATGAACCAGGAGCCAGAATGTGTAAGTCTTATGGATTAAACAACGTCAAATATTTCGTTTCAAAAGCAGAAAAATATGACAAATATGGAACTTATATAGCCGGAATCGCCAGAACTATAATTGGAGCTAAAAAATTACTCAGTCACCATTTTCCCAAAAATAAACAAGTCATTATTTATTCGTCCTCTGACTTTTGGCCAGATTCCATCCCCGCCCTTTTGGCTAAATTAAAAAATAAACAAATCAAATGGGTAGCCGGATTTTTTCTTTTTGCTCCTAAAATTTTTTCAAAAGATTCCCCTTACAAAGATAAACAACCACTAAGAGGTATTATTTATCGCTTAGTTCAACTACCCATTTATCATTTAGTCAAAAGTTTTGCCGATACTGTCTTTATAACCTCAAAACCTGATATAAAAAGGTTTCCCAACCAAAAAACTGTTGTTATTCGAGGGGGAGTCGATACCAAACCAGCCAAAAAATACTTTAAATTCCAAAAAAATCCCAAAAAAATATACGATGCTCTTTTCATCGGTCGTTTTCATCCCCAAAAAGGAGTTCTTGAATTGATTGATATTTGGAAACTAGTTGTCAAAAAAGACCCTAAAGCGAAATTAGTAATTATTGGTAATGGCCAGTTAGAAGAAAAAATGCGCCAAAAAATTTCCAGATTAAAGTTAGATAAAAATATTAATATAGTCGGTTTTCTTGATGGAGAAGAAAAATATAAAATTTTTAGACAAAGCAAGATAGTTCTTCACCCGGCTACTTACGACAGTGGCGGAATGGCTGCTGCTGAAGCTATGGCCTGGGGTCTACCGGGAGTTTCCTTTAATCTTGAAGCCCTAAAAACTTATTATCCCAAAGGTATGATTAAAACTAAATGTTTTGATTTCAATGCTTTCGTCAAAAATATATTTCTTCTCTTAAAAGACAAAAAAACCTATAAAAAAGTTTCGCAAGAAGCTAAAAATTTAATTTATGAAGAATGGGATTGGGAAAAAAGAAGTGATCTCATTTACTGTTCACTGGTCAATTGAGTCAACAAAGCTTTGGCATTAACAAAATCCGGAATTGTTTTAACCAATTGCTGTAAGATAGCAATTGCTTCATCTTTCTTTCCTATATTCATATAAACCACCGCTGCTACATAAGCCACCTGTGGATCGTTTGGTTTAACTTGATTTAATTTATTCAAATGATCTAAGGCTAAATCATACTTCCTCTCCGTCAAATCTATCTGTATTAAGCTAAAATATGTTTGATATAAACTCGGCCCATAAGATATGGCAGTTTCATAACTGTCCCGAGCTAAATCCAACCTTCCAATTTTATAAAAAATATTAGCCCGGTTATGATAAGCATCAGCATAATTTAACTTCACTACAGTCGATTGGGTAAAGCCTTTTATAGCATTCATGTATTGTTCTATCTTGCCCTGATCCGTCGTCTCTCCCTGGGCCAATTTATCGTAATCATCTCCTATATTATTCCAAGCATTATGACTATTCGGTGACACCTGACAGGTATTTACCCAAAGCTTATGATTTGTCTGCCAATCAATATTCCTCAAGAAAACTCTAAATGAATAAACCAGTACTAAAAATACAAACAAAATCAATGCCAATTTTTTAAATTTTTTTTCTAATTTCTGGAATGCAAAAACCAAGAAAATAGAAAAACCCAACGAACCCAAAAACATATACCTTTCTGCTACTAACCAACTTACTTTAACTGGAGCCATCGATGGTGCCGCTGCCAAAAATATAAAAGCCAAAGCAAAAAACATTTTTCTATCTTTAAATAAAAACCAACCCAACATCGTCAAATAAGTCAACAATATTAGCCAATTTAGCCATACCGGAACAACATACATCGTATGATATAAAGTTAAGTCAGTTGGCAACCAAGTTAATTGCAAATATTTACTTATTGCTGTCGGATATTGGAATGTTGGATTATAAAAAATACCCTCGGAACCGTTATAACCAGAGTTCACAGATACTATTCTGTTCTGAATTTTTGGCCACAATATAACCGCCAAAAACATTCCACCCAATCCACACAAAAGTAATATCTTTTTCAAATCAATTTTAAATTTAAACTCATCTTGAAAAACAAAAATTACCAAAGGAAGTAACAAAACCAATGATAAAGATCTAACTCTTTCTCCAAAAAAAGCCAACACCAAAGAAAAAAGGAAAGTCCATAAGTATTTCTTAACACCAGTCTTAAAATAGAGAACAAACAAAATTAAACTTAATAAAACTGTTAATGAATTAAACAAATAAGGTTTTCCTGAAATCCAAGAAACACCTTCTACATGGATTGGTAAAACAGCAAATAAAATAGTAGTAAAAATAGCCGTTCTTTTATCTAAAATCACATAAACAAAAATAAAAACCAATACACATACGATTAAATATAAAAGTAAGCTAAAAATATGAAATGGTATTGAACTCTCAACACCAAAAACAGTAGCTACCCACCAATTAGATAAACCAGGAGCTAAATTAGTCAATGCATTTTTAAAACTTAAAATTTCTTGATTTTGAGGAATGGTTGCATAATCATCAGAAACAAAATCACCATGCATGCCATTAAAATAAATAGCCACCACTCCAAATAAAAGTAAAAGTAAAAATCTCCAATTATTTCGAATAATCTGTCTAACTCCTAACACTTTTCCAAGAGGTCTCTTTACTTCACCAACAAAAGCATCTTTTCTTAATCGCTTAATCTTTTTTTGTGACATAATCCAATTTTAGCAAAATTTTATTTCTTAGTAAGAAGCTTTAATCCACAACTCCTGCTTCCAAAAAGGAGTAAATAATTTAATCGTTAATTTAGAAAAAACCGCTAAAACAAATAATAATTTATCAAAAATAAATGGTAAATGTATTCTTTTATCAGACAAAAAATATCTCAATGAATGATAAAAAGAGGCAGGTGTGAACAATAAATCAAAATAAGGTCTATTAACAAACCTAATATTTTTAAAACCATTGGAGATCAAAAGATTTTTTAAAGATTTTTTGTCAAAAAAGTACATATGTCTGGGTACTTCTAAAGCATAAGAATATTTACCAAACAC